>CAMWLE010000008.1 GCA_947175015.1 uncultured bacterium
TGGCCTTGTCCGGAACCCTGCATTCTCTGCTCTTGTCCGGAACCCTGTATTCTCTGACCTTGAGAAGAACCCATGGACCTCTGGTTCTGCCCTGCTCCCTGCATTCTCTGGCCCTGGGACATTCCACCCGATGTTCTCTGGCCCTGGGATGTCCCTACAGATCTCTGACTTGCTCCCTGTGCTCTCTGGCCCTGAGATGCCCCTGATTGCCTTGCCCCTGCGCTTCTTCCCTGTTGTCCTTCTGCGCCCATCGCGTGTACAGCTCTTTGACTTCCACCCTGGCTCGTGGCCTTTCTCTTCCTGAGTGCATCATTTTCAACTTCGCTAAAATATGCTGCATCCATCATATCCTTGATTTTAAATACCAGGAATGCGATACCGGCAACTGCTGCCACCAACAAAAATACCAGGATAATAATGATAATCTTCTGATTTTTCTCTGACTTCGCAACTTCCTCATATAATGCTGCATTGGTATTTGCCGTATTCACAGAAGCAAAAAGGTCTTCAATCTTATACGCGTTATTGGTAGCCGTATCCAGCAAATGCCATTCTCCCTCATGTAAAATGGTATCATATGGCTTATCCGGCACCACAGGATCCTGCGGCGGTTCCTGTGTATCCGGAGGCGTATCTGTCACAGGAGTGGTATCCGCTTCTAATGTAACATAATCAGAACGAATAAAGCCGTTCACCGTCGTATCACCAGAATTATAATTCACCTGATACCAGACACTTCCATCCGCATCAGTTACGTCTCCAGTGACTGTAAGAACCAACCCGTTAGGAACTTCTGATACAATTGTACTTGAAACCGAAGGGTTTGCGCGAACTCTTCCCGAATCCTTTGTGACAGTAGCACCGACAGGATTCAATGGTCTCACATCTGCCGGCGGGTCATTGATCTCCCCTCCGTTATTTCCTTCTGCTGGCGGCACTGACCCTTCCGTCACTGTCACAAGATCCGAACGAACATAGCCGGACAGATTATTATAGCTGACCTGATACCAGTCCTTCCCATCCGCTCCTTTTACTGTACTGATAATATTCAGCGTTTCACCTTGTTTGACGCCCCCCACCTTATCACTACTGGCGCTGGCTTCCTTACGAATATTTGCGCCGTTGCGCGCTGTCACCTTCGCCTGGCTGGCATAACTCACAAACACCCCTGACAGCCCGAACGTTGCTACCAACACCAGCGTAAACACTCCCAGCAAGAGCTTTTCCCTCAGTTTTCCTGTTTTCTCTTTTCTCATTGTCTATTCTCCGCTTTCTGTTTTTCACTTTAGTGATCGCGTTTAAACCTTTTCTGACCTTCACTGGCCGTTTGTTCCATGCCAAAACCATGCTCATTTTTGTGCAGCATTTCTCTCTGCTGTGCCTCCAACTTGCGATGCACCTTGACTTCGCACTCCGGACAATATTGACCGGATCGAATTGTTTTGCCGCACAGTTCACATCTTAAGAACGTTTTAGAGCCTTCCGCTACCTCAATCCTTCCGTCTTTCAGCAGACGCCTGATGGTACGTTGTGATACCCCTACCGCCTCTTCTATCTGCGCTGCCGTTGCTCCTCTATGCTCCTCTATATACCGCCGCACTTTCCCATAATCATCATAATCCACATAATTGCAGTCTTCGCATCGGTATTCCCCCACACCCTTAAATACCATAATACCCCCACACATCTTGCACACATGTGGAATATTATAAAGCTCTATGGAACCTAAATTTCCCCTTTCCATACATTAATACCTCCTTGCTTATATCTTTGGGTTTCAAGGCATTATTGTTTTTCCAATATCATGACGCATATATTTATTGGCAAAAGATACCCACTCCGTCGCCTCATATGCTTTTTCCCGCGCTTCTTCCAAAGTCTTGCCTCTGGCAGTTACTCCCAGAACACGTCCCCCATTTGTCACAATACGCCCTTCGCCGTCAAATTTAGTTCCTGCATGAAAACAGTAATAATCCTCTTTTCCGTCAAAGTGTTCAAGTCCTGTAATCCCATATCCCTTTTCATAGGAAACCGGATACCCCTCGGACGCGAGCACCACACATACCGCAGCATCCTCTTCAAAGTTCAAATCTATCTTGTCCAAAGTACCATCAATACAGGCATCCACCACATCCATCAGATCATTCTTCATCCTGCATAACACAACCTGCGCTTCCGGATCACCGAACCGGGCATTATATTCCAATACCTTAGGCCCCTCCGGTGTCAACATCAGTCCAAAGAAAATAACACCCTTAAATGCTCTTCCTTCTGCGGCCATAGCATCCACCGTAGGCTGATAAATATATTTCCTGCAGAATTCATCCACTTCTTTCGTATAAAAAGGACTTGGAGAAATGTTCCCCATACCGCCTGAATTAGGTCCCTCATCTCCATCCCTGGCACGCTTGTGATCCTGGGCGGAAGCCATGGGTTTGATCGTTTTGCCATCCACAAACGCAAGCACAGATACCTCCGGCCCCGTCATAAATTCTTCTATCACCAGTACATCTCCGGCACTGCCAAAATGCCTGTCTTGCATTATCTCCCTAACGCCTGCCTTCGCTTCCTCCAGGGTATGACAGATCAATACTCCCTTGCCCAGAGCCAACCCATCCGCCTTCAGCACAATGGGCATCTTGGCCGTTTCCAGATAAGCCAGCGCCTTCTCCGGGTCATCAAAGGTCTCATAATCTGCCGTAGGTATATGATATTTTTTCATCAAGTCCTTGGAAAAAGCCTTGCTTGCCTCCAGAATGGCTGCCCGTTTCCTTGGCCCGAATACCCGAAAACCTTCTGCCTCCAACACATCCACCAGACCGGCAGCCAAAGGATTATCCGGTGCCACAAAAACCAAATCCACCGCTTTTTCCTTCCCGTACGCTATGATCTTATCAAATTCCATCACGCCGATAGAAGGGTCGCATTCTGCAATCTGGGCAATTCCGGCATTCCCCGGAACACAGAAAATCGTATCCACCCTTTTGCTTTTTTTCATGCTGACAGCAATGGCGTGCTCTCGCCCGCCTCCGCCTACAATCAAAACTTTCATGTTGATACCTCCCTGCCCGCCACAAACGGACATCCATTCAATATGTTGGAACTAAAACTACACAAGATTACTTTCACCCGCATCGCAACACTCTATTATCTACAACCCGAATCCTGCCATTGGCAATGTCATCAATGGCTTGGGGGAGAAGAATCCATTCCGCCTCTTCCATCACACGGCGCTGCAGGAGTTCCGGTGTATCATTTTCTTCTACTTTTACTGCCTTCTGAGAAATAATCGGCCCTTCATCCATTCCCTCATTGACAAAATGTACGGTTGCCCCGGTCACTTTCACACCCCGTTCCAACACTTTCTCATGAACCTTCAAACCATAATATCCCACGCCGCAAAAAGAAGGAATCAAAGAAGGATGAATATTCACGATTCTATTACTAAACTTCTCAACCAACTGCGGCGGAATCTTCACCAAAAATCCGGCCAACACAACCAAATCCGGCGCCAACTCACACATTTTTGCTGTCAACGCCTCATAATAAGCCTCTCTGTCCGGATATTCCTTCGGTGACATCAAAACAGCCGGAATTCCTTTTGACTTGGCCCGCTCCAGCGCCTTCGCATTTGCATTATTGCTGATGACAGCGATTACTTCTGTATTGGTGATGGTTCCCTGCTCTATGGCATCCAGAATGGCCTGCAGATTCGTGCCGCCGCCGGATACACACACTGCGATTCTCAACATAGCACCACTCCTTGTTCTCCTGCCTCACAATATCCTACTTGATATGGTGTCTCACCTGCAGCCTTCACTGCCTCCATGGTCTTCTCCACATCCGAAGGGTTCACTGCCAGCACCATGCCAAGTCCCATATTATAAGTATTGTACATCATCTGCTCATCAATGCCGCCCTTCTTCTGCAACAGAGAAAAAACAGCAGGCACCTCATAACTATCCTTCTTCACCACTGCCCGGATTCCCTCCGGAAGCATTCTGGGAATATTCTCATAGAAGCCGCCCCCTGTAATATGGCTGCAGCCCTTTATCTTGATACCCTTATTCCTGATGGACTTTAACGCCTTCACATAAATCTTCGTCGGTGTCAGCAAAGTTTCTCCCAAAGTATTGCCCAATTCTTCATAATAGGTGTCCAGACTTTCCTTTGTCATCTCAAACACCTTTCTAATCAGGGAAAATCCGTTTGAATGCACACCGGAAGACGCAATCCCAATCAAAACATCCCCCTCCTGAATTTCCTTCCCTGTGATCAAATCTTTTTCGTCCACAATGCCCACTGCAAACCCTGCCAGATCATACTCATCCTCCGGCATCAGTCCGGGATGCTCCGCTGTCTCACCGCCTATCAGTGCCGCGCCTGCCTGTCTGCACCCTTCGGCAACCCCTTTGACAATAGCCGCTATTTTCTCAGGATAATTCTTGCCGCAGGCTATGTAATCCAGGAAAAACAAAGGTTCTCCGCCTGCACAGGCCACATCATTGATACACATGGCAACACAGTCGATTCCCACTGTGTCATGTCGATCCATAAGAAAAGCCAGCTTCAGCTTTGTCCCCACGCCATCCGTACCTGACAACAACGTAGGCTTTTCCATGTTTTTAAATGCACCCATGGAAAAGGCACCTGAGAACCCGCCGAGGCCACCCAACACCTCCGGACGCATGGTTGCTTTCACATGCTCCTTCATCAACTCCACCGACTGATACCCTGCTTCAATATCCACTCCTGCATTTTTATAATCCATTTTCTCTCCCATCCGCGTACTTTTCCCGCTGACTTATTTATTTTCCATATATGCTTTATATCCCAACTCCTGCAACCTTTGGTCCTTGGCCTCCACCTGCTCTTTCAGCTTCGCGCTGTAAGCCTTCAGCTTTGACAGCAGCTCATCATCCGAAGTCGCCAGAATCTTAGCCGCCAAAAGCCCCGCATTGACGCCGCCATTGATTGCCACAGTTGCCACCGGAATCCCTGAAGGCATCTGCACAATGGAATAAAGGGAATCTCGTCCTCCCAAAGAAGTCGTATGCATGGGGATTCCGATAACAGGCATGGGGAAAATGGCTGCACACATTCCCGGTAAATGAGCCGCCATACCGGCTCCCGCAATGATTACCTTAAGTCCCTTTTCCTCTGCCGCCCTGGCATATTCAAAAAATACCTCCGGCTCCCTGTGCGCGCTGATGATTCTCATCTCATAAGAAATTCCCAACGCTTCCAGGACATCCGCCGCCTTTGCCATAACAGGCATATCGGAATCACTGCCCATCACAATGCCAACACGCGGCATACCCATCTTTACCTCATCCATCTCCGTCATAATTCCTCCATTCCAATTCCGCAATGCACGTCATTATTTTATACTTTGAATTTGTAACACACCCTCTGCCAACTCATAATACTCCATATAGCATCTTATTGAAATCCAACTTAAAACGAACATTTGCCAAGTCATGAAGCAAGTTACTGTTCATTCCGACCAATAACTGATGCAACTTTCTTCTATAGTACAGTTTAACGGAAGAAACGTTTCTTCGCAACTACTATTTTTCAAAAGCTTTATTTAATTCCTCACATCCGGGCAATACGAACCTCCCTTCCCGAATCAGCACAATACGGCTGCCGTCTTTTTTGACTGCGGTCAATTCCCCCAACTCATCATATGGTATGGTAATATCCGTGTGACAGTTAAAATAGGCTGCGCCCGGCTTTGTCCGGCGCAAATTGGAGATTTCATTGGCTCTGGCCACAATTTCCTTACCATCAGGATTATAGACCTTCACATCCTCCACATGAGAATAGCAGGTATCTCCCACAGCAAAATGAGGCCCCATCTTCTCCGCAATCAAAATGGGGAGTTTTGCTTCCACCCCCAGACGCCTGGCGGCCACATAAGCAACGGTATTGGTGCCAATGGCAAATTCACCCATGGGCAATGTTTCGTGGTGATACAAGATATTATCCCGAATAAATTTCCTGTTCTCTTCCTCTGTGGCAAAATTCGCACAGGAATAATCCCGTATCATACCATTTTCAAAAGTTATCTCCAGTTCCCTGTACTCTAAACCGTTCAGAAATACACGGCTGACATGAAGCCGTCCCTCTGTGCCTTCCAGCACCGGCGAAGTAAACACCTCCCCTACGGGAATATTCACATCCGCTACGCAATTCTCGAAAATCGTCTCTTTTTCAGGATCTGCAAGCTTATATAGATTTACCTTTAAATCTGTTTTGTTGCCGTTGCAGCCCTTTATCTCACAATAGTCCGCCGTATCCAGCGCATCGATCAATGTCTGCTGCACCTTGCGATAGCACATATAATCTAAAGTATTGATGCGAATGGTTTCCTGAAAGAGTTCCTGGAATACAGGCCCAATCTCCGGAACCGGAAAAGCAATGATCGTAAAGCTTCTCTCATCTTCAGGAATATATTCCCTTTGCAGCTCCCCTGCCTGAGAACGATACTCTACCCAGAGAGATTTCTGTTCCGGCGTCAACTGCAAAGCTTCTTTTTTCGATATAGGGTTAAAATCCGCTTCCCCGAAAGTCTCCACCACCGCCGGCCCTCCATAACCTCTGGCCTGCTCTTTATATTTTTCATAAGCGGTACGTGTTACCTCCAACTTGCGGTTCACATAATTCTTATCCAAAAACAGCCCATTGTCATCCTTATGATCATAATCAAACTGTCTATTTGGTATCGCTCCATAGAAACCGCTGTTTCCCAGCCCCTTGTTATCCAACGCACTGTAAGCTCTCCGAAACGCAATTGCTTTCAGCCCCATCTTCTCAAAATTCCGGACAGCCCTGCGCATCATCCGCTCAAATCCCAATTGATAATACAAACCTACTGTCTGCTTTTTAGACAAATCCTTTCCTGTCACTTCAAATCCAATTCGATACCCTTCCGAATAAGTATCGGCCATACCGGCAATGGTCTCTTCCGGCAGCTTGGCCAGAAATCCGGCCATTTCCAGCTCACTGTCACTGACATACTCTCCATACTGATATAAATATCTCACATCAGTGAGGTCACTTTCCATAATCACTCCAATTGCAGTGATTCCCTGATAGAAACTGTCATCCGCACCGACCTGCTCACTAATCCTGCGCTCCGCAGCCACATCCGCATAATCACTTACAAACCAATATAAAATCTTGCGCAGCTCTTCTCCGGAGAGAAGTTCTCCCTCTTCTTCCAACGCATAGCAGAATGCAGCGTACACCTCCACAAACAATTCCATACGGATCACCACATCCTCCAGCTTTCCCTCATAGACAAAGCCAATCAAGCTGCGCAGTTCCGCATATAAGAAAGACAATTTTGCCCCCAGCTCTTCTCCCAATCTGTTCACCGCATAGGCAGGATTGCCATAACTTTCCTCATAATGATCCGGCAGAATATCCTTATACAAAGCATGATTTCTACGCTTCAGCTCCTCCACAGGCGCCTTCTCCAAGCCCCTCTGCGCCAGGAACTGCATCGTATCATCCATCATAATCAAAAATTCCGCACAAAACCCAAAATAGTCTTCCAATACAGCATCACCGAAATGCTCCCCGGGAATCTGCCGAATTCTCTCCATTACCAGAGTATATCGCTCTTGCAAAATATCCAGATCATTCATTCTAGTTCACTCCCATATATAAGATCAGCCCCACAACGGCAAGGGCAGCCATGTTTAAAATAATTCCCAGCACCGGAAACAATTTATAATAATTTTTCTCCCACACTGTCACAATACCCAATATCAGTCCGATCAAAGAATAAATTCCGGAAAACAGCCCAATAACGCCATGCTTTACAGAAACCTCTCCTGCGGCTTCATAAGCCTGAAATACCAGAACTCCAAGGGAAATCAAACTGATCACCCCTAAAATAACTGCCATGGCTGCGCGGTGTGAGATTTTCCTGTCAGTAAAGATGTATCCTTTTCTCATACCCTCACTCCTTGGCAGTTCGCAATGATTCCTGCAATTCCAAACTGCCGATACTTCAAAAAGGCATTCCCATCAGGACCTGCACACGATAACCTGCACCTTGGTCCAAATTATCACTCGCCGTTCCTTAAGGAAATGCCCGCCAACAGCTCCTTCACTCAAAACAAAATTTTAGATTTACCGGCAATCAATTTCGCCCCGGCAACTATCAGCAAGATTCCCGTCACAAGTCCTACCACAAGCTGAATCACACCCACAGCAATATTGGCAGCCCCAGCTCCTCTCATCAGCTTATACACCTTCTGTTCCATCCCATTGCTCCCTTCTTGCTTATACTCTCCGATTATCAGGCCCGCCTCTTCGACCGTCGCATTCTCACGCCCCGTATTTTTCATAGTATTGATCCATCGCCGCCTTCAATTTATCATCAATGTATATGGTACCCTTATAAGGTTTATTATATAGATACTCTGTCACATCCTGCATTGTAACAATTGCACGAGTGTCAAAGCCATATTTCTCCCTGATTTCATCCAATGCACTCACTTTTCCCTCCAGGCCCTTCTCCATGCGATTTAAGGACACCATCAATCCCTTGATTTCTACTTTCGCCTGACTCTTAAGAATGGGGACGGTTTCTTCAATGGATTTACCGGAAGTTGTCACATCCTCAATGATAATTACTCTGTCTCCATCAGCAAGCTTGCTTCCCAACAAGATGCCCACATCGCCATGATCCTTGACTTCCTTGCGGTTAGAACAATAACGAACCTCCCGGCCATAAAGATCACTGTAGGCAATCGCAGCAGCCACACTCAAAGGAATTCCCTTATATGCCGGCCCAAACAGTACATCAAATTCATCCCCATAATGCTCATGGATGGCCCTGGCATAATACTCTCCAAGTCTCTTAAGCTGTCTGCCAGTCACATAGGCGCCGGCATTCATAAAAAAGGGCGATTTTCTGCCGCTTTTTAATGTAAACTCCCCAAATGTAAGCACCTGGGACTCCACCATGAATTCAATAAATTCTTCTTTATACCGTTCCATATCCCTTGAAACCTCCTGTTTCTCGTTCCGCCTCTGCACTGCCGCGCCCACTTTTCATAATTATTTCCAATTTTACCACACGTTGCATAGGTTTTCAATCATTTTATTGAAAATAAGACGAAATAGCGCTATCCGTTTTCCTGTAGCACGCCATATTTCCACGATTCCTAAATTTCTTATCTGTTTTCCTTTTATCCATAAAGAGATATTTCGCTTTTTCATAAATCATATACAATAATTTTTAGATATCATAAATTCAAATAGGGGGTCCGTATGAAAAGTGTTGGAGAAACTTTGGCAGATTTACGCACAGAAAGAGAAATGGGGCAAAAGGAACTTGCCGCACTTCTGAATGTCTCCGTAGGCACCATTTCAAACTATGAAAAAGGTGTTCATTTCCCTGATTTAGATTCCTTGCGCAAGGTTGCAGACATATTTGACGTCACCGTGGATTATCTGTTGGGCCGCACCGGATACCGCTGTTCACCGGAATCTTTGAAGGAATATATCACTGCGGATTATACCATATCTGAATTTGTCAATACAATCATCGCTTTAGATGCCGCCTCCCGTACTTCAGTTTCAGATTATGCTGATTACTTGAAAAACAATCGCCGCGGGACATCCAAACCTAAAAAAGCCGATTGAATTCACTAACGCCGTCATTTTTGACGAAGTACGATAATCTTGTTTGCAATACTCCGAAATGGCGGCAAATACCTGAGTACTTTGTATTTGGGATACATTTCCTTCAGTCCTTCCATCAGTGTCACACTTTTCACAGCCTTAAAACCGGTTGCCAGCCGCTGAAGCTGTCTTCCGTTTTTTACCCCCCAGGTATATTTATGGACGGTGCCTTCTTCTGTCTTCTTTACAGCATTTTTCACCGTATAGGGAGCCGTCACCTCTATCAATACTTCCGCCTGCTTAAAATGTGATCCAATCATCCGAAAAATTTTCCCTACCTTTTGCTTGTCCAAATACATGGACAATTCTTCTATGATGAACAATATGGGCCCCTGCGCTTCCACATCTTCCACCCAGGATTCTTCCAGCACCGATTTGGGAATCATGACAACCCGTTCCTGCTCCCCGAACAATCTCTTCCTTACTTCTATCACTTCCGGCAGATCCAGATCATACCACCGAATCGTACCATTATCTACACGATAAAACCTGGTATCCATCCCACAGGCAATATTCACAATACATGCGCCGGGATTGGCCTGCACATACTCCTTCACCATTTTATCCAAAAGAATGGTTCTGGCAATGGCACCATTTCCCATGAAAACATCTCCGGCTTCCCTGGTGAAATCATAGTCCAACCGCTCTACAAGTTCCATTGCCTTTTGATCATAAATATAGTGATTCTCCCGTTTTGACTCCTTTGCCCTGGCATACAGAACATGCAGCATCGGCGCCGGAATCTGTTCCGCACTGATTTTATCCATTTGCATCTTCACACAAACTCCCTCTGCCCGCTTAGAATTTCTTTACACACTTCCCGTCATGCCGCCAACGGCGGCAGTGCCTCTGCAAGAGGCACAAACAATCTGTGAGCAAAACGCTGCCCTTGCGTTTTTCAGTGTGAGACTTAGAATTTCTTAGACAATGTACTTTGGTGTCTTAGAAATTCTTCTCACACTTCAATGCCGATGAAATATCTTCTCTCATTGCCAACACTGCCGCCCTGGAAGCATCCGCATATCCCTTTTCTCCAAAATGTGAATATATTTCCTGTTGATACGCTGCAACAATGCCCCTGGAAGAATTAATAATGGCTCCCAGCCCATCCTCGTTAAAGAAATGCACCAGATCCGCTCCCTTGCCGCCCTGTGCGCCATAACCCGGCACAAGAATAAAAGTCTTGGGCATGATCTTCCGCAGAATTCTTCCCTGTTCGGGATACGTAGCCCCGACAACAGCGCCGACATAGCTGTAATCTCCCTCTTCAGGCATACAAGCCGTTCCCCATGCCGCTACCTGCTCACCCACAATCTCATAAAGCGGCCTGTCCATGGAATCCGCAGCAATGCTTTCCGCAATCCCTTTGCTGCTCTTCTCTTCTTTCTTTGCCTTTACCAGCCGATCCTGCAGCTCACCACTGCTGGGGTTGGAAGTTTTCACCAACACAAAAATTCCCTTTTTCTCTTCCTTACACACTTTTAAAAAGGGATTCACCCCATCGGACCCCAGATAAGGATTTACCGTGACAAAATCCTCATCAAAACCATAATAAGCCTTGCTTCCCACCTGCACTTTTCCAAGATGCCCTACCGCATATGCCTCGGAAGTAGAACCGATATCTCCTCGCTTGACATCACCTATCACCACCAGATCCTTCTCATGACAATAATCTATTGTCTTCTTGAATGCCATAATGCCGGGAATGCCAAACTGTTCATACATAGCGATCTGAGGTTTTACTGCCGGCACCAGATCATATATAGCATCCACAATTCCCTTGTTAAACTGCCAAATGGCTTCCGCAGCGCCTTCCAAGGTCTCCCCATATTCCGCAAAAGCCGCCTTCTTGATATATTCCGGCACATATTTCATCATCGGGTCCAGCCCAACCACTATGGGGGCATTTGTCTTACGGATTTTAGATATCAGTTTGGTAATCATATTCTGCTCCTTTGAACAATTATTTTGTGTAATCGCATTTTACTTATCTTATCATTGCTGCTGCCAAAAGTCAACGAATGTTACACAACTGCCATAATCCACTTTTCTTAAAAAATCATGTCATAAATTATGGTATTTAGAAAAACCTATTCCACTTTCCTTAAAATCATCTACAATACAATTTAGTTATACTAAACTATATGATACCTATATTTCTGCAACAGGAAGGAAGTGATACAGCATGAGAAAAACAGGCGAGATTCTCATAGAATTGCGCAAGGAAAAAGGCCTTGGTCAAAAAGAGCTGGCGAAACTTTGGGATCTTTCCATTGCCACCATATCCAACTATGAAAATGATGTCCATGCTCCTGATCTGAATATGTTGTGCAAAATAGCTGATTTCTATGGTGTCACTACGGATTATCTGCTTGGCCGCACAAGCTACCGATGCCCTCCGGAACTTTTGAAGAAATATATTACCGCTGACTATACAATCACAAATTTTATCAATATGCTTCTGTCCTTAGACCAAAACTCACGCTATGCACTCATTACATATGCCAATTATCTGAATTACCTCCGCCGCCTAACAGCGAAACCACACAAGTGAACATATCATCATACTGCCGGAAATATGCGGAGACAAAACATTCGGCATCCTATATTCAAAAAGGGGAGATTTCCTCTCCCCTAATGCAATCATAGCCTGTTCGCCGCATTTCATATGAAACCCAATATAAGCCTCTACTGTACTTTCAGTTATTACCCTCTCCCTAAGCCTTGCAGGACTTCCTTCATTCCCTGCCAATTTTGCTTTGACATCTTCCAGCTTTACAATGCTGGATGCAATAAATGCTTCCGCCCATGTTCAAAAACCGCAGAGGGGAATTACGCCGTAATATCTTCCAATCTGCGCAATTCGGTGTAAGCCAACAATAACGGCCCCACGCCCTTGGCATCATTCTCTACCACCGGCTCCGACATATAATATTCAAAGCTTCCGTCCCTTTTGGGATTTTTTTCCGGACCCAATCCTGCCACCAGGCAGATTCCGCCCAGGTTCAGTTTCCCATCCGTCTCTTTCAAATACCTGTCACAGATACCATGAAACGCTTTCAGTCCATATTCTCTGTACTTCTCCGGCAAAAAGCCCAGACGCACACCTTTCAACAGAGAATATGCCATAATAGCACTGCCGCTGGTCTCCAGATAATTTGGCTCTTTTCCTCCCAATGCGGGCAGTTGATACCACATACCGCTCTCATGCTGGAATTTCAACATATCATTCATAAGCTGTACAAAGGTATTTTTCAACTTCTCATATTCCTCTTGATACTCGTCTCCCGGCTCACATTTACTTAAAGTATCCAGCAAAGCCATGGAATACCACCCCAAAGCCCTTAACCAGAAATTCCCGGAAAGTCCTGTCTCCTTGTCACACCAAAATGCCTGTCTGGAAGCATCATAGCCGTGATAATACAGACCGGTCTCCTCATCTCTCATATAGCGAATGACATTGTCAAACTGTGAGAAAATGTCCTTGTAATTTTTCTTATGGTTGAATTTAGTCTCATATTCCATATAGAAGGGCTGTCCCATATACATCCCGTCCAGCCATACCTGGTTTGGGTAAATCTTCTTATGCCAGAAGTTCCCCTCCTGCGTCCTTGGCTGCGTCTGCACCTGACTGTAAATCAACTCTATGGCTTTCCGATATTTCTCTTTCCCATTCATCTCATACAAAGCAAACAAAGTCTTACCGGCATTTACATTGTCAATATTATACTCTTCCACCGAATAGCCGTTGATAGAACCATCTTCCTGAACCCTGTGGTCAATAAAGGCATCGGCAAACTCATAATACTTTTTCTCCCCTGTGGCCTGATAGATTTCCAGCAAAGCCAAAATCATACATCCGTCAATATAATTCCATCCTGCCCCTTTTCCCGCACGTGCCTTTTCAATGTTCCATACAGGCACATCCAGAGTGCTCTTCTCGATTAACTCATCAATATACCTCTCAAAAACAGGCATTCTCATCTCCATACCCTCCTATTCCCGTTTTACATCCGCCCTTCCCCATACAAAGAGAATGAATTGGGGCTGTTGAATACATTCCACATTGTTCTGTCTATATAATAGTAACCAAAATTTTCCGTTTCGTCAACCTGTTCCGAAAGTATGGCTTGGGTTTTCATGCCGTCTCCATCTTATAGAAATTCAGCATGGCAATCACCATAAAAATGAGGGTAAACAGCACCAGGAACAAATCCATAAACACATATGCCAACATAACTCCGCCCAATTGCCTCCCTGCCAAAGCTCCCATAACTGCCATAAAAAATGCAATGCTCTGCAGAAACATTTGAAGCAATTGCTTTCCCATTTTGCCCAGGGCATTGCCGGTAACGATCTCCGCCACCGCCAACGCATATAATTTGTTGGCATATGCCGCTACATAGAAAACAATGCACAACCCTGCCGTTACCGGCGGCATCCCCATGACAACGGCTCCCGGTATCGTGATCAAACAGGCATTTACCAGGCTTTGTATATGCTGCATGGCCATGGCATTTACTAATTTACGAAAAGGTGTGTCCGGAATCATATAAGTATATGGAGACAACAATTCCTTTGCCCATTTTCCCCCCATAGCAGTAAATATAAATATCACATATGCAGCCACACAAGGGATGACAAACATATCAAATCCCCCGAAACCGCCCTCCTGGATATACAAATATGCCACTCCTGCACCGGCAATCAGCGCTGCCACCGTATTGGCATCAAATATGAAATATCTGCTTTTCTTGTATTCCAATAATTGCCGATAGAACAGCGCCCTTGCCCCATGTCCATGCCAATTGACATAGGCTTTCCCAAACTTCTGCTTTTTGCCCAGCCTTCTATGGGTATCGCCCTGCTTGCGGCTTGCCAGAACCTCTTCATAATCCTCAGCAAACTTTATGGCATCTTCATAATAGGCCCCTGTACATTTCATACGCCATGCGGCCGTCAATACCACTGCCAACATCACTCCATAACAAATACTTCCTGCTACATTTACCACAGTTGCCCCTGTCAGCAGCAAGTGTACCACCGCAATGTACCACCCCACCACAGGCACCATCTGTACCATATCACTGTTCAGGAATCGTACCGCATTCTGTATACTCAAACCTTCTTTAAAGTACGCATAAATGCCCATCAACACCAATATCCCAGCCAGGAAATAGGCGGCTTTCACCAACCATGCCCGCTGTGTTTCCTCCAGCCGTTCGGACCCATATAGCAGCAGCATAATACTGCCTTCCAGGAGATTCTCTACCAAAACAGCAAACACAAAGTACACTGCCAGACGCCAGATTTTCACATGAAACAGCGCCCCGCCGCAGATTACCACAAATAAATTCAGAAGAATCTGTACTGCCAAAGTTCTGATATATGCGTAAAGCAGTATTTGCTTCGGGCTGACCGGAGACGGAAAGAGAAAATGCACATCACTGTTCCTATACACCAGTCCTTTCCTCTTGGCATAAGCAATGAGATTGCCAGGAATCAGCCAAAATGCCACCAACGTCAGCACTGCTGCCATTCCTTCCGGAGAATCCCCGCCAAATTCCTGCACCAGCATTGTCAGAGAAAGCGGAACGGTTATAACATAGAACAGAATAAATACCAAATAAACATATGTCACTGGCTTGTGCAGCGCTTTTTTTACACGATTTTTCAATATTTTTCCATAGAGATATCCCACTGCCCCCATGTTCTACCTCCTGTCCGGACCGGCCTGTACTGCCTGTCCGGGCGGCGTTGCCTGTTCCGGCGGAGCCGTTTGTCCTGTGACAGAGAAATATAGTTCCTCCAAATCCTCGTTGCCCAGATTTTCTCTGACATATGTTCCAAGAATGTGTCCCTTATCCATCACAAAAGTCACATCCCATAACTCTTTTACCATTTCCAGCATATGTGTACTGATCAGTATGGTGCAGCCTTTCTCTCTCAGCTCCAAAAGCACACTTTTTAACTCTTTGATCGCTGCCGGATCCAATCCCACCATGGGTTCATCCAGCAAAATAACCTTTGGCTGAATCACAAGTGCGCAGCATATACTGACTTTCTGCATCATCCCTTTGGATAATTCATTGCCCAGCTTCTCCTGCTTATCTGTCAGCTCAAATTTCTCAAGTAATTGATTTCTCTCTTCTTCTGACACTTCCACGCCATAGGCTCTGGTAATGAACTCTATATGCTCCCTTACTGTCAACGCGTCATACATATATGGCAGCTCCGGCACATACGCAAAACATCTCTTGGCATCCAATGTCCTTGCATCCATCCCCTGGATACGTATCGCCCCCTGAAACCGCAGCAAACCTGCAATACTCTTAATCACTGTGGACTTTCCCGCACCATTGGGCCCCAGCAGAATCCCGATCCTGCCGTCAGGTACTGCAAAGCTTATCTCATCAGCCGCCAAAGTTTTACCATATTTTTTCGACAAGCGAATCACTTCCAACATATCTTATTTCTCCTATTATAAGTCACTGCGCTATCTTCATTCCTTTTTCCTTAAAATATTGCAATATCTCCAAGTCCCAATAATACGGCAACCAGGTATAGCAGAAGTAAGTGCACCGGATAAAAGGCATAGAAGAAATATTTCATCTTCAATCCTCGTTTGCCATTATACAAAGCAATTGGTATCAGGGTCAAAAATGCCGGGATTTCACTGATACTCATAATTGTCAGCACCACGCAACCAACTGTTACAGACAAAACCTTCTTTTTTCGGAAAATATACATGGCGGTAATAGTCAATACCCCCATACCTGCATAATCTGTATTCAAAAAGTCCGCCAAATACATGGCCAAAACTAACACAGTCATATCCGCGCAGGCAATCTGAAGGCGCTTCATGCCCTTTTTCCTGCCATATATGACAAGGCAGACCGCCACAATCACACAGAATACACCCAATGCAGCAAGCAAACTCTCCGTAGAATTCAGCCCAATAAGATTCCTTACATACATAGTGCCATACATGGCCGTGAATAACGTCCCCAAAACGACAGGCAACATCCACAATTTACTCTCTGGTCCGGATTGCCTGTACCTTGCAAAAAATTCATAGGCACAAAGGGTAAAAAGTCCCAAGAACAAAGTAAAATACACATTTTGATATCCAAACTCCAGCACCTTTCCCGTAAAAGCCAGATTAAACGGAATCTCTGATATAAGTGCAAAAAGCCCCATGCGCAAGACATATTTTCTCACATTCTTCGTCTTTTGAAATCCTTCTACCAGCAGAAAACAAAATATCGGAAATCCCAGCCTGCCAATCATCCTGATTCCCATATAGCCATAATAAAGCAGTGCATGTTCCATCAGCCAGTTCATCACTTCGGCCACATCATTGTTTGCGGCAATATTGCCAAGACCCTCCGCCATAAGCTGCCTTGCCATAACCGCTGCCCCAATGTGATCAATCAGCATGGTAACCACCGCAATAATCTTAATGGTGCTTCCGCTAATACCTTTTTTCTCCTTCACCGCCGGCATTTCACCCGACATATTTAACTGCATACTGTCCATTTTCCTTCCACCTTTCTGAGCATCTTTTCCCCACACCGCTTGTACAAGGCATTGATACTCTTCTGCTCTGTACAATTCATTTTATTGTATGATTCATTTAATACAATAATATATTTACCTTCTTTTGTCAATAAGAAAAAATATAGGCAAGCTTGTTAATGAAATATTTATGATGTAAAAAAAGAAGGGCTTACTTTCACCCTTCCTTTTTATCTCTTCTGTTCATTGTCGTCTGTATCATCCCACCTTATATCCGTTCCCCCACACAACCTTCAAATATCTGGGTTCCTTCGGATTCTTCTCTATCTTCTCCCTGATATGGCGAATATGTACCGCAATGGTATTGTCTGCACCAATGGCCTGCATATGCCAGATATTCTCATAAATCTGGCTATTGGAAAACACCTTACCCTTTTGCCGCACCAGAAGCCGGAGAATTTTATACTCAATTGGTGTCAAACGTACATTCTTGCCCTCCACTGTGACCTTTCTCTGTATATCATCGATCACCAGGCCGTCTACCTCATAAATTTTGTCAATATTTGCACACAAATTTACCAACTGCGTATACCTGCGAAGCTGTGATTTAATTCTGGCCAACAATTCCAACGGGTTACAGTCAGCCGTCACATAATCATCCGCTCCTGCCTCCAAAGCCATAATCTTCGCCGTCTCTGCGGACTGTGCAGACACTACGATCAGAGGGATGGTGCTTTTATGCCTTAAGGTAGCGATCATCTCAATTCCTTTGTCCCAACCCTTATCGTTCAGTTCCACATCCACCAGCATCAAATGAATCTCCGCATTTTTCAGGATATCATATAACTGCTGCACATCTGCCGCTACCAACATTCTAAGCTCTTCCCCTGCAAACAAAGGCCCCATTTTCTCCGCAATTTTCGTCTGATTATTATACACTAAAACATTCTTCTCCATAGTACATACCATCCTTCTTATGATTCATTCTTTTTGATCATGATTCCTCTCTGAGCATCATTTTCTTTTGACCATTTTTTCTGATCATTTTTCTGATCATGATTCCCCTCTGAGCATCATTTTCTTTTAATCATTATTTTCTAATGCTTCATTTTCCTGGCATTTTTCTGATGATTCATTCCTTCTGATTACCCACCTTTTTAATAATACACCGACAAATCCGTTGTCGTTAGTACCTTATCCACAATATTTTCATCAAAGCCTTCAAAGGTCATAGACAAATCCCAGCCATTGATAGAGATTACTGCATGAACAGCGATTACCTGCCCCTCATCATCCACTGTGTCAAACATCACATAACTTAATCCCTGGCTATTGGAAAAACTCCTCTCATTAACACTATGTCCGCCATAAGAAGTACCTGAACTATAACTGGCACAATCACGGTTATCCATCTGAGACATGAAAAAACATACATTTTCATTGGACAATTTAACCATAATATGCCATCCGTCATCGAAAACCAGAACCTCTTCACAGGTAAACGCTTCGCCGAACAACGCTATGTCAGGAATAACAGCTATCAATTTTTCTGTGTCGCGAAATGCCTCAATGGAATCATACTCCCGGCAATTTTCTTCCATGAAATATTCTACATAATATTCATCCCCGGCACCCTGTTGCGCGCTTTCTTCTCCTTCATCGAAAGTATTTCTCACGCCAAGTTCACTTTTCTTATCAGAGATATTTGCCGTTGCCATAATATTTTCCTCTTCAGGAATGCTATCCGTTTCAGGGATACCTTCCTCTATGGAAAATACCCCCCCCATTTTCAAAAATGCGGCTGTATCCGGTTCATATCCCTGAGGCCCTGGATTTTTCTCCTGAAACTCTGTATTTCGCACACTGGTAATGGTAAATCCCTCATCACATACTTCAATAATACTGTTCCTGTAATTCTTAGCAACCACTGTTCCCGCTCCACATAAGAGAAATACAGCCGCAGCCGTACAGCCTCTTGTGAGCATGTATTGGCGTCGTTTTCGCATCAGACGTTGATGGCTTGCTTCATCCTGTATTCTCGTCACATCCATGGAAGGCGTCGGCAATTCCTTACATGCTTCCTGATATACATCACGAAATTTATCCAAAGTCATATTCCTCCTTCAATGACTTTCTCAACAGCTCCCTTCCTCGGGTAAGCTGTGAGGTGACGGTAGATTCCCCACGACCGGTAATCCGGGCAATCTCTTTCACAGAAAGTTCCTCATAATAAAACAAATGTATCACATCCCGATATTTCTCAGGCAGATTCAGCACTGCCTGTAACAGCAGCTTTCTTTCCTCCTGCCTGACAGCACTTTCCTCCGGTCCCGGCGTTGTTCCTGAAAGTACCATATCAGAACCCGCTTCCACTGTCTCCAGGATATCACCTGAACGACAATACCCCTCCTGCAAGGAATTTCCATTGCAAGCATCATAAACATCTTTTTGATGACGTTTCCACGCACTGCGCCATACCTTTTTACAGGCATTCAGTGTCACCCGCAAAAGCCATGCTTTCTCATGCTCCTGATTTTCAAAAGATGCGGCATTCCTCAGATACTGATAAAATACCTCCTGTACCACATCCTCCGCATCCTGCTGATTCTGAAGACGTATGTAGCTGAGCTTGAACAGCATATCTGTGTATCTCTCAATTTTCTGTTGTAATTCTTGGTTGTCCATGCTTGCTTTTGTCATGCTGATCCGTTTGCCCAAACCCTTACATAGTATAATATCCAGTACCATTTCATTTTACTGCAAATTATTTGAAAAAAATTGAGTTTTTCCTTACATTTTTTCTTAAGTTCCTCTAAAGATCTTCCGTACTTAATTATATTTATCATATACTTGTATCAAAGTTGCATATCCTGTTTTCCCTTTCTAAATTTCTACTCTATATAAAAAGAGAGTGTTTTGCACTCTCTTTTTATATAGACAACTTTTTAGGGAAAAAGTTTCATAATTATAAAATTTTTTATTTTCCTTCTCATATCTTACTCCCTTGTGTTGCTGATGCACAGTTTTCTCGCCTTTCATCACAACATCCCAAGGAGCAGTTATATTACTCTTTTTTCTTTTGATTGACAACTTTGTTTATCCATAAGTCAACAAAAATCTCTGCAATATCTGCAAACATATCAATTATAAAGTCAAACATCTCATATCCTCCCAAACACGGATTTATCCCAGCGACTCTTATCATGGTCAGTTACAAATATCAATATACGCTTAGTGAAATTGCCACAAATCTGTCTTAACAACCTGCAAGGTAATAAGGCATACTCTTTCGCTGTAATCTCTTCGCCGGACATTTCTCTGCCTTCCTTCACCACAGCCTCCTCACCGCACCATGTCTCCGCCTTCTTTTGCCTCAGCTTCCTCACCGCACAAGGCTCCGCCGTCTTCCGCCTCAGCTTCCTCACCGCACAAGGCTCCGCCGTCTTCCGCCTCAGCTTCCTCACCGCACAAGGCTCCGCCGTCTTCCGCCCCAACCTCTTCACCGGACAAATCACTTACCTCGGACAAGTCCTCCTTCTTCAATCTGCGGAAATTATTGATACCTGCAATCAGAATCAAGACACTGTTCTTCGTAGTGTCAAACACACCTTCCTCATACATTGAGAAAACAAGCAGTCCCACCGGCACTGCTATAATCATACCAAGCACTCCACTGACCTTATAACCAATGTAAAGCAAAAAGAGTGTGGGCAATGGGGGGACACCGATGGAATCTCCTACAATCTTCGGCTGAATAAGCTGTCTTGCCAACTGCCCCACGCCCCAGATAATCAACAAGCCAATGGCAACCTTGTAATCCGCTGTCAAAAAACGAATAATCGCCCAAGGAATCAGCACAGTGCCCGTACCCAGAAATGGAAGGAAATCCAAAAACGCTATCACTAAAGCGATCAATCCAAAATAGCTGACACGGAGAACCCCAAGTCCGATTAAGAGCAGGAAATACATCCACACTTCAATCTTAAGTTGTGCCTTCAAATAACCTCCTACAGATTTGACCAGGCTATGACGAATAATGCGAAACCTGTGCTGCACAGAAGCCGGTGTATGCTTCCGAAACCACTCGTTCAACTGCACTCGTTCTGCCACGAAAAAATAGGAAGAAAGCAACGCCATAATGACACCAATAAATATGGACGGCAGTTGCTTGGCAAAATTTCCTGCCGCTGTAATGGTCGGCGTACTCATTTTACCAAAGAAATCGCTTAGGTATCCTAGTACCGTTTCCGTACTGTTATTCAAATTCGGCTGCAAGTTAAAAGGAAGTTTGCGCAGTATCCCCTCCAAGCGGTTTCCTATGCTGTTCAGATCCGATTCCATACTCTCCAACATATTGGGCAGAGAGCCAAGCAATCCCACAAACTGCTCAAAAAGCTGTGCGCAGACAAAATAAATCAGCAATACCACCAATGCAATGACCACAACAATCACAAATGCACTGCCGATCTTGGGCTTAAGCTTAATCTTCTTTTCAAAAAAACGCACCAAAGGACCTGCTATCAACGCAATAATCCAGCCTGCCACAAAAGGCGAGAAAAACACCAATGCCCTTGGCAATAGGAATATAAGACAGAGTAGTATCACTGCCGCAATACCTAAATTTACCAACGCCTTACAGTATTTTTTCATGACATTTCCTCCACTGTACCGAAAGACATACACATTTTCCGCCATGCACTTCGGCGGCAGTGCCTCTGCAAGAGACACAAACAATCAATGAACTGATGCAAATCCGGAAGAACGCGCCCAAAGCGAACTCGTTCGCTTGAAGTGAGAGCGAAGATTGTTTTTTCGTTCTTCAGTGCGAGACTTAGAAATTCTACTCACACTTATCTGCCTCCACAAGTACCTCATCTAAAATTGCATATATTTCGTCACGTCCCTGCCTGGTCTGGGCCGAAAAAGGAATGAGCAATGTTCCCTCTTTCACTTGTAAGGAAGTCCTGATTAATTTTACCTGCTTCTGCTGCTGACTGCGGCTTATCTTGTCCAGCTTAGTGGCTATGATAACAGGTTGATAACCATTCTTCACAATCCACTGATACATAATGCGGTCATTTTCCGAAGGCGCGTGACGAATATCAATCAGAAGGAATACTCTACGCAGCTTCTTTGATTTGTGCAGATAGTCCTCCACCATTTTCCCCCATTTTGCTTTCATACTTTCACTGGCTTTCGCATAGCCATACCCAGGTAGATCCACGAAATAAAGTTCATCATTGATATTGTAGAAATTGATCGTTTGGGTTTTGCCTGGCTGGGCACTTGTACGGGCAAGGGATTTGCGGTTCATCAACACATTGATCAATGAGGATTTACCCACATTACTCTTCCCGGCAAACGCCACCTCCGGCAGCCTGTTGTCCGGCAATTTACTGGTGAATCCGCAGACAGTCTCCAGGCTGACATTTTTAATTACCATATGTTTTCCTTTCTATTTTAGTACCGTCTCAAATTCATTCCAGTACCGTCTCTACACTACAGACCCCTTGATAATGGAAGTATGTTCAGCTGCATAGGGCGCATCTGAACAGCCTTCCAGGGGTCTTCCATTCCGAGACTGTTTTAAATTCATTCCAGTACCGTCTCTACACTACAGACCCCTTGACAATAGAAGCAATGTTCTTCTGCATAGGGCACATTGGGGGCTGTCATTTCTTAACTGAATGAATAGAATACGGATGCTCTCCCAGTCATATGAGCAAACAGGAAAATACTCCTCCTATTTTCTTACATGACTGGTTTCGCATCCGTATGATTGTCAGTTACATAGCCGTATCCAGATTTCTTCTGCGATCATTTTTATGGAATGTCAAGGGCGCGCTTCCCTCTTCCACAGTACCTTCTGTAATAACACATTCTTCAATGGTCTCATCGGAAGGTATCTCATACATAGTATCCATGAGAATGCTTTCCATAATGGAACGCAGACCTCTGGCACCTGTCTTACGTTCAAATGCTTTGCTGGCAATCGCCTTCACCGCAGCATCTTCAAAAGTCAAATCCACACCGTCCATATTGAAAAGCTTCTGATACTGCTTAATCAGCGCATTCTTAGGCTCCTTCATAATACGAACCAACGCCTCTTTGTCCAATCCTCTCAGCGAAACGCATACGGGCACACGCCCCACAAACTCCGGAATCAAACCAAACTTTACCAAATCCTGGGGTGTCACTTCCTGAAGCAGCTCACTGATCTCCTTTGTTGACTTCTTGGAAATCTCCGTATTAAAACCTATTGCCTTGCGGTCCAACCGCGCCTCCACAATCTTCTCCAATCCGTCAAAGGCACCTCCACAGATAAAGAGAATATTGGAGGTATCAATGGAAATCAATTCCTGATGAGGATGTTTTCTGCCTCCCTGGGGCGGAACACTTGCTACAGTTCCTTCCACGATTTTCAGCAACGCCTGCTGCACGCCTTCTCCTGACACATCCCGGGTAATAGATACATTCTCGCCTTTTTTGGTAATCTTGTCAATCTCATCAATATAGATGATTCCATACTGTGCCCGCTCCACATCATAGTCAGCAGCCTGTATCAGCTTCAGCAGAATATTTTCCACATCTTCACCTACATATCCTGCTTCGGTCAATGTAGTCGCATCCGCAATGGCGAAGGGTACATTGATGATTTTCGCCAACGTCTGCGCCAAATAGGTCTTGCCGCAACCGGTAGGCCCCACCATAATGATATTGCTCTTCTGCAATTCCACATCATCCAGATCCCTTGGCGCCATCACCCTTTTATAGTGGTTATACACAGCCACAGACAGTATCTTTTTTGCCTCTTCCTGTCCTACCACATAGTCATCCAGGAACCGCTTCACTTCCACAGGTTTCAGGAGATTGATATCGGGGCGGACTGATTCTTCCTCCTCGTCCTCTTCATCCTGCAATTCCTCCTCAAGGATATCCGCACAGATATCAATACAATCATCACAGATATAAACCCCTGCCGGACCCGCAATCAGCTTGCGAACTTGATTCTGTGTCTTGTTACAGAAGGAACACCTTATATCATTTCCGATCATTTTCCCTGCCATCACTCTACTCCTACATTTTTACTTATTAGCACCGGAAAGGTCATGGGAAGTAAGTATCATATCCACAATGCCATACTCCTTCGCTTCCTCGGCGCTCATCCAATTATCACGCTCAGTATCCGCACATATTGTCTCATAATCCCTGCCCGTATTTTCCGCAAGAATATGATTCAGTTTTTCTCTTGTTCTTAAAATATGCCTTGCAGCAATATCAATCTCTGTTGCCTGTCCCTTGGTTCCTCCTGCTGGCTGGTGAATCATGATCTCCGCATTGGGCAACGCGATCCTCTTGCCTTTCGCACCGCCGGCTAACAGGAAGGAACCCATACTTGCCGCCATACCAATGCAGACAGTGGATACATCACACTTAATGTAATTCATGGTATCATAGATTGCCATGCCTGCGGTGATAACACCACCGGGACTGTTGATATACAAATGAATATCTTTCTCCGGGTCCTCTGCCTCCAAGAATAACAACTGTGCCACTACAATGCTGGCAGAAGTATCATTTACCTCTTCCCCAAGGAATATGATTCTATCCTTTAACAATCTGGAATAAATGTCATAGGATCTTTCTCCCTTACTGGTCTGTTCAATGACATAAGGTACTAAACTCATTATAAATCCTCCGTTCTGTTTTTATTCATATTTACGCTTCACATCTGCATTCCTCACCCTTGCTTCCCGCCTTTGCCGTATTTTTCTGCTGCATCCACATCCTTGTTCGAGCATTTTCTTCAGCATTTGCATCCTTTTGTGTACATCCTTTGCCGGATTCCTCATCTTCTGTACACAATTTCTACAACTGCACATCCTTTTGTGTGCATTCTCTGCGGCATTTCACTCCCGCGCAGCAGGCATCGGGCGAAACTGTAAAACGTAATTACTCATTCTCAGCAGTCGGCTCTGTCTCCACAGCATTTGCAGCTATGAGATCGATTGCTTTTTTAATACACACATCTTCTTTCACCTGCTTCCGGCCTTCTTCTCCCAGGATATCCTTCACCTCATTGATGTCCTTCTTATAAGATTCTGCCATCTGCTTGATTTCTTCTTCAATCTCTTCTTCCGTAGCCTCTATCTTCTCCGCCTCGGCCACAGCTTCCAACACCAGCCTGGATTTAATGGTTCTCAATGCCTGCGGCTTCATTTGATCCAATATCATCTGCGGGGTCATACCGGTATATTGCATATATTGTTCCATAGAAATGCCCTGATAACGCATTCTCTGAGCATAGTCCTGTACCATCTGTCTCTGCTGGGTCTCAACCATTGCATCCGGAATCTCCATCTGGGCATTGGCAATGACAGCTTCCACAGCGGCATTTTCTTTTGTACGCCTTGCCTCATCCGCCTTCTTATCCGTCAGTTTTCTCCTGATCTCTTCTCTGTATTCCTCCACGGTATCACTTTCTTCAGAGACATCGCCTACGAAATCATCATTCAACTCAGGCAGTTCCTTTTCCTGCAGCTTCTTTACCAGGCACTTAAACATTGCATTCTTGCCTGCAAGATCTTCTTCCTGATACTCCTCGGGGAATGTCACATTAATCTCAATTTCCTTACCGATCTCCGCACCGATCAATCCCTCTTCAAAACCGGGTATAAACGCATGGGAACCAATGGTCAGAGGATAATTCTCCTCCTTGCCTCCTTCAAATGGAACACCATCCAAAAAACCTTCAAAATCTATCGTAGCAATATCGCCCTGCTTCACCGCTCTGTCTGTTACCTCAACGGTTCTGGCATTTTTGCCGCGCTCCTTATCAATCTCTGCCGTTACTTCTTCCTCAGTCACCTCTGTGTCGACCTTGTCCACACTAACACCCTTATATTCACCCAAAGTAACTTCCGGTTTCAACGCAACCTCTGCGGTAAAAATAAAAGGCTTGCCTGCTTCAATCTGAACCACATTAATCTTGGGTGCAGATACAATATTTTCCGTACACTCCTTTAATGCCTCATCATAGGCATCAGGAATCAAATCATTCGCCGCATCTTCATAGAAAAGATTCTTACCATACATCTGTTCAAGCATCTTACGAGGCGCCTTACCTTTACGGAAACCGGGAACACTGATTCTGCTTTTGTTCTTCCGATATGCGCCTTCAATGGCTTTCTCCAACTTCTCCGCAGACACTTCAATGGTCAGCTTTGCCATATTTTTCTCTAATTTCTCTACCTGTAAGCTCATTGCTACATTTCCTCCTTCAATCGTCTGCGCCTCAATGCCGTAGGCTGAATAGTAATCTCTGCCATACTCCCTGTGCAACATCAGCGTGGCTCTCCTGCCATGAAAGTATAAGGCTTCCATAGTCACCAATCCACACTGTTATCCCACCCAATCTGCAGACATAATCACAGTCATTGTACGATTA
Organism: uncultured bacterium; assembly: GCA_947175015.1. GTDB lineage: Bacteria > Bacillota > Clostridia > Lachnospirales > Lachnospiraceae > Acetatifactor. The sequence goes on from CAMWLE010000008.1 coordinate 26,672, forward strand.
TATCATACAAACCATAAAATTACAAATGTTTTTGGGAATTTCGGGGTGAAATTTTTATTAAGAAGCAATTGTTCCAAAAATATGTGTCTTACAATACTGATATGATAAAGGCGCCAAATAAAACAATACCTCTTATTGCTATTTTCCTGCATACAGACATTTGCTGCTCACACCTGGAATCATGCCCAGTTTCCCTGACAATGCGCTGATGACAGCCTGCGGCGCATCAAGGACAATGCTGATGATATTCACCTGTTTTTCACGGTAGGGTATCCCCATACGGCCAATGACATAGCTGCCATATTCGTGAAGCAGCCCATTGACACGGGACACCGCTTCGGCCTCTGACACCATAATACCCAATAGCGCTACACGTGATTCTTCCACTTTTCCACCTCCTGTCTGTTCTTGTTTCTGCTTCCTGCCTGCTTTTGCTCCTGCCTCTCACCGCCAACATCTACTTCACTGCCCTTAGTATAGTCCTTCTATTGCGCTTTGTAAATATTGTATCATAAAGCGCGCGAAAAACCTAAGGCAGTCGTGCGCAAAATCGCTGCATTTGCGATTTCTGTGCATTAGTTACTGGTCACGGAGTAAATAGTAACAATCGGAGTTCCAATGTACCTGTTGCATTTTAAAACGGCATCGTTTATACTATACATATTATGATAAAATCAGATATGGAGCACAGCATGTTATGAACGAAAGCAGCTATGAAGAATACAAAAAAAATCTATCTCATGACCAAAAGAAACACGATGGCCTTCGCAGCGGGAAAATCCGGCTTGCGGTTGGAATATGTCTGTTATTGTATACCCTGTATATTCTTCCATTCCGCGCGGACAATGTGTGTGAAATATATGGAGACGAGGTAAAAGCAGGAAAGGCTTATTATCCCCAGAAAGTTTATTATATTGAAAATTTACAGATTTTGCGCGCAAAGACGGATAGTGACAATAACAATATCTATTGTATTGCAAAATTTCTCGATCGAGACCAAAACGATTGGATTATCTTGTTTACTCCTGGCAGAAACGAACAACTTGCGGAGCGGATCAGGTTATCCAGTTCTTTTGAAAACGAACTTAATTTGACGATAAGCGGATACTTTCAACTGCAATATCTGGAGACTCTTCCTTTCGCGGCAGATTCCTTCTATACGGTATATGGCAGCAAATACGCTGATACCGAAGGCCAGAATATGCTAAGTCTAAATGCGGAATACCTGTGCAGTGACGGCAACTATACTCTACGGATACTCCTGCGCCCCGGCATTCCATTAGCCAGCCTTGTATGTGGAATCATCGGTGTCATATTGGGCGGATTTGCGTTGCTCAGGAATCGATCTCACAAAACGGGACGAACATAGAACAAGAAAGCCTCAAAACATAACACCAATAGCAGTATTCACATGTAGCACGAATAGCATCATCCACACGTAACACAAATTACAGCATCCACACAAAACAAAGAAAGGCGGAACAAAATATGACTGCATCCACAGAACACAAACTCTATCAGAAAATGATGAAAACGGGAAAAGGAAGTATCTTAAAAGCCATCCGCATCGACAAAGGCGCCGGAAAAGGTTTGATTGCCGGAGGATTTATTCTTCTGGGCGCGGCACTCTTGTTCAGTTTTTTTGGAGGACTCATCTTCTTTGGAATTCCCGCACTTTTGCTGTTTGCAATTGGTATCTTTCTCAAGCGCAAAAGAGAAGCTTCCTGGATTTCTTATTATCAGGAAGAAAGCGGTTATTCGGAAAGCGAGCTGCTGCAGATGGACCGTGAGCTGGCTTCTCCTGCTGTTACACTTGTAATCTGCAGAACTCCCGGTGCTGCGACAGATAACTTCATTGCCTGCTTCTTCACAGAGCACTACATGGTCATGAACGGCGTATCTCCATATGTCCGCCGCTTAGAAGACTTTATTGCAGCGGCCTTCTCCGACAGCACAGACATTTGGAGCATGTCCAGTTTAACAAAACAGGACAAAGAAACCAAATCCATTGGACTTTTTGCCGATACCGCCAAAAAAGCCGCTCTTTGCAGTGAAATTATACAAGAACTGCATCGCCGTAATCCGAATGTTCTCTGCGGTCAGGTGATTGTCTGCGAGGGCAGACGCTACATATTAGAGCGTGACGGTGCGGAAATCCTGCGCTTATACCAGGAAGGACGCAAACTTGAACTCGCAAATTAATGAAAATAACCATTCTTCTCACGGATTGTCTGTGCCTCTTACTGAGGCACAGCAGACGCAGGCAGCATGTCAGGAAGTGCAAAAGGACGACTGCAAAATGCGTGATACCTGCAGTCTGTTGACATACAGATAATGCTACCCTGATAAGACATCATCTATGTGTGGCAATGATCAATGTACGCCCCTTTTGCCTCTTTTGGACATACGCTTCTGCCTGTTTTCTGGTTTCGACATCCATTCCGGTAAACGGTTCATCCAGCAGAACATACGCTGACTCTGATTCCATAGCACGAACCAAGGCAACCCTGCGTTTCATCCCGCCGCTCAACTGACTGCAGGGCTTATGCAAAGCTTCTTCTGCCAGAAGCAGCCGCAGAGCTTCCTCAGCTCGTCCATACTCCCCCGTAACAAGCGCTACATTTTTCACTGCACTGTAATCTTCACATAGTCTGTCCTCTTGAAACACCATGCCACAAGAAAAGGAAGCCTCAATGCAGCCGCTATCCGGCACTGTCATGCCTGCCAGGATACGCAGTAATGTGGTCTTACCGCTGCCGGAAGGACTGGTAAGATAGTATGTCTGTCCTTGCTTGTACACTGCACTGACCTTATCCAGAACCCGCTCACCATGATACGACTTGACAATATCTATACATTTGATATTTCCTGTCAATTCTGCTGTTTTCACCACAACACAACTGCTTTCCAGGGCTTCTTCCGTTTTCCCGCCGGTGTCCCTCCTCCTTGTTGCTTCCTCACTTGGACAAGCCCTTCCTCTTGCTCTTCTCCGGCGGGCTTCATAAGGCAACTGCCCCTTACAAACCGGTTCCCATGCGAAAAAGCCCCCCACAAACCAAAGAATCACTTTTTCAAACAAAACGCTTAACAGTACGATAACTGCCGTCCATGCGAATACGCCCGCTGTGTCCAGATATATTTTTGACAGATACATTTGTTCCCCGATAGAATAATCCGGTGTACCGATAACCTCTGCCGCAATTCCCGATTTCCAGCACATTCCCAGAGAAATTTTCAGACTGCTGTACAAAAAAGGTTTTAAGGCAGGACGATAGATATAAAAAAAACGGTTCCAAAAAGGCAGACGAAACACCTGTGCCATCTCAAGGAGACGCCCGTCCGTGTTTTTCAAACCTTCCAGGGTACTGATATAAATATTGGGCAGCACCACCAGAAAGCAGATTGCAATTGATAAAAAAGATGACCCCCACCAGATCAGAAACAGTACCACAAAAGAGGCCACCGGAATGGCCTTGATAAGATTCAGCACAGGTGCCAGCACATCCTCCAGCAAAGGATGGCGGCGGCTCCCGACAGCAAGGAGCATCGCCGCCGCAAATCCCGCAAAGAAGCCACTCCCAATGCGCAGCAGAGATCTGCCCACTGCAATATAAAAACTCCCTTTTCCCAACCTGGAAATCAGCGCCCGAAATGTCTCCAGGGGAGTGACTAACAATATTTGATTATCCACTGCCACCGCAATGCCAAACCAAACAGCCAGCCAAAATATGAGAATAACATATTTTCTGATCTTTATCTTCCCATTCATAAACCTGTTCCATATATTGTTAATAATAGAAATCGTCTCCTGGCACAGCGCCGCCCACCAATTCTGACGCAAACGTATCCAATACTGTCAAATATTTTGATAGTGCCTGCTTCATCTCATCCCCTGTGATACAAGTAATATTACACTGCGGAATCGCTTTCTGCGCAATAGCCTCCTTTGCCACAATGCCTGCTTCCACTGCCAGCGCCGCACCTGTATTTACATCCTGGTTGATAGCATCCGCACTATTCCTGTGTTCCTCCAGAAATGCCTTCACCGCTGCCTCATTCTGTTCCAGAAATTCCTTCCGCACTACGGTGACACCGGTTACCATACCGCTTCCGTCCTCCTGAACCTTCATCCATTCCTCATTCATATCCAATACCACTTTCAAGGCTTCATTCTGCAGTAACGCTGCAGTCACAAAGGGCTGAGGCAGCAGACCGATCGCAGCCGGATTCTCTGCCAATACCGCAGCCACTTCCGCAGCCTCGGATTTGAACTCCAATGTATAATCCGCTTCCGTAAGTCCGTTTTGCTGTAAAATATATTTCAGAGAAGCCTCCGGTGTGGTACCCTTGCCCGTAAGGTAAATAGTTTTGCCCTTTAAATCCGCCACACTTGTAATTTCGGCAGTCCCGGTGACAAGGTACAGAACTCCTAACGTGTTAATGTCAATCACTGTCACACCGCCTTCTGTCTTCTGATAAAGCACTGCTGCCACATTTGCCGGAACCAATGCTATGTCAAGATCTCCTTTTACCATCAAGGGCAGCAGTTCATCCGCACCCGTTGCCATCTGGAATTCATAATCAGAAGCGGTTTCCCCCTGCTTGGCTTTTTCCATCAGAAATAACATTCCCATGGAAGTAGGGCCCTTCAGGGAACCAATACGTATATTGACAGACTCCTGTTTTCCGCACCCGCCAAAAAACATTGTACACAGCAATACCATACATATCCCCAATACAGCAGCTCTGGCGGTACCGACATTTCCTGCTCCTGCCTTTACTCTTCTCTGCCTGAATACTGTTTTTCTTAACTTTGCGGATACGGATTCTGTTTTACCCTCTACTCTTCTCTTTCCGCGTTCCACTGTTTCAGTGTACCTTTTACTGTTTTTCTCTGTTTCTTTCCTTAATTCTTTTCCTAATTCTGTTTCCTTTTCTTTTCCTGCTCTCATTTTCCCTCATTTCCGCACCCATAGTGCATGTCTCATAAAATTTGTTTGCTCACAAATCCGGGCACAAAAATAAGCCCTTACCGCTCAGAACGCATCTTTGCAAGTCAGAATTGTGATGTACGATTCCGGTCAGCAAAACGCTTTCCGGTCTCATTCTATTCATTTGCTGTTTTCACCTCCCACTCTACCATAATTCCATGAAAATGTAAAGCTTCACACAACAGTTTTGCATCATAAAAAAACGTCAAAAGACTTGACACCAGTATAAGACTGCTGTATTATAAAGTCACAAATAAGACGCTAGTCTTACAGAAAGAGGTGGACTTATGAACATAAAACTTTTTGATTCTGAGTTAAAAGTAATGGGTGTGCTTTGGAACGAAGGCGACTGTACGGCTCGGCATATTGCTGAACTGTTGACCTGTGAATATGGCTGGAATGTCAATACCACCTACACTCTGATCAAACGCTGCATTAAAAAAGGGGCCATTCAGCGAACGGAACCCAACTTTATGTGCCATGCTCTCATCCCGAAAGAAGAAGTGCAGGAGGCGGAAACCAACGAACTGATTAACAAAATTTACGACGGCTCCGCCTACAACCTGTTCACAGCTCTGTTGGGCAGGAAAAAGCTTACTGCTGACCAGATCGAAAAGCTGAAACAGACCATCGAGGAATGGGAGTGAGGTGGTTCACATGAACTTATTACAAATGAGTCTGTCCGGCGCAATTTTTATATTTATTGTGATCGTGATTCGGGCGTTTACCATTCATAAACTGCCCAAGATAACTTTCCTGGCCCTGTGGGACATTGCCCTGCTCCGCCTGCTTTTGCCCGTGACGTTCCGTTTTCCGTTCAGTGTCTATTCCATATTGCGTAGGAACGTCCCGGTGTTGGATACTCTTGAAAGTGGTATTGCCAATTTTACCGCCGACATTTTACCAAACCAGCCGCCAGGTATGGAAACCGAAACCGTACAAGCAGTTCTGACAGTTCAAAACGATACGATATCCGTCTCTGTTTTTTTCATTATTTGGGCTGTCGGCGCAGCGATTACAGCAGCATTTTTTATAGTGCAAATCTTTCGCTGCCAACATGAATTCAAAACAGCTCTGCCCGTCCAAAACGATATTATATTGCTTTGGCGCAGGGAACATCCTCTATGGAGAACAATAGACATCCGGCAGCTCACCGGCCTCTCCACACCTTTGACCTACGGTGTTCTTCACCCGGTTATCTTAATACCCAAACATACGGATTGGAGCAACGAACGGCAGATGCAGTATATATTGTTCCATGAGTATGTACATATCCGTCGTTTTGATATGATCAGAAAACTCATTGCCTCAGCCGCCTTGTGCATCCATTGGTTCAACCCGCTGGTATGGATAATGTATATTATGTTTCAACGGGACATTGAACTGTCTTGTGATGAGTGTGTCATTCGACACTTTGGCAGGAAACATCGCAAAGAATACGCCATGACACTGCTCCACATGGAAGAACAGAGAAGTACCCTGACACCCTTCAGCAATTATTTTAGTAAAAATGCAACCGAAGAAAGGATAAAAGCTATTATGAAGTTCAAGAAAAAAACAATCTTCGCTCTCACTTTTGCTGTTATCATTGTAGGCATAGGAGCCGTGGTGATATTTGCAAAAGCACCCATAGCAAATGTCACAGACTTTGGAGATATTCTTCGGGGAGAGGCTCCGTTCTTCTATGTATCAGAGGGGACGGCGGCATCTAAACATATTGTCGATGTTCCCGCCCTCTTTGATCCCTATGATACTGATATGAAAATATGGAATTTTGCTGTAGAGGATTTAGACGGAGACGGAAATCCGGAAGTTATTTTATCTGTATTCGGCGCAGCAGGTGACATGGGTGGATACCTGATCCTGCATCAGATGGATGGTAAGATTTATGGCTATCCTGCCAATAATAGAACTTTGATGAACCTGAAAGAGGATGGCACTTACAGCTATTCGGATCCTACGGGAGTAGTGGAAGGCGGCATTTGTTCCATTGCTGATTTTACCGAGACAGGTTACACCATAGACAAAATTACCTATGGCCAAGGCACTTATAAAGGATGGGAATCCTTTGTTGTAAATCACCAGACTGCCACAGAGGAAGAATTCCTGACATCTGATGCCGAGCAAGCGAAAAAACCAGATGCAGCGTGGTATGATTTCACCACCGAAAATGTCAATTCAGGATTTTAGTATAAACCTCCATGCGTTATGCAGAATACTATACTCACGAGCGATAAAGTTTGCCGCAATGACCATGACAGCTATCGCTCGTGAGTTGGGTTATATGGCAAGTTTTTGTGACCGTGAGTATAAATTCAGTGTTTTTCATGACACTTGGCAGACTGTATGACAATCCTCAAATCCGCACATCTACCGGCGCATATTTTTCTGCCCATCTCAGACCTGACTCTGCTGTATGGATACCCGCAGCCTCTTCGTCCTTCTCTGCACCCCTGAACTCTTCCATTACATCGTTTTCTTCCTTGTCCGTCACATCGGCTTTATGGTCCTTCTCTGCTGTATTCTTTTTATAGTTTGCCTCATTTTCCCTGGACGCTTCCTCCAAATTCTTATTTATGTCCGACAAAGTTTTCGTCTGCGCATTGCCTGCGGAAGCGGCCCTGTCTTCTACCTCTGCCAACTGCGCCTCCTTTGCCGAAGTATCTCCTCCGGTATTCCTGTCCAGCGCAATTTCTACCTTCATAACATTTGCCCGGCCTTCCAGTTGTGCCTTTGCATTTCCCTGTGCCTGCGCCTGTTTCATGGCAGAATCTGCGGACAGAAGTGTCTGCATACTTGCCCCTGGCATTCCTGCATCCGTTTTTCCGGCTTTTTTCTGTTCCTGTTTTGCCGCCCCCTGTTCATTTTCTGCGGCATCGTTCTTTTTCTGCATAGCCTGCCTTCTCAATTCCATCTGATGCTGTCTGAGCTGGTTATTCAGATTGGAAATCTCCTGACTGATTTCCTGTTTCTTTTTCATCTTATCCTCAGGGGACAACTGCTGATTAGAGGCAATCTCTTGCAGCTTCTTCTGCGCATCAGCAATCTGTTTCTGAAGATTCTTGCTGTATGCATCCGTTGCCTGCCCCAGTCCCACCGGCGATGCCTGTGAATTTGTTCCCTGTAATGCCATTCCATTAATATTGCTTACTGTCATCTTCTACAATTCCTCCTGTTCCATATTCCGCAGCAGCCTTTCCGGCGCCATATCCTTGATACCATGCGGACGGCCTCTATCGGGACGCTGCGGTTTGGGCTTCTTATATTTTATATCTCGGTTCGCTCACAGAAAAAAACAGACCTTTGTTGTGAAGCACACATTTTATGTTGTAAAGCAAATACTCCCCTTTTGAATACTCCACTTCACATTTACAGACATGCCGCAAACCTGGAAGTATGCCTGTCCAAAGCGAACTTGTTCGTTTGCCTTCTAAAAAAGGCTTCGCCATTCCTTGGATATGACTTAGATAATCTTCATTTCCTTTATACTATCATCAGCATAACACTCAACACAAACTCTCTTCCCTCCTGGCTGATATCAATATCTCCATTATATCTCTGTGCTACCTTCTGTATACTGACAAGTCCGAACCCATGCCCTGCTCCTTTTTTCGCAGTTTTAGGAAGACCGCTTTCCTCATCTATTGCCCGCAAGCCCATCATGCTGTTTCTGATTTCTATCATCCACGCATTCCGCATTTGATACGACTTAACCAAAACAAACGGATTTTCGCATTCCCCAGCTGCCTCCATTGCATTATTCAGTGCATTATTTAAGATGATACTGACATCAAACGCGTCCACCTTAGTCTGTGCAGGATAATGAAATTCACAGCAAAAGGAAATCCCTTTCTCCGCTGCTTCATCACACTTCTCCCTTAATATCACATCTGTAATCGGATTGCCGCTGCTAATCTCTAAAATCGTTTTCTCCACATGCTTTTTTAACTGCGCCATATATTTCCCGGCAATTTCGCTTTTTCCAACACTTTCCCCTATCTTGCTGCTTCCTCCGTCCTTAACACCTCCGCTTTTCCCGATAAATTCTCCTTTCTCATCCTCTTCCTCCACCCTCGCTTGCCCATAGATGCTTTCCAACACCATGACATGATTCGCCATATCATGCTTCAAACTGCGGATATCCACATACAACCGCTCCACCTCATTCAGATGCCTTTTCATATCCTCCATCTGCCTTGACAGTATCGCTTCCTCCTTTTCTTTCCGCTGCCCGTCCTTGATATGTTGATAAGAAATAATGACCGTAAGCAACGCCGCAAAAGATACCGCCATATACAATGCCCGGAACCAGATATACTCCTGATGAATATCATACATGTACTGTCCCGAATCCATCTCATATATATTACAAAAATAACTGCTGATCCAGTATCCTGCCACCACGGACATGGATGGCGCAAGCAAAAGGGCAAACTCCCGCTTCGTCATATTCTCCTGTTTATAGTGATAAGCCCTGTGAATGACCTTGATCAACAATCCTTTGGCAGAGATATCCATTGACACAAATAAAATCTCCATCACCAGCCAAAGCGCCCATTGCCGGAAAGCAAATTCTATGAACGGCGAACGCATAACAATTACATGATACATCATATCCCAAGGACCCAGAATGACTCCCCAGGCTATCCATTCCAGCAAATAAAATGTAACTGCAAGAAATACTTTCTGCTCCGGATTTCTTCTGTCCAACCAATACATAACAAGGAAAACCGCTGTCACACCAATTCCATAACAAATTTTATTGTCTACTTCATAAGGGTAAAATCTCAGTGCCAGCATCACCAAGGCATAGGTGATTCCCACCATCCACGTCTGCTTCTCAGACCGCAGAAACGGCTTCACAAAACGCCAAAAGAGAATTCCTGATATGCAGTTTTCCAACACACCGCCGGCATACATCACCACATCCCCATAGAATTCCCAATTCACCATACCCGCCTGCCCGCTCCCTCCCTCTGGTTATATTTCAGAAATTTCTTCACAAACTCCGGATAATTCTGTTTTGCCATAAGCGCCTTGCCCCTCTCCAGCCAGATGTTTCCGGCATCATACTTTACCACATACTTAAAATGAACAAGGTATGCCCTGTGCGAACGGAAGAAATCCTCCCCCGCCCATTCTGCCAGTTCTGACAGCTTTCCATAATATTCGATATCTTCCTCTCTCTTGTATATCACAATTTTCCGATTAAACACTTCCGCATAGATGATATCCTTCATCAGCACCTTAACGTGTTTTCCGCCGGACATTACCATCAGAAACCGTTCTTCGTCTCCAATTTCCGGCAATGTGGAGACATGTTCCGACAATTGCTCCTGATACTGTGCCGCTGCACGAGATAACACTGCCGCAAACTTCTCATCCGACACAGGTTTGACCAAATAATGAAATGCCCTCACATCAAATGCCTCATAAACACATTCCGCCATCGCTGTCAAAAAAATCAAAATGGTACTCCTGCTTCTTTCCCGCAGCCGTCTTGCCGTCTCCATGCCATTCATGCCAGGCATCTGAATATCCAAGAGCAATATATCCGGCTCCTGTTTTGCCTGCAGTAATTCCTCTCCTGACCGGCAGATAACTACTTCGGCCTCCGGATACAGTCTCCGCACTTTATCCGCAATCATTTCCCGAATCTCATTATCATCATCACAAATTGAAATCCGCAGAATTCTACCTTACATTTATTATGATATCGGAATATTCATCCATTTACATATATAAATGTTGTAAAGCAAATGTTTTTTGTTGTGAGAAAAACGCTGCAGCTTTCCTATCCATTTAGGATGAAAGTTCGCAGCGTTCTTGTCACAAAATCCTATTTATCCATCATCTCTGATACTTTATAATATTGATATTCATTTATACTTGAATATTCACTCCATTCCGCGCTGTCAAATGTTACCGTAGCAATATCACCATCTACTGTGACCGTTCCGTTTATGTTCTTTCCATTAGGCGCTGTCACTGTAAATGCAATCCCATGCTCTGTGGCATTTCCTACACCATCCTCCAAGTTGACCAGTCTGTAAATCCCGATTTGAATCCCATATGTTCCGTCATCATTCTTTTGAATCATAAGATTGGGCTCATTGACATCATAATCATGATACACACCTGAATATACATCCTGATCTGTTTCCGCCTCAACATCCGTTCCGGACACCAAACCATCGGATTTATCGCCGCAGGCAGTCAAACCTATCAATATAAAACATAACACTCCTATCAATAATCTTTTCATCGTATCTTCTTTCCTGACTTTTTCATGATAATAATAATTTTTACATTATTGTACACCACAACCTCCTCATCAATGATCCGGCTGATCGTTGCATTGTAGGCCTCTCTCCTATCTGCCAGCAAAATCAGCTCCCTCACAGCCATAACATCTTCCTGTGTGGCTGCATATACAGAGGGAATACCTGGGTCATCAAAGGAACCTTTCGGCAATGGTTCGCCATTATTATATTCCTGTATCATAGCCTTGTCAAGCTGCTTCTCAAATGCGCTCCTCTCTATGCGAAATCCCAGTTACTTTTCACACCTACGCCACCGCAAGACAGTCGTGCGCGAAATCGCTGCATTTGCGATTTCTGTGCATCAGTTATTGGTCACGGAGTGAACAGTAACAAATCCCAGAATAGCCCCGTCATTTTTCGCCCAGTTTCCTGCTGCATAGAATTGCAGAAAATCCCGGGCAATCAGACTTGCAGATACTACAAACACTGTGGTGCCAAGCTATGAAATAATCACTCCTTCTGACTACCAATGTAACAATCTGTCTGCGCTAACTCTTCTGCCACATCCGGGTCATGCAAAAAACTGAAGCTTCAATCATTACAAAATTTTATGGAATTGTATATTTTTTTGTGGTATCATATGACTATATTCGAGACAGGAAATGGTTGAATGGACATCTATTCCATGATTGAACTGTAATTCATGGCATCATGCGACCATATTCATGGCAGGAAACGGCCGAATGGACATCCATACCATGACTGAATTGTAGCTATGGCATCATAGGGGGACGCATTCTCCCACTCAGATCACAGGAGGAAGCAGCAAATGTACATTGCAAATAAGTATTGGAATCATTACATTGGTGATACTGATGATAGTTTAACACTGGTGGAGTATCTTGCAGACAAACGCAAAGAAGAAATTTCACTTGGGGAGATTTTTTCTGATATCGGATTGGATAAGCTCAATGGAGATTTTCGCCAACATGACGAACCTTTGACAGTTATTTTAGCCAATATGGAATCGGATTATGATGAGCCATCTGCAGAATTCTATTATGCAATAAATCTTATTTCCGACCTCGCCGCTTTATTGCTGGAGTGCAAGGTGAACGGAAGCGTTAATCTATGCGAATTGTTCGGGGAAGATTTGGACACCGATGTACCTGATATTTGTATTACAGCCACACCAGAAGAACATACACTGCTCAATAAGGCTCTCATGGATTTTGTGTCCGAACCGCTTACTTATGATTTAAGTGAAATGGTACCGGAAGAAGATGTGCTGGAAACGGCAGCCATTTGTGAAGAATTAAGAAAAGAATTGTATGGACAATAGAGATTCATAGCTGCCGGCACAAAATAGTTTTTCCTATCAGCCTGGACTGACAGCTCCAGGCTGATTATTATGATTCATTTGTCATCGCTCATTATCCGGTTTTCCCGCATTCATATCTGTATAGCAGTCCAACAACCCCACAGTCTCATTTGCCGGACGTCCATACATATTGCAGCATTTATGTGACACTTCTCCTCTGCTGCTTTTGTCTTCGTCCATTTCCACACTCATACGAATCACACCCATCTGTGTCTCCGCATCCAAATGCCGCAAAATATCCTCTATCATTTGCTCCTGTTCCATTGCAATCCTCTCATTCCAGCCTTCTCATTCCAACCATTCAATACATAATAAGTTCTTTTTCTATCCAGCAACAAATGCCGTAATGCCAACACACAGTAAACCCTCAAGGCAGACTTCTGACCTTTCACAGTAATATTTATCTGCAAAGTTCCTCATTACCATACAGTGTCAGTCCGCCGTCCCGAATGGCATTTCCGGCCGCTTCACCGTCTGATGCTTTTACGATCATCGCCCTGCGGTCCGCTGATGCAAGTGCATACATATACTCAATATTTATCCCTTTTGCACATAATATATGCGTTAATTTGTAAAGTTCTCCGGCTTTGTCCTCCAGCCTTACCGCCAGAACATCCGTCAGTCTGACAGAAAAACCATTCTCCTGCAGTGCATTCCTGGCAAGTTCCGGATCAGACACCACCATACGCAGCATTCCATATTCTGTAGTATCCGCCATACTCAGGGACAGGATATTAATTCCCTGCTGTTTCAATACTTCTGTCACCTGCTCCAACCGTCCCTCACGATTCTCCATAAACACAGATATCTGCTTTACATACATAACCTTCCCTCACTTTCTACACGAATCATATACTGTCCCGAAATTTCTCACACTAACTTTTTCACACTTCCTAACATGCCGCCAACGGCGGCACAAACAATCTGTGAGAAAAACGCCTGTACAAAGTGAGTTTGCTCACTTGGCGTTCTTCCGGAAATGACTTAGATATCCATGCGCCTTAGCGCTATTGTCAGTGTACAAAGAGAACTTAATCTAATTTCCGTCTATCAATCACATGTACCGATTTTCCCATACTGCGCTCCAGAGCTTTCGGCTCCACCAGTTTCACTTTCACTGCCAGCCCGATCGCCTGCTGAATCACATGTTCAATCTTCTTGGTCAGGTTTTCCAATTCCCGGATTTCATCCGAGAAGAAATGCTCTTCCACTTCCACCTGCACCTCCAGGGTATCCAGGTTGTTCACCCTGTCCACAATCATCAGGTAATGAGGGGTAGTACCACCCATTTCCAGAAGTGCTGCTTCAATTTGAGACGGAAACACATTCACACCGCGGATGATCAACATATCATCACTTCTGCCTGTAAATCTTGCAATCCTGGCCGTGGTCCTGCCGCACTCGCAAGGTGTATGGTCAATACTGGTCAAATCCTTGGTTCGATAACGGATCAGCGGAATTCCTTCTTTGGTCAGGGTGGAGATCACCAATTCTCCTGTGACGCCGTCCGCCACCGGCTGAAAAGTATCCCTATCCACAATCTCCGGCAGGAAATAATCCTCATGCACATGAAGACCTTTGTGGTAGTGACAATCTGTGGCTACTCCCGGCCCCATAATCTCGCTGAGTCCATAGATGTCATGGGCATGTATCCCCAACATTTCCTCAATTTTGTCCCGCATTTTTTCCGTCCAGGGTTCCGCGCCATTTAAGGAAGCTTTTAATTTAATCTTGTCTCGGACTCCCATTTCTTCAATGGTTTCGGCAATATGCATCAAATAGGAAGGTGTACACAGAATCCCTGTCACCCCAAAATCCACCATCATATTCACTAATTTCTTCGTGTTTCCCGTGGACATGGGTACCACTGTGGCCCCCATTTTCTCCGCGCCGTAATGACCGCCCAGCCCTCCGGTAAACAATCCATAACCATATGCCACCTGTATGATATCCTCACGTCCCAGGCCCGCCATGGAAATACATCTGGCAACACACTCGCTCCACATATCAATATCTCTTCTGGTATAGCCCACTACCGTGGCCTTTCCTGTCGTCCCGCTGGAAGCATGAATCCGCACGATTTGGGAATTTGGAACCGCAAACATTCCGAAGGGATAGGTATCCCGCAAATCGTCTTTTGTAGTAAACGGAAGCTTTGTCAAGTCCTCCAATCCACGGATATCTCCCGGTTCCAGCCCCGCTGCCTGCATTTTTTTCCGATAAAACTCCACATTGTGGTATACCCTGTCCACCAATTTCACAAGCCGCATTCCCTGCAGGTTACTCATCTCGTCCCTGCTCATACACTCCTTTGTCTCGTTCCAAATCATGCTGTCCTCCTGTTTTCGACTTTGCCGTTTCCATTCCGGCTCTGCCCACTATTTTCGACTCTGCCGTTCTCGTTCCAGCTCTGTCTCTGCTGATTTCCATTCCGTTTCCACGCATCACTGTCTCTTATCCCAGTTCCGGCGTCCGCTGTGTTACTCTCTGTCGTCCAAATACCACGCAAAAGATTCCCCCATATGTTCAAAGTCCAAATAGCGTTTGATCAAGGCCTCTTCTTCGTCATTGGATAACAATGCAAGCCAATGGCCATGATTATTGTAGGTACATGCTTTGAAATGGAGCATTGACAACTGATGGATGACTTCGAGATACGCCTGTGGCAGCAGGCCATCATACACCCTGCAATATTCTTTCAGCATATCCTGCATTTGTTCTTCGCTATAATTGACTCCTTTTATGTTCCCATCCTCGTCAAGCCAGACAGCCGGTTCAGCGGCAAATTCAATCATATTGAGAAGAATGGCCCCCGCCATATTTTCTGCGCAATATTCCCCATCCTCTTCCGGGTGATAATATCGTCCGATGTACGGCTCATCGGTACCATTTTCAATAAAAACCCATGGATCACCGCCGCCCGTAAAGGCAAAGGGAAGTACCTCCTGCGTCACCCCTTCTTCATACTCATAATTCATCACCTCGTCATAAGTCATCCATTCCATCTCAGCCATCCATACATATTGTTCTCTGTGTCCCTCATAATCCATGAGGCCCAATTCATACATCTTTTTATATAACGTCGGCAAATGATTCTTATCAAACATAGTCCCACATTCCTTCCTGCCTCAGCAGACAATCCTATGACATCACAGAAGATACCCTGCCTCAAATGCCTTAAGATTCACCTCCACAGTCTTAGGCGGAACGGTTTCCTCAATCACCTTCAGCCAGTCCTCCCTGCCGAATCCCACATAACGGGCAGCCGCACCCAGAACCACCACATTGAAGGACTTGGGCACCCCTAACTCCTTCGCTGTCTTCATCGCCTCCACCACAATGGTTTTTCTGGCGGCACACAGGGTATCCAGCACGCCTTCGGGATACGCCGCCGCACCTGTCACCACAGTAATGGGATCGATACGCCAATCATTGACGATCACTACGCCGTCCTCTTTCAGAAAATGCAGATAACGCAATGCTTCCAGCCGCTCAAATGCAATCAATACATCTGCCTGCCCTGCCTCCACAATGGGTTCCGCCACCTGCTCTCCATACCGTACAAATGTCACCACGCTGCCGCCACGCTGTGCCATTCCATGCACCTCCGACAATTTTACATCATATCCGCCGCGCACTGCCAGATTTCCCAGAATCCGGCTGGTCAGAAGCGTTCCCTGTCCGCCCACACCCACAATCATAATATTTTTCACGCTCATGTCCTATCCGCCTTTCTGGTCTCTATGGCACCGAACTTACACAGTTTTTCACACAATCCGCAGCCGTTACACATGGTCTCATCAATAGCCACTGTCCCGTCCTCATTTTTTGTCAAAGCCGGACATCCCGGACGCAGACAGGCACCGCACTTCCTGCACTTCTCCTGAACCGGCACACATTTGTCAGGGAAAGTAACACCTTTCAACAACACACAGGGCGCCTTCGTGATTATCACTGATACCGCATCTCGTTTCGTTTCCCGCCGGAACGCCTCCGCAAGTCCGTCCAAATCAAAAGCGCTGATCTCATACACATGCTCAATCCCCAGGGAACGACACAATCCTGCGATATTGATGGCCGGAACCACCTCTCCCTTCAGCGTTTTACCCGTAGCCGCATGGTCCTGATGTCCTGTCATGCCGGTGGTAGAATTATCCAGGATCACCACCGTCCCCGCGGACTGATTATACACCATATTCATCAGAGAGTTAATGCCCGTATGCATAAAGGTAGAATCTCCGATCACAGCCACCCAGTTGCGGATATATTCTTTTCCTCTTGCTTTTTCCATGCCATGAAGCGTACTGATGCTAGACCCCATACAGATAGTGCTGTCCACCACGGAAAGAGGCGCCACTGCCCCCAGAGTATAACAGCCAATATCTCCCGCCGCATGTATTTTCAGCCTGTTTAACACCGAATATACACTGCGGTGCGGACAGCCGGGACAAAGGATGGGCGGTCTGGCCGGCACCTGTGCCTGGGGCATCACCTGACATTTCTGCCCTAATACTCGCTCTCTCAGCATATTGGCACTGTACTCACCCTGCACCGTGAACAACTCCTTGCCCACAGCCTTCAAAATCCCCCAGGATTTCACCTGTTCTTCTATCACTGGTTCCAATTCTTCAAATATGTATAATGTATCCACCCTGGCTGCAAATTCCTCAATCAACTTCCTTGGAAGAGGATGCACCAATCCCAATTTCAGCACACTGGCCTCCGGCATGACTTCACGCACATACTGATACGGAATTCCGCTGGTGATAAATCCCACAGACAAATCCCGGTACTCCACACGATTCACAGACATTCCGCAGGCATCTTCACCCATCTTCTTCATACGCTCTTCCACTGCTATATGACGTTTGATGGCATTTGCAGGCATCATCACATATTTGGCAATATTCCGCTCATAAGCAACAGGTTCTCTCTCCGTCCTCTCTTCCAACTCCACAATTCCCTGAGAATGGGATAATCTGGTGGTGGAACGCACCATGATCGGTGTGTCATATTTCTCACTCAAATCAAAAGCAAGCTTCGTAAACTCCTTCGCCTCGGCACTGTCTGAGGGTTCCAGTACAGGAATCATGGCTGCCCTGGCCACCATCCGGCTGTCCTGCTCGTTTTGGGAACTGTACATGCCCGGATCATCTGCTGCCACAATCACCATACCGCCGCTCACACCCGTATAGGCCGCCGTAAAAAGCGGATCTGAGGCCACATTCACTCCCACATGTTTCATGCTGCACATGGACCGTACTCCCGCAATAGACGCACCAATCGCCACCTCCGCAGCCACCTTCTCATTGGGAGACCACTCTGCATAAACCTCATCATATTTGGCAATACTCTCGCTGATCTCCGTACTCGGAGTACCAGGATAGGCCGCCGACACTTTCACTCCCGCTTCATAAGCACCTCTCGCTATGGCTTCGTTGCCCAGCAGTATTTTTTTCTCTGACACGTTTTCTCCTCCTTGCAGGGCATAAGTCCCTGATTGTTCCCTGATTTTTTGTTGGTTTTTGTTGCTTTTTCTCATTTTATCCTACCAGATGAACTCTGTTTCGTCAAGGAACAGCTACAGCAATGTGTGACTTTGTGTTTCATACATTTCCGCATACAATCCCCTTTTTTTCAACAGTTGTTCATGAGTGCCTTCCTCCACAATCGCTCCCTCCTTCAATACAAAGATCCGTTTTGCCTTCCGTACCGCCGCCATACGATGACTGAATAGAAGCATTGTCTCCCCCTCGCCGCCCTGGGTAATTCGTTCATACACTCTGCCCTGCCAGAAAATATCCAGGGATACCATTGGCTCATCCATAACGCGAATCTGCGCCGACTGTGCGAACATCCTGCATAACAAAAGCCTCTGCCATTCTCCCTCCGAAAGTATTACACCATCTTCCATTTTGCCAAGAAACGTATTCATTCCCTGGGGGAATCTGCTTCCCTCAAACATCAGCCATTCCCTTGCTGATGCCTCCGCCTGTATGATCCTGCCAGGCTCCGCTGACCCAATTTCCTTCGGATAGATATTTCCAAGAATGGTATCCTGATACCTGGCCGCATCTTGGAACAGTACCGCAAATATGCCACGTCTCTCTTCCAAAGTAATTTCTCTCAATTCTATTCCATTGACCAAAATCTTCCCCTCATAATTATCATAAAGTCCTGATAACAATTTCACAATGGTAGTTTTTCCCGAACCATTGCTTCCCACAAAAGCATAATATCCACCTTTTTCCATCCTAAAACTCAGATCCTGCAGCACATATCTGCCTGTTCTGGGATATCGAAAAGAAACATTTCTAAATTCCAACAGTTCAAATTCAAATCCATTGGGAAACAAACGGGATTTATCAGATTTTTCAACATCTTTTTCCGTTTCCGGCAGATGCAGGAATCTGTTCCACTGCTTCCAAAATACATTGATTTCCTGTAACCTGTTCAACGCCTTTTCTTCATTTCCAATCTGGTCCAGACAACGATATATACCTATGGACAGTGCGATAAAATATCCCAGATGAATTCCACCCGCTGTCAGCAACGTAGTCAACGCAATCTCCGTCAACATATATCCCATTGTCATCAGCACTTGACTTGCCAATTCTGTTTTTACATGTGCAAATGATATGTCAAACGCTCTTTTCCTGGTAAACAGCGCTTCTCTGTCACATTTCTCCCCAAGAAAGCCAATATAAGAAAACAAACTTCTCTCTCCAACACTTTCATACCCCAGCGCAAGCTCATCCAGATACCTCCTTTGGGCACTGGTCCTCTCCATCCCATCATCGGGACTTTCCTGTTCTTTTTCCAACAGAATCAACAAGGTATGGCATATCTGCAGCAGAAAAAACAATCCCCCCAAAAGAGGGCTCGCCCATCCTAACAATATGCACAAGCCCAATGTCCTGATACAGTACAGCCAGAAATTACTCCATTGCTGCACCATATTCCATACAAACAGCCCATAAATATTCTTCCGCAGCGCATCTTCCAATTGACCAAAAGCATAGTCTTCTAACAACCTATAAGGTACCCTGGCCGTTTTTTCCACCATCAAACAATTTTGCCGGAAGCGAATCCTGTTTTGCAGCTTCAGTGTCAGACTTCTTCCAAGGTTATAACCCATTCTTTTCCAGGCGGACAACAAAATAAGGCACAGGATGTACCATGCCGCCTTCCGCACATCTCCTATGCCATTGCTCTCCGCTATCGCTTCCCCAATTAACTCTGCCAATACCACCAGCCAAAGCACATCTGCCACTGCCGTTACCAGCTTCTGCAGAAAAATTGCCGCTGTCAGCAGTATTTCCTTTTTCCTCTCCGTCATATTTCCTCTGATTCATTGCCTGGTTTCCTAAAACAGGCGTTTCAATCTCTTATTCGCCACAGGCAAGGCTTCGCATTAAATGCACCACAACCTCCAACTCTTTTTCACCAACACGATACAATACTTCTCCCCCATACTTTTCGGCAATTTCCCGCACAATCCTGCTGCCATAACCATGTTCTCTGCGATCCTTCCCGGTAAGGGGCAACCTGTTATCATGTAACTTCAGACTCTTATAAATGCTGTTACGGCAGATAATCTCTATCTTATCCTGTTCCCCCTCCACCAATACATCCAGCCATGGGTGATCGCTGTTTCCCACATTCGCTTCTATGGCATTGTCAAGTAGATTGCCGAACAGACTGCATATATCCTGATTACCAATTCCTCCAAAAGAGGTCAATATGGCACAGTGTATTTCCATATCTGCTGCTCTTGCCTCGGATAGCTTTTGATTCAATATGGCATTCGCATATTCATTGTCCGTATCCACCAGCTTATAGATGCGGTCAATCTGGTGCAATTTTTCTCCTAACAGTTTTTGCGCCTTTTCCAGTTGATTCTGCGAAATCAAATTCATCACCACCAACAGTATATTTCTGATGTCATGCTTTAACATATTGATCTGATCATAGCTTTTCTTTACATTATTTGCACTTTGGCTGTAATAACGGTTTAACATATCCAAAAGCTCATACTCTTCATTGGATTTGCGGGTTCTGTTTTTCTTCACATACACCAGAAAGCACCCCATTGCTGCCACAAGTAACATCAGATTCTCTATTGTTATGGCAAATATCAGACCGCTGTTTTGATACCATTCCATATTCACACTTCCTATTCCAGTTCCGCTCCACTTTCCCAGCATCAAGAGTCTGCTGTCTGGTTGAATGCTATTCGCTACTGTTTTACTGTTCCTCATCCACCCTCAAAATTTCTTCCTCACATGTTCTCTATAATTCCGTCCTACCTCCAACAGTGCTCCCGAACGCAGTTTCACTGACCGAATCCCTCGTTTTACCTGTACCACATGACTCTCATTGACA
Organism: uncultured bacterium; assembly: GCA_947175015.1. Lineage (GTDB taxonomy): Bacteria > Bacillota > Clostridia > Lachnospirales > Lachnospiraceae > Acetatifactor. The sequence goes on from CAMWLE010000008.1 coordinate 47,692, forward strand.
AGAAATGCCCTGTGAATTCGGAAAAATCCATATCTGCCCAGAGCCCTCTCTTCTTCCTCCATGGTCTTTCTCTGGCGGAATACTCTGCCATCAAGTGTATAATAAAGCAGATAATTTCTGCTGCTCTGAATACTTTCTATGTCTGTCAAGGGGACTTTCTCAATCATATCATCGGCATTCGTAAAAGACAAATAGATTTCATGGTTCAATTTCTCTCTAATCCGCTTGAAAGAACGGCGGAATTCCTCCCCCATCCTGTCCGGGGGCCCCTTTCTCACAAAATATACCGGCTCATATGAAAAGCTCTGAAACACCAATTCCTCTCTGGAAGACAGAAAAATCAGTTTACAACAATGCTCCATTTCCGAAAGCCGTTCCGCTGTCTGAAATCCATCCAAAGGTTCCATTTGAATATCCAGCACCACAATATCATAAGCATTATTTTCATGTTCCAAAAGCATTTTCTGATTATCCAGGTAACAGTCAATCTCTACGTAAGCAAAATATTCCTCTGCAATAGGAGCCAATAGTTTCTGTGTTTGTTGTAAAAAAATCTCTTCATCATCACAAATTGCAATCCGCATGGAACACCTCTATTTCATTTCGTAACTCCCATATGCCCCTGCTGTTTTATCCAATTCCGGAGCCTGGATGGCCATTCGGCCGTTTCATGCCTTGAATATGGTCATATTGTACCATAACCGTTTTACATATACCACTTCGCCTGTTCATAGTACATATCACTATATATCCCCTGTCGGCTCATCAATTCCTCATGGGTTCCCATTTCCGCAATCCTCCCTTTGTGAAGCACCACAATCCGATCCGCTATTTTAGCAGACCCCAGACGGTGTGTGATAATGACAGCCGTTTTATGCTTTGCGCTCTCTGCAAATTTCTGATATATCTCCGTTTCCTTTAACGGATCGATTGCCGCTGTGGGTTCATCCAACACAATCAGATTATGCTGTCGGTAAAGTCCCCTGGCAATCGCAAGACGCTGCCATTGTCCACCGGACAGATCCGTTCCTCCGAATTCTCTGGAAAGCATGGTATGAAATCCCTGCGCAAACTCCTCACTGCTTTCCTCCAGTCCCGCTCTGTGCAATGCCTGGGCAACCTGCTTTTCATCTATTGGATGCCCACTGTCACTCATCAGTACATTTTCCGCCAAAGTCATTTTATATTTTTGAAAATTTTGGAAAACTGCGGAAATTCTGCCCTCCGAATCCCCAGGATTGACATCTCTGGTATCCACACCATCAATTTCCACCCTGCCTTCCGTAGGACAATACAGTCCAAGAAGCAATTTTGCAAAAGTACTCTTGCCCGCACCATTTTCTCCTACTATGGCAATTGTTTCTCCCTCCTTGATATCAAGATCAATCTGGTGCAATACTGCTTCCTCGCTCCCCGGATAAGCAAAGGATACCTTTTGAAAACTGACACTTCTCCCTGCTGGAATTTCCTTCACTGCCTGTCGTTGGGGCAAATTCATAAAAACCATATAATTCTCCGCACTGCCGATATTGTCAGTCAGCCTGGGCAGCCAATTACGAAACATAACGTCCAGCTTATCGGATACATTGTCCAGAGAGGACAGAATTGCCGCAAACGCCCCAATCCCCACTCTTCCATGAATCAGATAGTAAAACAACAACACTATCATACCAAGATATCCTATCATTGAAATAAAACGCAGAAATATTTCCATGATCTCGGATTTCTTAGTCGCCTTCCAGTCGATATCCCTTGCTATAGCCATATTTTCCCGAAATTTCCGGAAAAAATATCCATACGCTCCCAACAAACGGGTCTCTCTGGCATATTCCCTGTCAGTAATGCACCTGCCATAATACTCTCCTCTTCTCTGATAGGGCGCCGACACATACGCTGCCTGTTTATGGGTCTGATAACGCACGATTCCGCCTATGATATAAGGGATAAAGGAAATACAGAGCATAATCAGCAAACCTGTCTCGATCTGAGCCAGATATACTCCCATAAAACCATAATAACACAAAAATATGCCTGCCATACAGATAGATACCCACATCACCTGCACCGCGTTCTCAATTCCTGTATTCGCCCGTTTCATATCATCCAGAAACCGACTATCCTCGTAACAGATGGGATCTATTTTTGATGCCTTCCTATGTAACAGATTCCCCACTTCCTGCTGCAAGCGCAGCATGCCCTGCTCATATGTGAGATTTCCCACCGCCTGCAAAAGCATGGCCACAATAAAATAACTGCCCAATACAATTCCGGCCACATACACCTTCTCCACAGAACCGCTGCCTATCATATTCTGTGCACTGTCAAACAGATTCTGTTTTACCAGAACACCCGCACTTGCAGAGACTTCCGTTGCTGCCATCATCATAACGGCAATGAAAAAAGTCCCAGGCATATTCTTTACACTGACCCTTAACATATTGCCCAAAATATCAAAATAGCCGTATTTTTTCTTCGCTGCTCTTTCCATATTGATTTCCTTTCTATGGAATCCACTTTCCCATGAAACTCCCATTCATTTCATTCGCCTGACGTTTCTATCAAAGACGATACCAGCTCTTCTGACTTTCATACATCTGCGCATATCGTCCCTGCCGTTCCATTAACGCCTTATGCGTTCCACTCTCAATAACCTTGCCATCCTGAAGTACAAATATAGTATCCGCCAGCCCGGTACTTCCCAAACGGTGACTGATAAAAATGGTTGTCCTTCCTCTGCTGATTTGTTCAAATTCCTCATACAACCTGCTTTCACTGACAGGGTCCAAAGCTGCCGTGGGCTCATCTAAAATCTGTACCGGCGCCGGACTCATAAGGCATCTGGCCATAGCCACCCGCTGCCACTGCCCACCGGATAGATCTACACTTCCCGCATCCAGTTTCCCTAAAGGAGTGTGACACCCCATGGGCAATCCTTCCATCTCATCCAGAATGCCTAATTCCGCTAAATGTTCCTTCATCTTTTTCCATTGTTCTCCGTTGCAATCTTCACTATTCTTACTTCCACATTTCTCTCTCTTCTCACTTCCGCACTTCCCATTGCTCTTATTTCCGCATTTCTCACTGCTCTTACTTCCGCATTTTTCACTATACTTCTCAACATTCATATGAGAAATATCTCCCAGAAGAATATTATTTGCCACCGTATCATAATAGCGGGCAAAATCCTGATAAACCCCTGTGAAAATCCCCTTTAGCTCCCCTTGGGTATATTCCCTCAGTTCTCTGCCATTGATCAGGATACTCCCCTCATAGTCATCATACAGACCGGTCAGCAATTTGGTTATGGTTGTCTTACCCGCTCCGTTTTCCCCGACAAAAGCATAATGCTTTCCTGCCTCTATCTTAAGGCTGAACCCTTTCAATATCTCCCTCTCTGTACCGGGATAACGAAACGTCACATTCCGAAACTCCAGGCTTTCAAATGCAGGCGCTTTTTCCGGAAGACCGCAGGCCCCCTCCTGTTCTTCCATATTTGCAAAATTCGTCAAATCCTTCATGTATGAAGCATATTGTGCCATCGTCACAAGAGAGCTGCCTATATTGCCATGTATTAAGTCTATCATATCATAGATTGCCTTTGAAAGCGCTATAAAAATACCAATTGTGATATTTCCGTCGCCAAGTTCCGCAATCAGAAAACAAACCATCACAGTGGCAATCCCATTTGTCAGGACGGTACTGATACCGTTTCTGACTTCTTTCTGCGCCGATGCCCTGATAGAAATTCCTCTGTATTTCGCAGCCTGTTCCCGCCATTTTTCATTGACATAATCCACATAAGAAAAAAGCGCTCTCTCATTTACGGATTCCCTGTCTATCATGATATTTTGCAGGTAATCACCCCGTCTGGCATGGACAGCCGCTTCCTTATAGGCTCTGTATGTCTTTCTGCCGCTGATAACGGAAAAAACTATCACCGGTACGGACAGAAGAAAACAGGAAACCCCCAATCCGATACTCTGTGCAAAAATAATCAAAAACACACCTGTAATCCTCACGAGACCATTGATAAAATTACAAGTGTGCTGTGTCATGCTCCATACATTCTTTTTCATATCACGACTGATTCGATTGGATAATTCCCATGTCTTCTCATCTTCCACCAGTCTGAACTTCAGGCGGGCGCGCTTTTTCACTGCTTCCACACTCATCTGATAGGCAGCGCTGACTTCGATGCGCCTTGTCATAATCCTTCCAACGCTGTATCCCATACGCTTCCATGCCACCATCAACAGCATGGCAAACAGCAATGGCAGCATTCCAGCCAGCGTTTCTCCACCCATTACCAGCCTGACCCCTCTGTCAATAAATTCCGCCTCCACCAATACCCACAGCACATTGACAATTCCTGTCAAAACCTTTTGTGCTACCACCCCTATGGTACAGATTGGTTCACAAGCCAAAGGCATCCCCAACAAATACCTCAGATCATACTTTTTTGGCTTTAATTCAAATCCCATTTTCTTCCTTCCTCCAATTCCGCTCCCACATTGTACCGCTTGCAAAGCATCCAACTGTTCTATCTGCCGCATCGTATCTCCACAATACGATGTGTCGCAACACAACCGCCTGGCGAACCTCTCAAATCACGCCCCCGGCTCAACCACCAGCTCTGCCGGGGAATTTAGACTGTTTCATTCATCTTATCACAAGCATCCGGTTCTCGCAGGAATATGGGACGAAAGGCCAAAAACAGGGACAAAAAACAATCTCCCATTGAACAAATGCCCTGATGATCCGTCCAATGGGAGATGCTGATTCTCCCGTAACCAGTACCCCTCTTCCTATCCTACATTTCCTTCGCAAGCCCGGCAATCAATGCCACACATCTTACTTCTCCCAACACGCCGCTGTCCAGAGACACATGGTAATTGCTTGCCATACCCCATGTTCTGTCCGTGTAGTATTTGTTTATGATTTCCTCTCTTTCATCGGTTTTATAATCCTCTTATTTGCCCGCAGCATTAACCAAATCGCTGCCGCAAAAGCCACAAGCTCCGCAATCGGAAATGCCCACCATATCATAAAATCGGCATTTTCTAACCTGGAAAATAACCATGCCAACGGAAGCACAATGACACACAGCCTGAGCAGCGAAACAATCAGCGAATCCAGTCCGCATTCCAACGCCTGAAACACACCCTGAATGGCAATATTTCCCCCTGCGAACAGAAAACCTGCGGCAATAATCCTGGATGCCAAAACACATAATCCCTCTGTCTCCCTGGACATGGCAAATAATCCAATCAAGGAGCCGGCAAAGGCTTCCAGTCCCACCAGGCCAACCAACATAATGACCTCAACATACAATATACCATAAAAAATGCCCTCTTTTACACGTTTCTTATCCCCCATCCCATAATTAAAGGATACGATAGGTGTAATGGCATCCCGCAGCCCAAATCCCGCAAAGAAAATAAACTGCTGTATCTTATAGAAGATACCGTATGCCGTTACCGCTGCCTGGGATACGGTGCCGAAAATAAGGTTGACCCCATAGGTCATAAAGGACATCAATGCCTGCATGATAATTGCCGGAAGTCCGATCATACAAATTTCCTTCACAATCCCCTTTTCCAGTTTCAGATATTTCCTGCCTGATATTACCTCCTTGTTTTTCGTGTAATGAAAATACATGGCAATCAACATGGATACCACCTGACCGCTCACAGTGGCATATGCCGCGCCGCGTATTCCCATTTCAGGTAATCCGAAATACCCGAAAATCATAATCGGATCAAGAACAATATTGACAACTGCACCTGATATCTGCGCAATGGTGGAATAAACGGTCTTCCCTGTGGACTGCAGCAGTTTTTCATAAATAGAAAACAAAATAATGCCAAATGAGGCCACTGAACATATAGTTAGATAAGAGTTCCCCATTGCCAAAATGAGTGCATCCTTTGTCTGACTGCCAATATAGGCTTTTACGCCAAATAGGCCAAACAATAAAAATACCGCATAGATGATCAGGGCCAGCGATATTCCATTTCCTGCCGCCTTTGCAACTTTTTCTTCATTCCGCTGCCCCAGGCTTTTGGCAAGCAATGCGTTAACACCAACTCCTGTCCCGATGCCGAATGCCACAATCAACATCTGTACCGGAAACGCCAGGGTCAGTGCATTTACCGCATACTCGCCCATATTTGTAACATTGCCCGAATCCGGAATCCTCGCCACAAACATGCTGTCCACAATGTTGTAACAAGCCTGCAATACCATCGACAAGATGATTGGTATCCCCATAGTCAGCATGACCTTGGAAACTGCGCCCGTCCCCATTCTGTTTGCTGACCCCATTTTGTTTGTTGCTGCTTCTTTACTCAATTTTCCTCCGTTTCTTTTGAGAAACCTGCCTTCAAACGGACTATCACAGGAAACTCTCAGGAGACTTTTCGGAAAGCTACCATAACCATATTTATGCCGATAACGCACAAAAAGCGCAAATCCCTTATCTGGATTTACGCTTTCTGCCACTCGACTACCATATTATAAATGTATTTTATTATTTTGTCAAAGTATAAATTGCACGAAATTTCGCATAATTTTCACGAATTTCTTCCATTTTGCCACATCTGCACCATTGCAGCGTTTTATATGCTTTCCTGTACAGCATATGCCTCTGTATCACATTCCTTATATCACATTCCTTATATCATATTTTTTACATGTATTTTTGATATCATATGGCAATCCCGGCATACTGTGTCATATACAAATCATAGTACTTTCCTTTTTGAGACAGCAAAGTGTCATGGTCTCCGCTTTCCACAATCCTGCCATGATCCATCACTACAATAATATCGGCGTCTCGAATCGTAGACAGGCGATGTGCGATCACAATGCTGGTACGATTCTGCATCACCAGGTGCATGGCATCCTGAATGGCTTTTTCCGTCCGGGTGTCCACATTGGAGGTGGCCTCATCCAGGATTAAAATCTGCGGGTCCGCCACAAAAGCGCGGGCAATCGCAAGCAGCTGCCGCTGTCCCTGGCTGATATTGTCCCCTGCTCCGGTCAAAACCGTCTCATACTGATGGGGCAGCATCTCAATCATCTCTTTGCATCGGCTCCTTTCCACTGCTGTTTCAATTTCGTCCATTCCGGCATCGGCATTCCCGTATTTCAGATTATTCACAACCGTGTCTGAGAATAAAACCGTATCCTGCAGCACAATGGCAACGTTCTTCCGCAGATCATCTCTCGCAATATCTTTTATATTTTGCCGGTTAATACGGATTTCCCCACTGTCAATATCATAAAATCGCATCAGCAGATTTACCACTGTAGTCTTACCGCTTCCTGTGGCTCCCACAAGGGCCACCTTCTTACCGGAGGGCACCGTCAGCGTAAAGTCATGGAGCACCGGGCGATCTGCATCATAGGAAAAACGTACATTCTGAAAAGTAACCGCAGCATTCTCCGACGCCTCTAATGGTTCACCTGCCTTATCCTCATTACTCTCATCAAGCACCATAAATACACGCTCCGCACCGGCAACCGCCGTCTGCAACTGACCGTAGACCTGCGCAATCTCATTGATCGGACGACTGAACTGCTTTGCATAGACGATAAAAGCCGAAATAACACCTACCGAAATAATCCCCTGTACCGAAAAGTATCCGCCAAATGCCGCAATAATGACAAAGCCGATATTACCGATACAATTCATAATGGGCCCCATGATACCACTGAAAATATCTGTCCTGATTCCTGCCTTCGTAAGGGAATCCGATGTCCTGCAGAATTCCTCTGCGGTAATGTCCTGATGATTATAGGCAACTACTGTGCGATATCCTGACACCATCTCTTCCACCGTACCGTTTAACTGTCCAAGCAACATCTGTCGTTTGCGAGAAAACTTACGTACCCTTTTTGAAAGTACCTTCGTGGCTATTACAGTCAGAATCACAGTGGCAAAACTAAGCAGTGCCAACTGCCAGCAATACCACAACATAATGGCAACAGTACCGATAATCGTCAATACACCGGAAAACAGCGACGGCAGCGATTGTGATACTGTGGTAGAAATATTTTCAATATCATTGGTCATACGACTCATCACATCCCCATGGGAATGGGTGTCCAGATAACGGATGGGCAAATCCATCAGCTTGCCGAAAAGCTCTTCTCTCATTCGTTTCACAATACGCTGACTCAGCCTGGCACTGATGAGTCCCTGCAATAACTGTCCAGCACTATAGAGCAGATAAACCGCCGTCATCAATAGCAGTGTTGTAATCAGATTCCCGGTTCTGCTCTTTGCAATAATGTCAATGGCATTACTTTGCAGACTCGGCGCACATACACCACACAAAGTTCCAAAAATAACAACTGCCAGCATTCCGATTACCATAACTTTTTCCTTGGCAAAATAAACAGCGATACGCTTCAGTGCCGCCCCTGCATTTTCGGCATGCTGCACCTCTGCAAACCTTTGCCCCCTGTTCATCATTCCCGGAATATTCTGCTGCACAGACTTTTCTTCTTTTTGTCCTTGCATATAATCTCCTTTCATCCCAAACCTGCCTCTCCCATTTGAGAGCGACAGATATCCTGATAAATACGGCAGGTTTTCTGAAGTTCCTCATGGCTTCCCACAGCGGCAATTTTCCCACCATCCATCACAACGATTCTATCCGCCCTGCGCACTGAGGCAATACGCTGTGCAACAATAATTTTAGTGCTCTCAGGATGGGATTTCTGCAGGGCCTCATACAGAAGCGCCTCTGTTTTCAGATCCAATGCACTGGTGGAATCATCAAAAATCAAAATTTCTGCGGATTTCAGAACAGCCCTTGCAATGGATATCCTCTGTTTCTGGCCGCCGGACAAACTCATCCCCCGCTCCGCAACAAGTGTGTCATACTCTTGGGCCGAAGAGGATATGAATTCATCTGCCTGGGCAACCATTGCGGCTGATTTGATATCGGATTTCTCCGCATTCTTCTTCCCCCATGCTATATTTTCCCCAATTGTTACACTGAACAACTCACTTTTCTGCAGTGTGACGGCGATTTTTTCCCGAAGGGCCTTCTGCTTGTATTCTCTCACATCCACACCATCTACCAGAACCGAACCTGAGGTTACATCATAGAAACGGGGAATTAAGTGGATCAGAGAAGTTTTTCCGCAGCCAGTGGCTCCCATAATGGCTATCGTCTCACCCGGATGCACCTTTAGATTGATATGTTCCAGGACTGTCTGCCCTGAATTGGGATAGGAAAAGGAAACATCTCTGAATTCAATCGTCCCGGCAGGTACATCAGCCCCACGACAATCCGTATCCTGGGTTATATTCCCGTCCTTTAACTCCGGCTCACTGTCCAGCACTTCCTTTACACGTTTCCAGGAAGCATAACCCCTTGAAATATTCTGAAACAACATCACAAGCATTAAAACACCATTGAGAAGCTGTGTGGTATAGGTAATTGCCGCCATTACGGAACCCGGCGTGGTCATACCGCTTCCCACATCATAAGAACCAACAAGCAGTATCACAGCCACCACAACATACATCAATGCATTGATAACCGGATTCATAAAAGCAAAAATAACCAACACCCGTAGCTGCGTTTTAATCAATTCATCATTTGCCTTGCCAAAACGCAGTTTTTCATAAATTTCACGTACACAGGCCTTGATGATACGTATGCCGGAGACGTCTTCCTGCATAATGGCATTGATAGCATCCAATTGTGCCTGCAATTTGGAAAATAACGGATTTGCCTTCCACAGACAAAACGCCATACAACCGATTACAAAAGGAAATGCACATAATACAATTAAACCAAAGGTTCTGTTTAATCGGAACATAAAATACATACTTCCAAAGGTCAAAAGAGTGGTTCGGATCATACCGCGCACAAATTGCGATACAAAATTCTGCACTTGCGTAATATCATTAGTTACCCTTGTCACAAGAGAGCCTGTGCCAAAGCTGTCAAGCTGCGGAAAGGAAAAAGTCATCACATTACGGAAGCAATCCTTTCTCATTTCATTTCCAATATTCTGACCTGACATATGCACAAATACATTGTTCATGGAACCGCAGAAACCGCCGAACAGCACCAGCAGAATCATCTGAAAACCCAGACGCCAGACCAGATTCAGATCTCCCACACCACCATGATTTAAACCCAATACGCCATCATCCACGATCTTACTCATCAGCCCTGGCTGCATCAAGTCCATCATAACCTCTCCGATCATAAACAATGCGGCAAGGATGGCAAAAAACAAATATTTTCTGATATATTTCCACATAGACTGTCACCGCCCTTACTTTTCATGATGATGGCTTCCACTGTCGTGTCCATCTTGAATTTCTATACGCTCCATTCCCCGTTTACAAGGGTGCTTACATTCCTGACAATTACCATCACAACCGCTGCGTTCGTTATGCCCATGCTTATAGTTAGGCTCTTGCTCGTGGTCATGCCCATGCTTATGACCTGGTTCATGCTC
>CAMWLE010000009.1 GCA_947175015.1 uncultured bacterium
AAGATGTTGTTGAAGATTGAAGAGAATTCAGTGTTCGGTTTTGAAGGTGCAAGCCGGAAGCAGGCAGAAGACTTCATGATAGAGTAAGAATGGGTAGATGAAGGAAAGTCTGCAAAGGAAGGAAAGCCTTCAGAGAAGAAAGAGATAATCCTCGATAGCTCAATGGTAGAGCACTCGGCTGTTAACCGAGTTGTTGTAGGTTCGAGCCCTACTCGGGGAGTAAAGTGCCAGAAGGGTGGCACTTGGGAAAGTCCGTAAACATCAGTGTTTACGGACTTTTTCGGTGCGCCTGGCGAGCGCACGTTCTAATGGGTGAAAGTCCCAAATCTGCTCGGCAGTGGGAAGGATACAGCCGAACACCAAGGTTCTCGCCGTGAGGTTTAAGAGGGCTGAAGGAAGGTGCAGGCAAACTTCTGCACCAACGTGCAGAAACCATTTCAGGCTTATGCAGGAGGATAAAAGACTGCCAAACAAGTTGAAGTCCAATAAATGTACGGAATCCTGTGAAGTAAAAATGGTGGGGACATGGAGGTCTCACGGACGTGACGAAAGCGATAAAATATTCGTAGTTACGGAGTAAAGCTTGCCGTGAGAAGTCAGAAGAAGCCATAGTACCCAGGCGGTTGCAAACGTTGGGGAAGGGCTGAACAGTAGGAGGTGCCATTTTCAAATTTATAGGCATAGCAGAAATGCCCATTGATATACATCTGCCGGATAGCGGGATTTGCAGCGGCATGTGAGGGCATGGAACCATAGGTGGCCTTATAAGGGTCATAGGAATCATCCAGTTTTTTTGCTTTTTTATAAGCTTTGAGCTGCCTGATGATACGGTTTGCATATTTGGGGTTGTTTTCAGTCACCCATGCTTCAATGCCGGAGGTATCGAACAAAGCCATGGAGGATTTATAAGCGTCAATACGCTAGCATATGGGTTCGGTCAGGTCAACGAGGCGGTCGAACATGACTTGCAGGTCTGGTAGGAGAGCCTGTATTTATACGGGTTCTGACGTTTCGCAAATGCCTAGAGAATATAGAGGCTGCAAGGAGATCCAGGCTGTCCAGAACAAGTCGTCAGCTTATGGGATATATGGAAGAGGGAGAAATGGTATCTTTGAATTTGCTGGAACGGCTTCAGACAATGGTATGGATGAAAATAGGCGAGTATTGGTGGATGTATGCTCCTGATGCTGAACTGTCCAGAGAGAAAGCCGGGGAACGGATAAAGTGGAAACAGAAGCCCAGGCAGAAGTTGGACAATGAAAAAACCCAATCAAAATACATTTGATAGGGTTAATTATTTGGATGTACTAGAAAGCCAGTATAATCAATATTAAAAAGCAGATAACGGGAATCGAACCCGCCTTTCCAGCTTGGGAAGCTAGCGTTCTACCAATGAACCATATCTGCAAGTTCTCAATGGATTTATTATACCATAGAAATTCATGATTTGCAATATATTTATCTAATGTTTTTATAGATATTTTTCATCCCCAGTTACTTTTCACGGGTATGGGAAATGTGTAACTGTTGATTGTTCAAAACGCCGAAATTAAAAAAATATTTATCAACATCAAACAGACTGTTTTTAAGAAAATGTGGATATCTAAAATCCATATGTAGACGCAGATAATAATCTGGCGAAGCGTCATGCCAGGATCATAAAAGGTAAGAGCAACCAGGCAGTGTCGCTAAGGAGTTTCGAGCATCTGGCGGATTACTGTGACATGTATTATATAGTTAATTCGGAGGAAATCTGTAAATCCGAAAGTTGTGGAACAATAATCAAAAAAATATGATATAATTATTTCATGTAGTGTTTTTTATATGATAAAATGGATCAAAGGCATTCGCGTTCCAAGGTGGATAAAGAAGCGAAGGATGAAACAATACTCGGAAAGAAGTCTCTTGAGGTGGAATTTACACCCATGGATCTGGTCGATTTTGATGTAAGGTACTGGCAGAAAAAGAGGTTCTTGTGGAAGCGAATGCGGCAGCCCAAAATATTGTTGGTAGAGCTGCGCTGGAGTCGTGGCAGGAAGGTAGGCAGCAAGATGAAGTATTATATTGCGGATACGCATTTTGGACATAAAAATGTGCTGACATTTGACAGCCGTCCCTTTTCCGATGTGGAAGAGATGGATCGGGAGATGATACGTCTCTGGAACAGTATGGTAAGATCGGAAGATGAAGTGTATATTGTAGGGGATTTCGCCTATCACAATGAGCGTCCGGCAGAATGGTATCTGGCGCGGTTGCAAGGGCGGAAATATTTGATTATCGGCAACCATGACGGGAAGCTTTTGAAAAATGAGAGAGCTATGGGATATTTTGAAGGGGCGGACAAGATGATGCATGTGTTCGATGATGGGTATCAGATTTGTGTCTGTCATTTCCCGCTGGCAGAGTGGAATGGGTTCTACAGAGGCGCTTTGCATATCTATGGGCATATTCACAACAGGCAGGAGGAAACATGGGAATTTATGAAGACCAGACAGCGGGCCTACAATGCAGGCTGTATGCTTCATGGCTACAGGCCTGTTACCCTGAAAGAATTGATTGGAAAATGAACGGCTGGGATGGAATATAAAGATTTTAAGCAGTCAGACCAGATTTCCTGATTCAGCATAAGGAGAGAAGGCATTTTCATAGACATCAGTTTATATATAAGATATAATGAAAGAAAAACATGAAAACGGATAAATAGGCAATCAAATACAGGGGAGGACTATAAATGGCATCAAGACCGGCATGGACTGTGAGAAACGGCAAAGTGACAGTGGAACATTTTGAATTTGAATGGAGTGGAGGCTTTGCAGTTGTCCAAAAGCAGAAAAATATTATGGCTCTGCACCAACAAATCAGTAAAAAGTACGGTGAGAAAGCCTTGGAGGTGTCTTCCAAAAGTATGGAAGAACTGGGAAGGAATATAGGAGCATTCAGTCTGAAAAAAAACGGCGTCTACCTTGAAAACATTTTTCAGGCATCGAAGAAATATGAAAAAGGAGGGCCTTTCGCAGATCTGCTGGAAGTGACACCAAAGGAAGCGAAACAGGATGAGAGACATCATACTTCCGGTAAATTGACTGCTTTTGTGATGGATGGTGTGGAATGGCCCTTACATCCTATGACGGCATTTTATGATAATATCTACATTAAGGCCCTTATGGAACATTATGGGGAAAATTTGGATCTGGGAGAATATGTCTGGTTTACGGATATTGAATTTAATCCGAAAAAGTCAATAAACTGCCAGGCGCGTTCCGCGGCAATCTATCAACTGCTCCAGGAAAAGAAATGCTTTGACATAGTGGAAGATATGCAGGAGTGGATTACATTTCATAAAATAAATGTCTGTGGATGATATGTATTGGCAAAAAAGTTGGATGAAAAAGCATAAAATATATGTGGGGAGGAATCCGCATAGATCAGGAGGTGATGAAAATGCACTATGTCATAGGCGATGTTCATGGGTGCTATGATGCGTTGATGTTATTGCTTGGAAAACTAAATCTGACTTCGGAGGATATTGTGACATTTGTGGGAGATTTTGTGGACAGGGAGCCGTCAAGGGAACAATATGACAATCTTGTAGCCTGGTTTATGGAAAATATCACAGATGACGGACAGTTTCGCTCTGCCGTAGGCAATCATGATTATGATTTTCACAATACCATGAAGTCTTTTTGGGGGCTGAATAGGTATATGACCGTATTTCCGGATGAAAAGAGGCTGGAAATCCAGAAAGCGTTTGCTGAAAAGTTGGGCAGACTGCCTCTGTATCATGAATATACGATTCATGGTGTCAGGAATATTGTGACACATTCCTGGCTGGTGGACAGAAAGTATCAACCTTATTTTATTGGAGAAGATACGGATGGAGGGTATGATATAGAGGGCTCTATTTGGGACAGACAATGGAGTTTATCATGTGATCCAAAGGAAGTAAGGGTGATTCACGGGCATACCATTGTAGTGAGCGGACGGGTTGACAATCCGGACAAATATAATAATATTGCAACCAGGATATATAAGAACGGGAATAATGTCAATGTGGACTGCGGCTGCTTTATGGGACTTGCCAACAGGGGAAACCTGGCAGCGTTCCGGTTGGAGGATGATGAGGTGTTTTACGCCTATTCGGACGATGATGTGGTGGAAGAGTGCAAGAGGTTGGCAGTGTTGAGCAAAGGGGAATTAAAGGCTCATGAAATATTTGTGGCTTGTGCAAGAGAACCTTGGATTTTGCTGAAACGTACCGATCATGCGTATATCAATGAATGCAGGAATAAATTGTTGGAGGAAAGCAGGCAGAAAGATGTGGACTATAATTCCCTGGCTGATTGGCTGCAGGAAAAAAAGGCGCTCTGCCGCAGGAAGATGATGAGGCTCAGTGAACAGGACAAGAGTTTTATTGTATGGAATTAAAAGGTGCTGCTATGCGAATCAAGAATACATTCAGACCCGCACAGAAGCGTGTGCGGGTCTGAATAATTAGTTGTGCTGTTGGGGAGCAGAAATATGCAGCAGGGCATGTATTTTCGCATGGGGGTCCAGCAATTTTGAAATGGATTTCCCCGTATTTACGGAATAGATATATATGGCAATGTATTTTGTGATATCCACTTCCCGATACCAGGGCGCCTTCCTGACTTCGTCCCGGCGGTAGGAGGCATTGGTAACGAAGACAGCGTCCAGGATGCCCTGTTCATAGGCAGCGTCAAATTCCTGAATGCCGTCAGTGAACAATGCAAAGGTGGAGATGGCAAATACCCGTCTGGCACCCTGCGTTTTACAATATTTTGCCACATCCAGCATGGTAGTGCCGGAGCATATCATGTCATCTACAATGAAGATGTCTTTGTTTCTCACATGGGGGCCGATATATTTGTGTACATCTACCGTGTAATGGCCATCAGTCATATGTGTTCGGGATCTGCGCTTATAAAAGATACCCATATCCAAACCAAGTTCACTGGTGTATTTAAAATTTCTGTTGGTTCCGCCCAGGTCAGGGGAAATGAACAGGGAATGTTCCTCATCAAAAGTCAAATCTTCATAATTTCGTTTGACAGCTTTAATGACTTGATAGATGGGGAATAAATCATCAAATCCCATATAGGGGACAGCATTTGCCACTCTGTTATCATGGACGTCAAAAGCCATAATATTCTTAACGCCGATATTCTCAAGTTCCCGCAGTGCTATGGCACAATCCAGCGATTCACGGGAGATTCGCCTGTCCTGTCTGCTGGCATATAACAAGGGAGAGATTACATTGACCCGATATGCTTTTCCGCCGATAGCGGATATGGTCCTTTTCAAATTCTGAAAATGTTCATCGGGGGACATGTTGACGGTCTGGGAATACATTTGATAGGAGCAGTAACAATTTCCCACATCCATTAAGATATACACATCGGCGCCCCGAACGGTTTGTTCCAGGACTGCTTTGGCATCGCCGGTGGAGAAACGGATAATGTTTGAGTTGATCACATGGCATTGTTCCGTATTATATGTTTCTTTTAAATAGTATTCAATTTTCTGTGAAAGTTCTTCCGTTCCGTATAAAGGGATGATGACAATGGGAATGGAAATGCTTGATGACAGGGAATCCATTTTGTTCTCCTTTTGCAGTTGTTTTTATTGTGTGTTATTTGGCATAGAATGTTTGCTGCCAATCAATCTTCATTTTATTTCCAAAAAGGTATGCTTGTCAAGGAATTTTTAAGTTGTGTTTGGTATGGATAATTTTTAGGTTATGATGACTCGTTGTGTCCGTGAGGTGTTTTCAGTCGCTTTTTGCATGAAAAACAGATAAGCATGCGACAAAAAGCACGCATTTTATGTGTGAAAAAACCGAGACAGTCGTGCGCGAAATCGCTGCATTTGCGATTTCTGTGCATCAGTTATTAGTTCGGAGTGAACAGTAATTGTGTATCTGTCTCTGTGAACGGTAACTTTTTTTGACTGGTGTTTTTGTAATAGATATGATAGAATGTTGAAATAGGAAGGCTATGGCAGCGGTTGTTGGTATTGTGGGCTGCGGAAATGGAGTAGGTATGACACATAAGGAAAAAGCAGATCAGCTCTTGCATCAACAGTATCATTGTTCTCAGGCATTATTTGGAGCATTTGCGGAAGAGTTTGGATTAGATCTGAAGACCGCTTTCAAAATCAGCACATGCTTCGGGGGTGGGATGCGTCAGGGCGGTACATGCGGATGTATTACTGCATCTCTGCTGGTGCTGGGAATGGCAATCGGCTTTTATGATTCTCAGGACAGGGAATTGGAGGTGTATGGCAATCAGAAGACGGATGAGTTTATTCATCGGTTTATGGAGGAAATGGGCGGCAAAGGTAATTGCAGAGATATTTTGGGGCAAGATATTTCCAGACCGGATGAAATGGCGATTATCCGCAAGGAGGGACTGATTCTGCAGAAATGTCCCAGGGCGATAAATGCCAGTATTGAGATATTGGAGGATATGCTGGCGGAACATTTTAAAAATGTCAAGGAAGACAGTATTGGTCTGGCAGATATTCCCGAAGATGACGAATTAAAGAGTTTATTAAAAAATATCAGTAAACTGCGTCGGTTCAGACGGCAGGTGAACCAGTTATTGTATTCTTCCGCAAAAGATATTGCATTTATTCAGTTTGATATCCGCAAATTTAAAATTGTCAACGATCTTTATGGGGAGAAGTTCGGGGATGAGGTATTAGATTTTGTTACGGCAAAATTGGGTAAATATTGCAGCGAGGATCAGTTTTTTGTAAATTTACGCAGTGATGTGTTCATGGTGGTAACGGAGTATGACAGTGAAGAAGAGCTGTTAGAGTTCATCCATGTTCTGGATGTGGGTATCAGTTCTTTTAAAGATGTGAAGCTTCAGATGTCCTATGGTGTGTATATGGTGGAAGATAGGGAGATGGAGCTGCGGCAGATGGAAGACAGGGCGGCGATTGCCAGGAAGGCTTCCAAGAAGAATGTGCTGACCAATGTTCTGGTTTATCAGGAGCAGTTCAAGGAATCTCTCTATAACAGGAAATTCATAGAAGAGAATATGCAGGCTGCCATTGCCGAAAGACAGTTCATGATGTATCTTCAGCCCAAATACAGTATTGCGCAGAACAAAATAATCGGAGCGGAGGCATTGATCAGATGGCAACATCCGGAGCGGGGCATGATCTATCCGAATCAGTTCATCCCTGTGATCGAAGAGAACGGGTTTATCAAAAAGGTGGATTACTATATCTGGGAGGAGGCTTGCCGGTTTATCAAGAAATGTGAGAAGGCGGGAATTACTTCCTGCCCGGTTTCTGTCAATGTATCGAGAATTCATCTGCGGGATGATGATTGCATTGAAGTGTTGGAAGATATGATAAAAAGGAATGAAATTCCCAAGGGACTGCTGGAACTGGAAATAACGGAGACAGTGGATAACCAGCAGGTGAGTCTGAAAGCATTGCAGTTGAAGGAAGAGGGATATACACTTCTGATGGATGATTTCGGCAGTGGGTACTCTTCGCTGAATATTTTACTGGAGACACCCTTTGATGTGATCAAGTTGGATAAGAAATTCATTGAGAATATGATGGTATCTGGTAAAGGGCGGTTGATTCTGGAACAGGTGGTATCCATGGCTGATAAGCTGGAGCTGGGATTGCTGGCAGAGGGCGTGGAGACGGAGGAGCAGATAGAATTATTGAAAAGCATCGGCTGTGATCAGGTTCAGGGATATTATTATGCCAAGCCCATGCCGGAGGAGGATTTTTTTGCATTATTGTCCAGGCAGGTGTTGGGGGAGTAGTACGGCGCCGAAGTAAAAAGGACAATATAAGTCTAAGGCTGGTTTCGGAGGAAAAAGAATCATGAAATACTTGGTATTGGGGATTTTGTGTTGGGGAGTTATATTTGTTATTCTGTATTCCCTGCGCCTCAGATCGCGCTTACATGCTTTGACCATAGAGACAATGGCGCGTCCCGGGAAAATGTTATCGGTCAGTGTGTTGTTGGGGGTCATTATGATATGTATTTTGCCTATGGGACTGTGTCCTGTCTGGAACGGTACGATACCCGAACACAGAAACCAATATGAGGTATTGACGGAATCTATCCTGCAGGGGCATCTCTATATGGATTACGAGGTCGATCCGAAATTGCTTGCCATGGAGAATCCTTATGATCGTGACATGAGGGACGCATTAGGAGTGGATTATCACTGGGACCATGCGTTTTATCAGGGGCATTATTATATGTATTTTGGAGTTGTGCCCGTTTTTCTGCTCTTTTTGCCCTATAGAGTGCTCACAGGTGAGAGCCTGACTACATACCACGCAACTCAAATATTTGTTGCATTATTCATCATAGGTATTTTTGCCTTATTCTATCTTCTGGCCAGGAAATTTTTCCCTAAGATTACGCTGGCGTTGTATTTGATGTTGTCAGCGGCATTTGCCATGGCCAGCATCTGGTATAGCGTGGCGGCGCCGGCATTATATGCGACAGCTATTACAGCGGGTCTGTGTATGGAGATATGGAGTCTGTATTTTTTTATTAAGAGTGTATGGGATGCGGAGGATGACAGGAAGAGCATATTTTATGCCTTTTGGGGAAGTATGCTGGGAGCGTTGGCCTTCGGGTGCAGGCCGCCTGTGGCGCTGGCGAATCTGCTGGTGATTCCTGTATTCATGAGATATCTGCGCAACAGAAAAATCAATCGCAAATTGATTGGTCAGCTTCTGCTTGCCGCCTTGCCGTATGTTGTTATAGGGGGGCTGCTCATGACTTATAATTATGTCCGCTTTGACAATCCATTTGAGTTCGGACAGGCGTATCAGCTTACGACAAATGACCAGACTGCTTACGGGATTACTTTTTCCAAGTCATTAATCTTTGAAATGGTAAACGGCTTGTTTTCCAATTTTATATCCTTCACACCATTAGATGAGTCATTTCCTTATATTTCACACAATGGTGTGCTGATCAATTTTCCTGTCTTTTTCTGCGGTGTCTTTGGATTAGCGCAGGAAAAGGTCAGAAGAAAGCTGAAGAGCGCAGGGTTATGGAGCTTTACCATCGTTTTGACCATTATGCCCTTCCTGATTACCATGGTAGAGATTATGTGGAGCCCCATTGTCAATGAAAGATACCATATGGATATTTACTGGTTGATGGGGTTGCTTTGCTTTCTTGTGATTGGTTCGGCATATGAGAGCGCCTCCGGGAAGTTCAGGAGCAGGCTGAGTTGGGGGGTGTCTTATTGTGCGCTGGGAACCATGTTTATATGCTTTTTATTATGGGCAGTGCCCAGGGACTCTAATCTGACTTCCTATTATCCCTGGGTACTGGAAGATATTAAGCAGGTGATTCGGCTGGGGCGGTAGCGGCCGTATGTACGGAGATGCCGTTGACTTCCACATCGCCGTCCAGCTCGATGACAAGACATTCCCGACCGTCAATATTGCGTGTCTCGATTAAGTCTGTGCGTTCAGGGTTTACCTTGATGATAATATCCGGCGTTTTCACTTCAAAGGTGCGGGTATTGATTACATTGCTCATAAGCAGGGATGTCTCTTCCCCGGCGGTATCGTCATAAAGCTGATCAAAATCAGAGAGTTTTTCATTGGCAACACCGCTGTCAGCCAAAATGGTTTTAACTTCGTTTTTGTCCAGGCGGAGTGGCTCGGGCGATTCCTTGTGTTCTTCCGCAAGCTCGTTTAGTTTGTCGTGGATATTTTTTACCGTTTCAATATCACAGTCCTCTCCCAGAGATTCTTCTATGATGGCCTGAAAAGTTTCCTTTTGATTGCCGGCAGAAAGGGGCAAGGGGCAGCCAAACAATGGTTCTACGAAACTTTCCCGCAACTCTTCGGAATTTTTGGAATAATAGAGGATGCTGTGGATGTCTGTGCTCCTGTCATGGAAAGCAGGGAACAGGAAGCCTGTTTCAGGCAGGGATACGACCCAATCCCGGATGCGGTTTTGAAATGTATTCTCTTCCGGATTATAGCTTAAGCCCGGTTTGGACAGTTCCACGGGGCAGATAGCGCATAGTATGTACTCATATACTTCATCGGAGGCGTCTTCCATATCGATTCCGTCGGAAGTTCTTCCCGGTACATCATAGACATCATGCACCAGAAGGATCAGATAATTCCCTACATATTCATAGTTTTCTATGACTTTATCATAGAATTCATCCAGCAGTCCATCGTCCTTTAGCTTGCTGTCTCTTAAACACAGCAGAAATCCCTGGGGCGTATCTTTGGCTGTGTTGGAAGGAGAATCCGGTATGTTGCTGCTGCCAGATGCGGCATAGGAAGCATCATTTTCTGACAGGGCATCGGTGTTTTCTGGCAGGCCATTGCCGTCTGCCGACATGTTATTGCTATTTCCTGACAGGGAATTGCCCTGTTCCGAAGAACCGTCGGGGGCAATCATGCCGTTTGCTTCAGGAGGGGTATTGGGACTGAAAATGGCGCTGGATTTCAGAGGAAATTCCAATGTCAGCAGATTTTTGCCAAGGGAGCCGGAGAGGGTTTTTCTAAGAATTTCAAAATATTTGAACATTTCCTCTTCGGGAAGCGCCAGAAAAGCCTGCTTAAATTCCGTTTTCTTGTTTTTCTCCCCGTCCACATAGCAGCCGCAGATGCGGGTGAGGGAGCAGTTCTTTGGTGTCAGAAGTTTTTTGAGCTCTGCTATTTCTTGTTTTGTCATGGTTTTACCTCATTAAGATTGCCCCAATACATTTTGATGTCTGTGCGGAGCAAGCGGATTGTATTTTTGTAACTTGGCGTTGCATAAAAGTATTGTCATTGTGCAGCCTTGCCTTAGTATATACTAAATTTTCTCAACGGGCAAGTACATAAATGTATTGTGATTGGAGAATTCCTGTGTTATGATGATAGGGTGTGAGAAAATGTATGCTGATTCATGAATCACTGCTATAAGCATGTGTAAAGAAATGAGAATAATAGGCATAGAGAAAATCAATTCAGGAAAGAAAACGCAGATAAGAATACAGGAAAACAATTCAGAGAAGAATACAGGAAAATAACGCAGATAAGAATATGGGAAAAATGACGCAGAAAAAAGAATGAGAAAAAAAGCTGGAAAGAAGTTGAGAATACAAACCGGCAAGCAAAAGAGAAAAGCAGGCCAAGGAAGCAAAATGGAGGAGAAGCATGGGTAAGAATGTGGAAAAAGGAAAGGGATTGATAGCAGAGTTCAAGAAATTTATTACCAGGGGCAATGTACTGGATATGGCAGTGGGTGTGATCGTGGGCGGTGCTTTCACTTCGATTGTGACATCTTTGAACCAGGATATTTTGACGCCCATACTGGGGCTCTTTGGCGGAACTGATTTTGGATTTCTGACAGTGACATTGGGCAATGGAGAAAATGCGCCGGTGCTTTATTATGGAAATTTCATTACAGCAGTAATCAATTTTCTGATAACAGCTTTGGTTATTTTCTGCTTGATCAAAGGTATCAATGCAGTTGGAGACAGAATGAAGAGACTGGAAGAAGGAAGTGTGAAGGAACAGGCACCTGCGAAACCAACCACGAAAAAATGTCCTTATTGTCTCAGTGACATTCCGCTGGAGGCCAGCAGATGCCCTCACTGCACGTCGCATCTGGAGGAGAAAATGGAGACAGAGAATTCTGTGGCTGTGGAGATGGAATAGAAGAATTTTTGGGAGATACGACAGAGAGAAGGAGAGGACTGACTCATTGATAAAGAATAACAAAAGAAACTGCTTGGCGACAGGGATATTGTTGGCAGTGCTGCTTACAGGTTGTGGTGGGACGGGGGAGAAGACCCAGGAAGCGATGCGGCTGATTCAGGGGCTGGATTACGAAGGCGCATTAGAACAGTTAATCAGCGCAGAAGAGGCCGGTGAGAATATGAGGCTTATCAACAGAGCCAGAGGAATTGCCTATATGGGGCTGACCGATTATGGTCAGGCGATTTCTTTTTTGGAAGCTTCTCTGGCAGGAAGTAATGGCCTGGTGGAGAACGTGGATTTCGACTTGAATTACTATTTGGCGGCGGCTTATAGCAAGAATGGCATGTATACACAGGCGGAAAGTGCCTATAATGCCATTCTGGCCTTACGTTCTGAAGAGGTAGATGCTTATTTTCTGCGGGGGAATGTGCGAATTGTATTAAATAATTATGAGGGAGCCAAGGAAGATTTTGAGAAGGTCATTGCCATGGAACCCAAGAATTATGACAGGTTGATACAGATTTATCAGGTACTTGATTATGCAGGATATGGTGATATCGGGCAGGAATATTTGAGGACGGCACTGTTGTCCGGTGACAAACAAATGAACCAGTATGTGAAAGGCCGTATTTATTATTATCTGGGTGATTATCAGAATGCTTATATTGCGTTGGAAGAGGCGAAGGAGCAGGGAGGGGCAGAAAGTTATCTGTACCTGGGCAGAGCCTATGAGGCGACCGGAGATTACAATTATGCTGCAAATGTGTATAATAGCTATCTGAGTAAGAATGTGGGCAATGCGGAAATGTATAATCAACTGGGGCTTTGCGAATTGACAAGAGGAGATTATCAGAAGGCTTTGGAAGCGTTTCAGGCCGGAATGCAGCTTGAAAATACGACGATGATGCAGACCTTGTCCTTTAATGAAATCGTGGCATATGAGTATCTGGGAGAATATAAGCAGGCGCTAGCATTAATAGAGAATTATCTGAAGAATTATCCTGACGATGCGCAGGCCCAAAGGGAACATGAATTCCTTGTTACCAGGTAATTGGCAAAACAGAATATTCCATAGCATTTATGGGCGGATGTCAGTGACAATAGAATTATGAAATCGGCAGCAATGACGGAAATAAAAAATAGGAGACCGGTTTTCAGAACCGATCTCCTATTTGATTTGTGTTGGTTGTCAAGCGCAATTAAGCCACTACAGTAACATTGGTAGCTCTGATCTTGCTGCTGTTCTGAGGGTCACACTCTGTATCAAAAGTAACCTTCTGGCCTTCTTCCAAAGACTTGAAGCCATCAGCATTGATTGCGGAGAAATGTACGAATACTTCCTCGCCATTGGCATCGTTGGTAATGAAACCATAGCCCTTTTGTGCGTTAAACCATTTGACTGTACCGTTGTTCATTTGGCACCTCCTTTAGAAAAGTGTGTTATAGTATTGTTGCTGATTCTAAAACGTAAGGCAAAAAATCGCATATTTTTGTAAATCATTATCAAGACAAGGACTTACAAAAATATGCGAGTTCAATGACTTTCTTTTAGAATACGATAGAAGTATAACATTATTTTTGTATAATTGTCAATATTTTTTTGTGACTTTTTAGGACGAATTGTATAATATTTTCAAAAAAGGGAATGCTTGGTATCAATTATAACAGGAAGCGGAGGTATTTTCTATGGTATTAAGTGTTATGTGGGCGGTAACGGCGGCAATGCTGGGGTTTATGTTGGGCAGAGTATCCATGTATGGGCAAGAGCCGGAAGAGACAGGGGAATTGGAAGATAATCAGAGTACTGTTGCTGATGGGGGCATGAGAAAAGGACATCGTGGACGAAACCGCCGGGCGGCGGAAGACATGAGGAAATGGTCTGTGGGCAGCCCTGTATCAGGTGAAGTGACAGTATGTGAAGAAGGGGAGCATTCAACTATTGTGATTCGTCCGGAAGGTGACAAGCTTTATGCTCCTGCTGCGGGCAAAATCACCCGTTTATTTCCGATGGGAAATGCGTTTCTTTTTGTCACGGAATTTGGAACGGAGTTATATGTTCAAGTTGGTGACACAAATGATGAGCTTTTGGTACGTCATTACCGTCCAAGAATCGTTCAGAATGAGGTGGTGGCCAAAGGAAAACTGCTTCTGGAATTTGACAGACAGGGATTGGAGGCGGAAGGCGCTTCTTCAGAGATATCCATCTGTGTGGAAAGCTGTGCTTATGGAGGGGATGTGCGGATGATGGCAGGGGAACGGGTGAAGGTTGGGGAAGAAATTCTCCAGGTAAGGGAACCGTTCTGTGCCAAGGCGGTATATCAGGTATGAACCTATTACTGCTTGAATGACTACACTTCGTATTGCATGGAACCGGGATACATTTTGTATTGCTGGTGCCAGAACCATACATCCTTGCAATTTGTATTCCAGGGTGCCAATGCTGTATGTGTCATTACAGTTCAGCCATGCAGAAATAATTGTACGAATTGCTCGTAAGAGCTTGTTCATCAAGGGCAATTTGTGCAATCATTTCCATAGGGCGGACACCCGGCATGAAATAAGTTGCCGGCAATCATGTAAATTGTTGGTGAAAATGTATATTCCGGCAACTTATGAATGGCATGGCTGGACTACAACTATGAGTCAATATACAAAGTGTAATTTTTTCCATTTTTCTCTTGACAGATTTAGATAACTACTGTATTATATAGAAAACCTAGATGAATAGTATGAATTAAAGGCAGCCTTACAATGGCGGATAGGAGAGAAAATGAGCAAAAAACCTTTTACAGAGAGAAAACTGAAATTTGAGACTTTACAGCTTCATGTGGGGCAGGAGCAGCCCGATCCGGTGACGGATGCCAGAGCAGTGCCTATCTACCAGACTTCTTCTTATGTATTTCGCAACTGCGATCATGCGGCGGCTCGTTTTGGGCTGGCGGACAGTGGTAATATCTATGGCAGATTGACCAATCCCACCCAGGACGTGTTTGAGAAGAGAATCGCGGCTTTGGAGGGAGGAACTGCGGCGCTGGCTGTTGCCAGCGGAGCGGCAGCAATTGCGTATACCATTGAGAATCTGGCGAAGGCAGGAGATCACATTGTATCGGCGAACAATATCTACGGGGGTACATACAATCTGTTGGCACATACATTGACAGAGTATGGCATCACTACCTCTTTTGTGGACCCGGCAGATTTTGCGGCAGTGGAGGGAGCCATTCAGGAGAACACCAAAGCATTGTTTATTGAGACGCTGGGAAATCCCAATTCCGATGTGGTGGATATTGAAAAATTGGCAGATATCGCTCATGCACATCAGATTCCGCTGGTGGTGGACAATACATTTGCAACTCCTTATCTGGTGAGGCCTTTTGCATATGGCGCTGATGTGGTGGTACATTCTGCTACCAAGTTCATTGGCGGTCATGGCACTACCATTGGCGGTGTGATTGTAGAAGACGGCAGATTTGACTGGAAGAAAAGCGGTAAGTTCCCTCATTTGACCACGCCGAATAAGAGTTATCATGGGGTGAATTTTGCGGAGGCCGTTCCGGGGGCGGTATTTGTGACAGCAATTCGTGCCACTCTGCTGCGTGATATGGGCGCAACCCTTTCGCCGCTGCATGCCTTTTTCTTCCTGCAGGGCTTGGAAACATTGTCTCTGCGTGTGGAGCGCCATGTGGAAAATGCGTTGAAGGTAGTGGAGTATCTGAGTAAAAATCCTAAAGTGGAGAGGGTACATCATCCAGCAGTAACAAATGACCCTGTACAGCAGGCGCTTTATCAGAAATATTTCCCCAATGGGGGCGGTTCTATTTTTACCTTTGAAATCAAGGGAAGTGAAGAGGAAACCAAGAAATTTATTGATAATCTGGAGTTGTTTTCTCTGCTGGCAAATGTGGCGGATGTGAAGTCCCTGGTCATTCATCCCGCCTCTACCACCCATGCGCAGTTGAATGAGAAGGAACTGCAGGAACAGGGCATTTACAAGAATACGGTGCGGCTTTCCATTGGAACAGAGAATATTGATGATATTATTGAAGATTTGGAGGGCGGGTTTGCAGCGATTTAAGCACTGGTGAGTGTTTTGGCTGCTGCTGCGGTTCAGTGATTGTTTGTCCCTCTTGCAGAGTCACTGACGCATGGAGGCGGCATGACTGGAAGTGTGGAGAAAATAGATTTTTGTCTAAAATGCACCCGGGCATATCAGCTTTGGGTGCATTCTTCTCTCCTGCAATTTTTTCGGCCACCGGTTCCGCTATCTGCATGATATGCCGAGGACACGGGGTTGAGATTGTCCGGAAGTAAGCTTGTTATGCTTGGATGGAGACCGGAGGAGAGCTTGGAAATGCTATATCAGGATTTGATGAATAAAAAGGTAATTGCGGATTGGCGGGAAGGAAGGGGTTTTTGTTTTGCTGGAGGGCATTGACTTTTTGCCATTCTGGGCATAAACTTTAACAAAGTGCTGTTGGTGGTAGTTTATTTTTGTAGGTAGTGATCCGACGGATAAGGTAAAGTTTCACTTCTTATGTTGACTGATGTCTCAGAAATCAACACACTCGCCATAAGCGGCGGGTGTTGGATTGGAGGGTGTTTTTATGGGAACATATTTAAATCCCGGAAATCAAGGGTTCCAGGAAATTTTGCAGTCGGACTATGTGGACAAAACCGGTCTGATTGCAGTGGTTAATAAAACTGTGGGAACAATGGAGAAACTGACCTGTATCAGTAGGCCGAGGCGTTTTGGCAAGTCTTACGCGGCGAAGATGCTGTGTGCGTATTATGACTGTTCCTGTGATTCCCATGCGCTCTTTGACGATAAGGAGATTGCGCGGACACCGGGATATTTGGAACACTTGAACCAGTATCATGTTATTAATATTGATGTTACGAGTTTTCTTTCGCTGGCTCAAAGAAAAGGAGTTCCGCTTCAAGATGTGCCCAATATGATCACTGACGCAGTCCAGACTGAATTAGGGGAACTTTATCCCGAGTGTGTAAGGGATAATCTTACGGACAGCCTGATACGCTGTGTGGACAGGACAGGCAGAAGTTTTATCGTTATTATTGATGAATGGGATGCTCTGATCCGAGAAGCGAAAGAAGATCTTGTGGCGCAGAAACGTTATCTAAATCTTTTGCGAGAATGGTTTAAGAATAACAGTTTTACGCCGCAGGTTGTAGCGGCGGCGTATATGACGGGAATCCTGCCGATCAAG
Organism: uncultured bacterium; assembly: GCA_947175015.1. Lineage (GTDB taxonomy): Bacteria > Bacillota > Clostridia > Lachnospirales > Lachnospiraceae > Acetatifactor. The sequence goes on from CAMWLE010000009.1 coordinate 16,959, forward strand.
AAGGACGGTTCCCAGTCGGCAATTTCGGATTTTATAGAATATCCGATTCTTGATCCGGATGGATTTGCGGAGTATACTGGTTTTACGGAAGGTGAAGTAAGACGGCTGTGTGAAAAGTACGGGATGAACTTTGAGGATGCCAGAAAATGGTATGACGGGTATGATTTTCCGGATATCGGGGCAATTTATAATCCCTATTCGGTCATGATGGCGATGAGGAAGAAACGTTTTGACTCTTACTGGCAGAAGACTTCAGCGGCGGAATCGCTGATGACGTATATCAACATGGATTTTGAAGGACTGCAGGAAATCATTGCGCGGCTGATAGCGGGTGAAGAAATTGAGGTCAGAACTAACAGGTTTGCCAATGACTTTGAGACATTCCGGAGCAGGGATGATGTGTTGACGCTGCTGATCCATCTGGGCTATCTTACCTGGAATAGGGAAGATGGAACGGCGCATATCCCAAATGAAGAGGTACGGATGGAGTTTGAAGAGATCCTTGAAGGGACGGGAGTAAGCAGGAAATGGATAGAACTGATTGGTCGTTCCCGGAAGCTTCTGGAGGATACGATTGCAGGCAATGCAGAGGCAGTGGCTAAAGCGATAGAAGAGATACGCGGCACACAGTATGCGCCTACTTTCTATAACGATGAACAGGCGCTGCGGTATGTGATTAAGTTTGCGTATATTGCGGCGGTTGACCAGTATCTGAAGGTTGAAGAGCTTCCATCAGGGAAAGGGATTGCGGATGTGGTGTACCTGCCGAAACCAAAATCACTGCTCCCGGCGCTGGTTGTAGAACTGAAATGGAATAAGTCTTCTGAGGGAGCGATTCAACAGGTTAAGGAAAGAAATTATCCCGCAGTATTGAAGGATTATGGCGGTGAGATTGTGATTGTCGGGATCAGTTATGATGCGAAGAAGAAAGATCACAGATGTGTGATTGAGAGGGTATGACAAAAAAGAAATTATAGAAAAAGCCAGGCAGTTGCTTGGGGTATATTTATATCACATTATAGAGAACCTTTGCTGGTATATGCAGACCAGTAGGAAAAATTTGTATATACCCATTAAAAAAGAATATTTCGGATGATAGTACCTCCAGGAAGAAGAATCCCGGAGGTATTATTATGGTTACGGATTTTAACAGGAAGCAGATGTTTCGCAGGCAGTATGTTCAGATGGCTGTGCTTTGTTCAGGTGTAGGCCTTTTTGCCGCTTTTGCGGCGGCAGTCTATCCCTTCTTCCATCCTGTAGTCTGATTTTCCAGTCTTGATAATCGCATGAACCCCTATATATCTTACAGGTATCCTACAGTACTTTATCCCTATTTAAATGACATTGCGGAGTGAATCAATGTCATTTACTTAAGGCTTTTCATCCCATGTTGTTTGATGGTACAAATGAATTATTCAGGGTTTTGAATACTATTTATAAGGCAACGATTGCTTAAGTAAATGACATTGGGAGTGAACAGTAACAATAAGAGAGCAGAATGGGCAAATGGGTATGAAAACACTTGACAAATACCCTGTGGGGGTATAATATAATAGAGAACAGAATACCCTGCGGGGGTATAGCGCATAAGGTGATGAATGGGAGTGATAGTTGGAAAAATATGGTGTCAAATGAAAAATAGATAAATATAAAAATAGAGAAAATATATATGGAAATCATAGAAAGGATGGACAGAAAATGTCAAAATATACTACGGACAATGCTATCAATCAGGAACTTGAGAATGGAAATCTGACTGCGGAAGAAGCAGGTTGCTGCCATAAAAAGACGACACCCAGAGGGGAGCAGGAACTGAAACAGTTAAAAAATCGTCTGAGCCGGATGGCAGGACAGTTGAATGGTATTGGGAAGATGTTGGATGAGAACCGTTACTGCGGAGATATTTTGATTCAGGTGGCGGCGGTGGAGAGTGCATTGCAGTCTTTTGCGTATCTGATTTTGCAAGATCATATGGAAACCTGCGTGGTGGACGAGATACAAAAAGGAAATACCGCAGTGGTAGGGGAAGTAGTAGAACTGGTGAAGAAATTTATGTGAACTGAAACGAAGATAGTGAATGGAAAAAGAACTAGAAACGGAACTGGAATAGGAGGATTATATAATGAAGGAACGTTATCATATTTCGGGTATGACTTGCTCAGCCTGTTCCGCTCATGTGGAGAAAGCGGTGAACAAGTTGGCGGGAATGGAGAAGGCTTCCGTGAATCTGCTGACGGAAACCATGGAGGCTGTATATGAGGATGGGGTGCTGAACTCATCGCAGATTATAGCGGCTGTAGAGAAGGCGGGCTATGGTGCAGCGCTGATTGCGGAGAATAAAGGAAAGCAGGAAAGAGAGAATAGTAACAGGAAAATAGAGAACAGTGGTCAGGGAGCAGGGGCATCCTGTAGTGTATCCGGCGGAACCGTTTGCGGCAGGGGGGCATCAGACAGAGGCAGTCTGCAAAGTAAGGCCAGGGAAGAAGCAAGGGCCATGAGATGGCGGCTGGGGATTTCCATTGCTTTCCTGTTGCCGTTAATGTATGTCGCTATGTACCATATGTATAATGAATGGTTTGGGATTCCCATTCCCCAATTTGTACACAGAACTATGCATGGCAATGAAAATGCTATGACCTTTGCCATGACACAGTTTATTTTGCTTTTGCCCATTCTTTATATGAACCGGAAATTTTTTGCGGTAGGTTTTAAGACATTGCGGCATTTATCTCCCAATATGGATAGTCTGATTGCGTTGGGGGCATCGGCGGCCATTGGCTATGGCGTTTTTGCCATGTATCGCATCAGTTATGGGTTGGGGCATGGGGATTTGGCATTGGTGGAGCAATATTCTCACGATTTATATTTTGAGTCCGCAGGAATGATATTGACTTTGATCACGGTGGGAAAATATCTGGAGAGCCGATCCAAGGGCAAGACCAGTGAAGCAATCACAAAGCTGATGGATTTGTCGCCTAAAACGGCCATATTGCTTACAGAAGAGGGACAGGAGGTGGAAATCCCTACGGAGGAGTTATTGGCAGGGGATATTTTTCTGGTGAAGCCGGGAAGCCTGGTACCGGTGGATGGAACAGTCATCGAGGGCAATTCCAGTGTGGATGAGGCCGCCATCACAGGAGAGAGCGTTCCGGTGGAAAAGCAGGAGGGAGACAAAGTGGTGTCTGCCACAGTAAATAAGGCTGGATTCCTGAAATGCAGGGCGGACAGAGTCGGGGAGGATACCACGTTATCTCAAATTATTCGTCTGGTGGAGGAAGCCAGTGCCAGCAAAGCTCCGATTGCACAGCTTGCGGATAAGGTGGCCGGGGTGTTTGTGCCGGTGGTCATTGGCATTGCGCTGGTGACGCTTTTTGTATGGCTTTTGGCAGGAGCGGGAGCGGAATTTGCTGTTTCTACGGCAATTGCAGTGTTGGTGATTTCCTGTCCCTGTGCGCTGGGACTTGCGACCCCGGTGGCGATTATGGTGGGAACCGGTGTGGGCGCCGGGGCAGGTATCCTGATAAAGTCCGGTGAAGCACTGCAGCAGGCAAGAGAGATTGACACAGTGGTTATGGATAAGACAGGAACCATTACGGCAGGAAAGTTAAAAGTAATGGAGACCAGTGTCTTTGTGCCGGACATGGCGATTGGCAGTCTGGTAAAGATTGCGGCGGCATTGGAGAAAAAAAGCGAGCACCCGCTGGCAGAAGCGGTGGTAGAATATGCCGCATCCAGAAAATTATCTGTGCCCAAGGTACGGGATTTCAGGGCGGTATTTGGCCGCGGTGTGGAAGGTGTGCTGGCAGAGGACATTCCGCCGCAGCCGATGGCGGATTTTTCGGAAGAAGCACAGAACTTGGTTGGTATGCAGGATACGGATGCACTCTCTTATTTTGGAGCGGAGGGTGATGGAAGGGGGATGAAAGATGGACCTGTGGCGATTACAGCTCTGGAAGGGAATGGAATAGGAACAGGAAAGAAAACAGCTCCGAGTGAAGTACAGATTGTAATACAGGCAAATGACAGCATACGAAAGGGCAGCCGGAAAGTGTCTGTACAGGAGAGGCAGGCAGTATTGGCTCGCAGGGATGCGGGAGCGAAAGCAGGTACAAAATATTTTGTTGGAAATCAGCCTTTCCTGGAGGAAAATGGCATAACCATTAACCGAGATGTGCTGCAGGGAATAGAAAGGCTTGCGGATGAGGGGATGACCCCATTGTTGGTGGCGGAGGAAGGCCGTTTCCTGGGGGTAATTGGTGTGGCGGATGAGGTGAAGTCCACGTCCAGGGAGGCTATACGGAAATTAAAAGAAATGGGCATCCATGTGGTAATGCTGACCGGAGATAACAAAAGGACTGCGGAGGCAGTCAGGAGTCGCCTTGATATCGAGGAAGTGGTGGCAGAGGTATTGCCCCAGGATAAGGAAAAGAAGATCAGCGCTCTTCAGGCGGCCGGACATAAGGTGGCTATGATTGGGGACGGCATTAATGATGCACCTGCGTTGGCAGCAGCGGATGTGGGAATGGCCATTGGTGCGGGGACAGACGTGGCCATGGAGAGTGCGGACATTATACTGATGAAGAGTGATTTGAGAGATGCGGTGACAGCAGTTCGCCTCAGTCGTGCCGTCATACGCAATATTAAACAAAATTTGTTTTGGGCATTTTTTTATAATGCAATAGGTATTCCCTTAGCGGCCGGTTTGTGGTATCCTATGTTTGGAGTGAAATTAAATCCTATGTTCGGTGCGGCTGCCATGAGCCTGAGCAGTATTTTCGTGGTGGGGAATGCATTGAGACTTAAGGGCTTTAAGAGTACTTTCCGGCAGACCAATGACAGAAAGGGTGGGAAAAGCGCAGAAGATGTACAGCCTGAAGAAGACGGGGCGTGTGTAGAAGAAACACAGTCCGCAGAAGAGAAGGCGTGTATGGCAGGCAGGGAAACAACAGAAGCAATTACAACAGAACAATTAACAACGAAAACAATAGCAGCAGAAAGGAAGAAAATTATGGAAAAAATAATGAAAATCGATGGAATGATGTGTGCACATTGTACAGGAAGGGTACAGAAGGCACTGGAAGCGGTGGAAGGTGTCAGTGCCGTTACCATGAGCCTGGAAGAGAAGACGGCATTGGTGACGCTTGGGGCGGAAGTTGCGGATGAAGTATTGTCGGCGGCAGTAACAGAGGCCGGCTACGAGGTGAAAGAAATTACTGTGCAGCAGTAAGGAAGTGAAGAGAAATGAAAAATAAATTATTTTACGGATTGTTTATTGTTTATGCCATTATGGTGGTATTTATTCTCTATGTCAACGGGGTGTTTTCGGGAAATGTGACATCTGTCAGCAACTTGTTGATCAATGGTATTTTTCTGGCGATCATTGGGATTCTGTTCGTGATATCGGCTGCAGGTTTTCTGCAGCTGAATCGCTTAACGGATGATTTGCAAAGGGTGAGCGGTGCATTGCAGACAGAATATAAGGAAGCGGGCAATAAGAATATCTGGGCTTCTTTGCAGGATAAGAAGGACGTTTTTGAGGATGAAAATCTTCGGACTGCTTTTGCAAAGTATCGTATGCGGGTGCGCAGCAGCCGCGTAGGAAAGAGGTATGCCAATACCTGTGATATCGAAGATTATGTAAACGAGGAATTGTTGGATAAAGTAGGGTGCAGTTATTTTAATTCCGGCATTTCCGGCACTATGACAGGTCTGGGTATTTTGGGAACTTTCATTGGATTGTCACTGGGGCTGGGTTCCTTCAGCGGGGATGATATTTATACGATTTCCGATAATGTGGGTCCTCTTCTGTCCGGTATGAAGGTGGCGTTCCACACCTCTGTGTATGGTATCATTTTTTCACTGATATTTAATTTTGTCTATCGCAGTATTATGGCGGATGCCTACGGAAAGTTGAATTCTTTTCTGGACGTTTTCAGGCAGTGCGCTATGCCTCCCACTGGTTCCGGTGACGAAAATACCGCTGCGATGCTGGTGTACCAGGCAAATACTGCAAATTACATAAAGCAGCTTCTGGATATGGCTAAGGGTCAGTCTGAGCTTCAGACAAGGGCGCTGAACCACATGGCAGAGCATTTTCTGGAACAGCTGGAGACCATTATGGGAACGCAGTTGAGAGGGGTAGGAGATACTTTGCAGGCTGTGATGCGTGCGCAGAATGTGGAAGCGGAGAGCAACAGGATTGTGCTGGAGGCGGCGAGGAATTTAGTGGAGTCCAACCGGAAAATGCAGGAATCTCTGGAGTTTATGCTGGACAGACAAGAGATGTTTGCAAAAGAGCTGGCGGAACAGAAGGAGACACTTGTTGCTGCATGTGATGAGATTAGCCGTGATGTCAGCAATCAGTTGTACACCTTTGAGCAGATGAAAGAATTGGTGTGAAGGAAATGATGATCTTCTAAGTCAGCAAAGTACACTGACTAAGAAAATCTTCATTTCCGGAAGAACGCAAGCGAACAAGTTCGCTTTTTTGGCAGCGTGATTGTTAGGGGGTTGTATATGAAGGCAAAACGAAAGAATAGAGAGGCATTTGCGGAACATAGTTATTGGCAGTCCTATTCGGATATGATGGCGGCGCTTCTGCTGATATTTGTGCTGATCATTGCCATTACACTTGCCATTTACAAGCAGAAGACGACGGATCTGGATCAGGCCCGGGTAGATTTGGCGCAGTCTCAGGATCATTTGAGCGCGACACAGAAGGAATTAGACGATGCAATGAAAAATCTGGAAGAATATAAAGCAGCCATTGAAAAGTCTAATGAAGAGCTGGCAAGTTCCCTGGCGGAGCTGCAGTTGGCATATGCAAATGCGGCGTTGACCCAGGATGAGCTGAACAAAGCTTATCTGGAAATCGAGAACGGACAAAAGGAATTAAGTATTGCACAAGGGGAATTGAATGCGGCACAACAGGAATTGAGTACCACCAGGCAGGAGCTGGAAAATATCGTTGGTATCCGAACGGACATTATCGGAGCGCTTCAGGCAACATTTAACAATTCCAGCATGAGTGTGGATTCCAGAACAGGTTCTATTACTTTCTCATCGGACTTGTTATTTCGTTACAATAGTGCTACACTGTCTTCTGACAGCCAGAAGACGCTGAAAGAAATCATTCCCATGTACCTGGATGTGTTATTACAGGATCGTTTCCGCGAGTACATAGCAGAAATTATTATTGAGGGGCATACGGATACCGATGGCACTTACAAGGAAAATATGGATTTGTCCTATCAGAGAGCATATTCCGTGGCACAATTCTGTCTGAATTCTAAAAATGGTCTCAGTGAAGAAAAGATAGAAGAATTGATGCTATTGCTCACTGTTAACGGACGTTCTTTTAGTCAGCCCATCTATGAAAATGATGCGTCAGGGCGGCCCACGGATAAAGTGGATATGGCAGCGTCCAGACGTGTGGAGATTAAGTTCCGTTTAAAGGAAGACGAAATGATAGAAAAAATATCGGAGATACTGAACCAGAGACAATAAGGTGGAAAAGCTGCTGTTCCTGCGGTAGCCGCAATGGAACGGCAGCTTTCATTTATGGCAATAGAATCCTTGCAGAGCTTGGATTCTATTGTTTATAAAAAATTTAGGCTTTCTTTATTGATTTATGTGTGCTTCGTGTTATATTTATTGTAGAACACAAAACAAAGATGTGATTAAGATTATGTTTTGTGGAAATGCTGAAATCAAAGCCACAGTACTGTACAGCATGTGAAATAGGGTGATATATTATCATAATATTTGACCGTACATCAGGCGCAGCGATATAGTGCATTTGACAGTGCGCTGTGGAGTTGAAAACCATAGCCGCCGGGAAATTACGGCGTTGACAGGTTTACAGGCGGACAGGTTGATTACAACATTTGCAACAATCATTTGTGATTGCAGGTGCAGAATCAAAATCGGAATCAGAACCGGAATAGGAGGGTAGCATGAACATACAGAAATTTACACAAAAATCCATGCAGGCAGTGGAAGGTAGTGAGAAGCTGGCTTATGAGTATGGAAATCAGGAAATTGAGCAGGAACATCTGCTGTATAGTCTGCTGACAGTTGAAGACAGCTTAATCTTGAAGCTGGTGGAGAAAATGGAAATCCAGAAAGAGCATTTTCTAAAACGTGCGGAGCAGGCGCTGGCCAAACGGACAAAGGTACAGGGCGGCAAGGTCTATATCGGAGCTGATCTCAATAAGGTATTGATTGGTGCGGAGAATGAGGCAAAGCTGCTGGGAGATGAGTATGTGTCCGTGGAACATTTGCTTCTGGCCATGCTCAAGAATCCCAACCGGGAAATTGCACTGATCTGGAAGGAATACGGCATTACCAGAGAACGCTTCCTGCAGGCGCTTTCTACAGTACGGGGCAATCAGAGAGTCACCAGCGACAATCCGGAGGCCACCTATGACACCTTGGAAAAGTATGGCCAGGAATTGGTGGAGAAAGCAAGGAATCAGAAGCTTGATCCGGTGATCGGCAGGGACAGTGAGATTAGAAATATTATCCGTATTCTTTCCAGGAAGACCAAGAACAACCCCGTATTGATCGGCGAACCCGGCGTGGGTAAAACTGCGGTGGTGGAAGGATTGGCCCAGCGTATTGTCAGGGGGGATGTACCCCAGGGGTTGAAGGATAAGAAAATTTTTGCCCTGGATATGGGAGCGCTGGTAGCAGGCGCCAAATACAGGGGCGAGTTTGAGGAACGTCTGAAGGCGGTGCTGGAAGATGTGAAGAGCAGCGACGGCCAGATTATCTTGTTTATTGATGAACTGCATACCATTGTGGGGGCGGGCAAGTCCGATGGAGCGCTGGATGCAGGCAATATGCTCAAGCCCATGCTGGCAAGGGGAGAATTGCATTGTATCGGTGCAACCACCCTGGATGAGTACAGGCAGTATATAGAAAAAGATGCGGCTCTGGAGAGACGTTTCCAGCCGGTTATGGTGGAAGAACCCACCGTGGAAGATACGATTTCCATTTTGAGAGGGTTAAAGGAGCGCTATGAGGTGTACCATGGAGTGAAGATCATGGATAATGCCCTGGTCAGTGCAGCAGTGCTTTCTCATCGTTATATTTCCGACAGGTTCCTGCCGGATAAGGCCATTGACCTTGTGGATGAAGCCTGTGCCCTGATTAAGACGGAATTGGACAGTATGCCCACGGAACTGGATGAATTGCAGCGAAAGATCATGCAGATGGAGATTGAAGAAGCTGCTCTGAAGAAAGAGGAAGATAAATTGAGCCAGGAGCGCCTGGCGGATCTTCAAAAGGAGTTGGCGGAATACAAGGAAAAATTTGCTTCCGGGAAGGCCCAATGGGACAATGAAAAGGCTTCTGTGGACAGGTTATCCAAGCTGCGTGAAGAGATCGATGCCATGAACAATGAGATTCAGATTGCTCAGATGGAGGGGAATCTGGAGAAAGCCGCAGAGTTAAGCTATGGAAAGATGCCGGCGCTGAAAAAGCAGTTAGAGCAGGAAGAGCAGGCAGGCGCTTCAGGACTGTCCCTTGTGCGGGAGAAAGTGTCCGATGAAGAGATTGCCAGGATCATTTCCCGGTGGACGGGGATTCCGGTGGCAAAATTGACAGAGAGTGAGCGGAATAAAACCTTGCACCTGGATGAAGAACTCCATAGAAGAGTCATAGGCCAGGATGAAGGTGTCACCAAAGTAACAGAGGCGATCATCCGATCCAAAGCGGGTATCAAGGACCCTACGAAACCCATTGGTTCTTTCCTGTTTCTGGGGCCTACAGGTGTGGGTAAAACAGAACTTGCCAAATCATTGGCGGCAGCATTGTTTGATGATGAGAATAACATGGTGCGGATTGATATGAGTGAGTATATGGAGAAATATTCCGTATCCAGGCTTATCGGAGCACCTCCCGGATATGTGGGATATGAAGAGGGCGGCCAGTTGACGGAGGCAGTCCGCAGAAAGCCATATAGTGTGGTGCTTTTTGATGAGATAGAGAAAGCACATCCGGATGTATTTAACGTGCTGCTTCAGGTGTTGGATGACGGCAGAATCACGGATTCCCAGGGCAGAACGGTGGATTTTAAGAATACCATTCTCATTATGACCTCCAATATCGGTGCGGGCTATCTGCTGGAGGGTATTGATGAGGACGGACAGATCAGCGCTGAGGCGGAATCACAGGTTATGAATGATCTGCGTGGACATTTCAGGCCGGAGTTCTTAAACCGGCTGGATGAGACGATTTTGTTCAAGCCATTGACGAAAGATAATATCGGCGGCATTGTGGATTTGATCATAGCGGATCTGAACAGACGTCTGGAGGACAAGAACCTGAAGCTGGCATTGACAGATAAAGCGATGAGTTTCATTGTGGAGCATGCTTATGATCCGGTCTATGGTGCCAGACCCTTGAAGCGGTATATTCAAAAGCATGTAGAGACGCTGACGGCAAAGCTGATATTGTCAGACGGCGTGGATACCGGCGATACCATTTGGATAGATGTGGAAAATGAGGCACTTGCAGCTTTGGTAAAGAGTGTATAGCAATCATGAGAAGATACAAAACCCTTCCTGAACTTACCAGGGAGGGTTTTGGCGTCTGACAAATTTGTATGTTTTTTCCATCCATCTTAAGAAATTTTAATAAATTACTTCATAATTTCCTAATGAGTTCTCTTTATAATAAAATTGTCACAGCAAACGATGTCTTGACTATTATGTATTATGATGATTCTATTGTTGAGGAGAATGAAAATGAATGCAAAGCAAAAATTGAAAGTAGTGATATTTGCCATTGAAGCCATTGTGATTGTGGGTATGCTGGGCATATTGTATTTGGTGATAAGTAAATCAGGCGAAGGCCCTAAAATGGCAAAGCTGGACCCGGCGGCGCTTGAGATAAACGAGCAGGTGCAGCAGGAGAAGGAAGAGGGCGGCACCATGCAGGGATATATGAATATTGCGCTTTTTGGTGTGGATGCGGAGACGGACAGCCAGATTTATAAGGGCAGCCGCAGCGACTGTATCATGATCGCCAGCATCAATCTTGATACGGGTGACATTAAGTTGGTCAGTGTGTTCCGTGATACATACCTTAATATCGGTACGGATTATTACTGGAAATGTAATGCAGCATATAATGATGGCGGAGCGGAACAGGCAGTCAAGATGTTGAACATGAATCTGGATATGGATATTACCGATTTTGTGGCTGTGGGTTATGGCGGTTTAAGAAAGGTGATTGACGGTGTGGGTGGTGTATACATTGATGTAGACGAGGAAGAGCTGAAGCATATCAATAATTATCAGATCGGCGTTGCAAATGTATTAAAATGTGAATATACACCGGTGGAGCATGCAGGTTACCAGCTTTTGGACGGCTTGCAGGCAGCAGCCTATTGCCGTATACGGCAGGTGGGAAATTTTGACTTTGAGCGTACCGAGCGCCAGAGGGAAGTGATTAAGGCCATTGAGGAACAGGCGAAGAAACTGGATCTGGCGACATTGACGGAGGTGTTCAACAATAGTATCGGCGATATCTATACCAGCTTGGATTCCAAGGACATTTTGAGTCTGATTGCAAATATTGCCAATTACCGTATTGTGGAAGAAGCCGGTTTCCCAAGAGAAGATATGCGTATCGCACACAATATCGGCGCCAAAGGAAGCTGTGTGGTTCCGCTGGATCTGGAGTCTAACGTAGTATGGCTGCATCAGTTCTTGTTTGGTGATGAGGACTATACGGTTACAGACAGTGTGAAAGAATACGGAAAACAGATTCAGACAGAGACAGCTCCATACCTTGCGAACTGACAAGTATATTTGCACAGGATTTTGGAATAAGATTTCAGTAGAGAAGAGAGTTTTGCAGCTCTCTTCTTTTTATGGGAGGAAAAGTTACCCGGTTGTTGGTGAAAATGTACATGCCGGCAACTTATGAATGGCATGGCTGAACAGTTGCCATTTTGTGCTTGTAAACAAGTTGGATGTCTGGTAAAATCAAAATATAATGATTTATATCGTAGAAAAGAGGAAAATGATGTTGCCAAAAGATCCGATTATGCTGTTAAGTTATGTTAATACGAAATTGAGAGATTATTATGGAAGCCTGAAACAGTTCTGCGAAGAACTGGGGGTGAAGGAGCAGGAGATTGTAGATAGTCTGGCTTCTGTTGGTTATCATTATGATGAAGAGAGGAATCAGTTTGTATAACAGGGTTGATATGATGTCAAACGCTATCAATAAGGGGTTTCGCTGCCGTATTTGTACCGGCTGCGGGCTGTGCCCGGGAATAATACGGGATGATAGTCACATAGAGACGGCTCAGGCCGGCGGCCCAGGTCTTCAGGTGCTTGCGGATGAGGCGATGTTTGGTGGAAAACTGCCGTTGTCAGGGAAGGAGGGTATACGTTTGGTGACGGTGGATGTGGGGACCACCACCATTGCAATGCTGTTGTATGGCAGTGACGGCAATGTGACGGACAGATATGTGTCTGTAAATCCTCAAACCAAATATGGTGCGGATGTGATTTCAAGAATTCGAGCTGCCGAAAAAGAGGAACAGGCCCAAGAAATGCGCAGACAGGTGGAACATGTTTTAGAGCGCGGTATACGTAGATTTGAAAAACAGCTTGCAGAAAATGAACGGCTGCAAATGGTACTGGCAGCAAATACCACCATGACCTATTTGTTGATGGGGTGGGAAACCGATGAATTAGGTCATGCGCCCTTTCAAGCGCGGCATTTGACTGCGGCGGATACCACTTTTGCAGGGGTTCCCTGTTTTATATTTCCGGGATTGGCAGCTTTTGTTGGCGGTGACATTGTGGCGGGGATTCATGCCTGTGGGATGGCGGACAGAGAGGAATTGATACTGCTTGTGGACCTGGGCACCAATGGCGAATTGGTGCTGGGGAATCGTGACAAGAGGATTGCCTGTGCAACGGCTGCGGGACCGGCCTTTGAAGGAGGGGCGAACAAGGGAATCTGGGGTGCGGATATGGTGAGCCTTCTGGCAAGACTGCGGCAGGAAGGCATTCTGGATGAGACAGGGTTATTGGCAGAGGCGTTTTTTGAAAAGGGGATTCGTATCGGCAATGTGCTTGTAACACAGGAAGCGGTCAGGAGTATTCAACTGGCAAAGGCGGCGATTGCTGCCGGAATTGAAATTCTGCTGAATTGTTATGGGGTGGAGGCAGAACAGGTGGACAGGCTGGTGTTAGCAGGCGGATTTGGATATTATCTGCAGCCGGCTGCGGCGGCAGAAATTGGTCTTCTGCCCGGAAAGTTGGCATCGAAGTCTGTAACAGGTGGTAATACGGCACTGACAGGAGCGTTATCCGCAGGGCGGGAGCTGCTTTCGGGGGAACGAAAACGGTTGATGGCAAAACTGCAGCATATCGTGGCGGGAACGGAGATAATCAACCTTGCAATGGAACCTGAATTTGAAGAGAGATATCTCAATGCCATAAAAATAAATAAATTTAAATAATATTGTTATTTTCTATTGGTAAAATTAACAAAATGGTGTATAATTTTAAGAGAAGGAACAGCAAAAATTCCTGAAAACTTTTCGATATAGAATTGCTTTTTGGGCATTTTGGAGATTTTTCAGAGGAAAACTACGATAAGGGAGGGTATTATGGCTGGTAAGAAAACGAAAGAGCATTTGGTGTTCAGCATACGAAATAAAATTATCTTATGCTTTTTTGTGCCGATTATATTTATGGTTGTGATTGGTATTTCCGCATATCAGAAATCGGCCGAGGGTATGAATGAGAAGTTTAGAGTGTCTACGGAACAGACAATCAAGATGGCTACAGAGTATGTGGATATGGTAGCTTCCTTTATAGAGGCGGAGGGTGTGAAGTATGCGTTTGACAATGAGCTGTCCAGTTATTTTATCGGGATGCTCGAAGGCAATAATCTGTCAAAAGCAGCGCTTGTGGAGTCGACAAGGAAATCTTTATCCACATCCCGTATGACCAATGATTTTATCAGTAATATCCATATCATTACAAGGGAAGGTATTGGCATGCTTACAACCTATAATGATGAAAGGTCAGATGGTTTTCTTGCCAGTTATCGTGAGGCAATGGCTGCCAGCGGCCGGATGGAGGGGTGGATTGATGCGCATCCGGTGCTGGATGAAGCCTTGACTATGAAGCAAAGTACATACATTATGTCGTATCAGATTCTTTCTCAGACAAAAAGTGCTTGTGTTGTAGTGGATGTTGCCCCTGGAGCGATTCGCGAATTCATAGGTGGTTTGGATCTGGGAGAGGGAAGTATTGTAGGTTTTGTGACAAGAAATGGCCGTGAGGTCATCAGTGAGAAATTGAGTGAAGACAGCGAGAGTATTTTGACGGAGGGGGAAGCTGTATTTTATGGACAGCCTTTTTTTCCTGAACCTGGTCAGGTTGACGAGGAAGGGAGAGAAATATTTGAAGGCAATGAGCAGGTGAATTTTGCAGACAGAGAATATCAGTTTATTTACAGCAAGAGTAAGGAGACGGGAGCTGTCATATGTGTGCTGGTTCCCATGGATGTGATTACCGGTCAGGCGGAAGGCATCAAGACAATGACATTTGGGCTGGTGATCCTTGCATGTATTATTGTATTGATAGTGGGACTGTTGATTGTGTTCAGTATCCAGAACAATATGAAGAGGATTTCCAGGAAATTCGGTGAGGTTGCCAAGGGTGATCTGACAGTGCAGGTTACTGCCAAAGGCAAGGATGAATTCAGGGGATTGGCATCGTCAGCCAACAATATGATTGTGAATACGAAGAACCTGGTAAATAAAGTGACAGGGGCCACAAAGCAATTGGAAAGTTCTTCCCGCGATGTCAATGAAGTCTCCGGAATTATCAGTGATTATTCCACGGACATTACCCAGGCCATTGATGAAATCAATGAGGGCATGAGCAGACAGTCCGAGCATGCGCAGGAATGTGTGGCTAAGACGGATATCCTGTCCAGCGAGATTCAGGAAGTCAGTCGCGTGGTGGAGGATGTTGAGAAGCTGGTGGATGAAACAGAACTAATGATCAACCGTGGTATGGAAATTGTCCAGCTATTAGGAGACAGAGCAAGGGAAACCACATCCATAACCAAAAAGGTGGGAGAAAGCATTAATTCTCTGCGGAGGGAGTCGGAGATCATCAATACCTTTGTCGGTACGATTACGGAGATCTCGGAACAGACGAATCTATTGTCCCTGAACGCATCCATTGAAGCGGCAAGAGCCGGGGAGGCCGGGAGAGGCTTCGCAGTGGTGGCGGAAGAGATACGTAAGCTGGCAGATGATTCTGCTAAGGCAGCAGGAGAGATACGGAATAATGTGGATCACATCACAGGACAGACTATGAACAGTGTGGAGAGTGCACAGGCTGCTGAGAATATGGTTGCTGCCCAGACAGAGGCGGTGGAGCAGGTGGTTAATGTATTCCTGAAGATGCAGAAGCAGATGAGTACGTTGGTGGAAGGTCTGAAGGCGATTGTGGACAGTACGGAGAAGGCTGATCATGAGCGCAGATTCACCGTGGATGCCGTGAGGAATATTTCTGATATTATTGAAGAAACTGCCAATAGCGCAGAAGTGGTGAGAGATGTGGTGAACAGGCTGATGGAAAGTGTACAAAATCTGAATCAGACCGCAGATTCGCTGGGGCAGAATATGGAAGAGCTGAAGACAGAAATTTCAGTGTTTAAGATTTAATGATTTGAGATTGCGGGAAAGAATTGTTGAAAATCGGTGTCGGGCGGTAACTGTGTCGCCCGACACCGATTTATGTAGGAATGGCAGAAGTGCCAGCTATCATGGAGCGTCTGCCTGGGACGGAAGATACTGCCATGATAGAAGAATTTGCCGGAGGAAATCAGGTTTAAAGTAAGAGAGGAACAGGACAGGGAAAATACATGAAACAGATTATTTTGCGATATATCAGTCCATATTATAAGCGAATGGGAATGGGGTTTTTAATAAAATTTTTTGGGACAATTATGGATTTATGTATTCCATATATTCTGGCGTATATCATTGATACAGTGATTCCCATGCGTAATCGAAATATGGTTCTATTCTGGGGGCTGTTGATGTTGATTTGTTCCGGTGTGGCGGTTTCGTTTAATATTATTGCCAACCGGATGGCCTCCAAAGTGTCAAGTGATGCCACGGAGGTCATACGCCATGACTTATTTTCCAAGATAATGTATTTGTCAAATGCGCAGACAGATTATTTTACCAAGCCGTCCCTGATATCCAGGATGACTTCGGATACATATAATCTGCATCAAATGTTTGGGCGGATACAGAGGTTAGGGGTGCGCGCACCTATTTTGCTCATTGGCGGTATCTGTGTGACTTTTACGTTGGATGCCGCCATGGCCTGTGTTCTGCTGGCTACTTTGCCGCTGTTGGGATTTATTACGGTATATGTATCCCGCCGCAGTATTCCCATGTATGCGGGACTACAGGAAGCGAATGACCGATTTGTACGGATGGTCAGGGAAGATATAGCAGGAATACGTGTCATAAAAGCATTGTCTAAGACAGAGTACGAAACGGAGAAATTCAGGGACATTAATAAGGAGGTCGTGGAGCGGGAGCGGAAGAATGGTATGGTGATGGCGGTCATCAATCCCTCTATGAATATTTTGTTGAACTTAGGGTTGGTGGGCGTTATTTTGGTAGGGGCATACCGGGTAAATGCAGGAACCTCAGAGGTGGGGAAAATTCTGGCGTTTACCACTTATTTTACGATTATATTGAATGCCATGTTATCTATTTCTAAAATGTTTACTGTGTTGTCTAAGGCAATTGCTTCCGGTGATCGTATCTGGCAGGTGTTGGAATGTGGGGATGATATGCAGGTAATAGAAACATCTGTCATGAGAACATCTGAAATGGAAATAGCCTCTTCCAAAGAAGGCAGCGATACCGGGGAGAAGAGGACTGAACAGGCAGAAGAACAGTCAGAAGAACGGAAAGAAGAACAAAATAAAGCACAAAAAGAAGCGCCAATAGAGGAAACCATTTGTTTTGATCATGTGACGTTCTCTTATCTCAAAGGAGGAGAAGCCAATATCAGGGATTTAAGCTTCTGTATTAATAAGGGAGAGACATTGGGCATTATTGGGGAGATTGGCTCCGGAAAATCAACGATTGTAAATCTGATGATGCGCATGTATGATGTGGATCAGGGTTGTGTCCGCATTTCGGGCAAGGATGTGCGCAGTTATCAACCCAAGGCGTTGAAAGCGAAATTCGGTGTGGTGTTTCAGAATGACACTATTTTTGAAGATACCATTGCCGGAAATGTCACTTTAGGGCGAGAACTGAGTGAGGAAGAGATCCAGGAAGCTTTGTTATATGCCAGAGCCAGTGAATTCGTGGAAAACAGGGCGGATAAGGCGTCAGAGGCTCTGAATATTAAGGGAGCGAACTTGAGCGGCGGACAAAAGCAGCGTGTTTTGATCGCCCGCGCCATGGCGGCAAAACCGGAGATATTGATTCTGGATGATTCCTCCAGTGCATTGGATTACCGCACAGATGCGCAGTTACGAAGGGGAATTAAGGAGCATTTTCCTGATACAACATTGGTTATGATTGCTCAACGGGTTAGTTCTATTCGTAATGCGGATCATATTCTGGTTTTGGAAGACGGTGTGCCTATTGGCTACGGCACCCATGAGGAATTGATGGACAACTGTGAAGTCTATAGTGAGATTAGTAAGATGCAGACGGGAGAAAGTATGTAACCAATGGTGTGAAGGAGCATAGAAATTCCATGCAATTATATTGTAGGTATGAGAGGTAGGAAGGGTAATGGAACAGGGAAAAAAGAGATATTCCAAGAGGACGGTTTTACGGCTGGGGAGATATATGCTGCAATATAAGTGGCTGTTGGCGTTTGCGGTAGTCTGTACCTTGGGCAGCAATCTGTTTTCATTGATAGGACCTAAATTGACAGGACTTTGCATTGGTGCAGTAGAGCCGGGGCCAGGGGCCGTGAATTTTAGTGAAGTGTTCTACTATGCGGCATGGATGGCAGGATTTTATGTGGCTTCTGCTGTCATGTCCTATGGACTGCAGGTTCTGATGCTGACAATCAGCCGCAAGGTGGTGTATCGTATGCGTCAGGATGTGTTTGAAAAGCTGATGAGTCTGCCGGTGGGGTATTTTGATGTGCATCAGACAGGTGATATTATCAGTCGTATTTCCTATGATATTGATACGGTCAATGCTTCGCTTTCAAACGATTTAGTGCAGCTTTTAACTACGATAATCACTGTGGTGGGAGCATTGGTGATGATGATTACAATTTCTCCTAAGTTGGTGCTGGTATTTGCTTTTACGGTGCCGTTGTCAATATTAATCACAAAGTATATTACAGGTAGGACAAGGCCGCTTTTTCGGGAACGTTCCGCAAAATTGGGGGAGATGAATGGTTTTGTGGAGGAAATGATCACAGGTCAGAAGACTTTGAAGGCATATGGCAGGGAAGAATATACCCTGAGACGTTTCAACGGCAAAAATAAGGAAGCTGTGGATGCTTATTACCGGGCAGAGTATTATGGAAGTATTGTGGGTCCCTGTGTGAATTTTATCAATAATTTGTCTTTGTCTTTGATCAGTGTGTTTGGAGCGCTTCTTTACCTGGCCGGTTCAATGAGGATAGGTGATATTTCTTCCTTTGTGTTATACTCACGCAAATTTTCCGGTCCCATTAATGAGGCGGCGAATATTTTCAGCGAGCTGCAATCAGCTTTGGCCGCAGCAGAGAGGGTGTTTCGCCTGATTGACGAAGCGCCGGAGCCTGCGGACGCGGAGGGAGCACAGGAACTTGTGGAAGCCATTGGGGACGTAAAAGTAGAGCATGTAAGCTTTGGATATACGCCGGATAAGACCATTATCCATGATTTGAGCTTTGAGGCAAAACCGGGAAAACTGATTGCAATTGTGGGGCCTACCGGTGCTGGTAAGACCACATTAATCAATTTGTTGATGCGGTTCTATGACCCTAACAGCGGACGGATTCTGGTGGATGAGAAGGAAACAGCATATTTGACCAGAAAAAGTCTCAGGAAGGCTTATGCCATGGTATTGCAGGATACATGGTTGTTCTACGGCAGTATTTATGAGAATCTGGCATATGGGAAGGAGGGGGCTTCCAGAGAGGAAGTGGAGGCTGCTGCGAAAGCCGCCCGCATTCATTCTTTTATTAAACGGCTTCCACAGGGATATGATACGATTCTTACGGATGAGGGAACCAATATTTCCAAGGGACAGAAACAGCTTCTTACCATTGCCAGGGCAATGCTGTTAGACGCGAGGATGTTAATCTTAGACGAGGCTACTTCCAATGTGGATACCAGAACGGAACGGCAGATACAGAAGGCGATGTTGAAGCTGATGGAGGGTAAGACCTGTTTCGTCATCGCTCACAGGCTGTCGACAATAGAGAATGCGGATTTGATTATGGTAGTGAATGACGGCGAAGTGGTAGAACAGGGTACCCACAAAGAGCTGATGGAAAGACAGGGTGTGTACAGGCGGCTGTATAATGCACAGTTTGAGTAAGAATCGGGAATTTTGCCGCAATTGTAGCAAAAGAATGAACGTTACATTGCGGATTGCTATTGTAATTTCATTTGATTTTTGGTATGATTTAACAGGACGAAGCAGGATAAGATCATAAAATATTAGTTGAATGGAGGATGAAAAAATGGCGAAGCAACGTAATATTATCGTAGGGCAGTCAGGTGGGCCTACTGCGGTTATCAATTCCAGTCTGGCCGGAGTCTATAAGACTGCTAAGGAAAGAGGATTTCATACGATATATGGAATGCTGCATGGGGTTCAGGGGTTGTTGGATGAGCAGTATGTAGACCTGTCCACCCA
The DNA here is from genome assembly GCA_947175015.1 of uncultured bacterium. Classification (GTDB taxonomy): domain Bacteria; phylum Bacillota; class Clostridia; order Lachnospirales; family Lachnospiraceae; genus Acetatifactor. The sequence goes on from CAMWLE010000009.1 coordinate 36,862, forward strand.
GATTCATTCCGATATGGATATTGAATTGCTTAAAAGAACGCCTTCCGCATTTCTGGGCTCCTGCAGGTATAAGTTGCCGGAGATTCATGAGGATGTAGCGATTTATGAAAGGATCTTTGAAATACTGGACAAGTTGGAGATAGAGGCATTCGTTTATATTGGCGGAAATGATTCTATGGATACCATCAAGAAATTGTCCGATTATGCAATTATCAAGGGGCATAAGCAGAAGTTTTTAGGAGTACCTAAGACCATAGACAATGACCTGGCGCTTACAGACCATACGCCGGGATTCGGAAGCGCTGCAAAGTATATTGCTACTTCCACGAAGGAAGTAATCAGGGATGCAACGGGCATGACCTATAATGACAAGGAAGCGATCACTATTATTGAAGTTATGGGACGTAATGCGGGCTGGCTGACAGGAGCGACTGCCCTTGCCAGAACAGAAGAGTGTGAAGGACCTGACTTAATCTATCTTCCGGAGGTAGTGTTCGATATAGATAAATTCCTGGATAAGACAAAGGAATTGTTGGCGAAAAAGGAGTCCGTTGTGATTGCCGTATCAGAAGGTATTAAGGTGGCGGACGGCAGATATGTCTGTGAGTTGTCAGGAGGTGCGGATTATGTGGATGCTTTCGGGCATAAGCAGCTTCAGGGGACAGCGGCATATCTTGCGGGCTTCTTGGGCAAGGAGACGGGCTGCAAGACCCGCAGTATTGAGTTCTCTACTCTGCAGAGAAGCGCTTCCCATATGGCTTCCCGGGTTGATGTGAACGAAGCTTTTATGGTTGGCGGTGCGGCTGTGAAAGCGGCGGATGAAGGAGAGAGCGGGAAGATGGTGGTGATTGATCGGCTTTCCGATGATCCGTATACCAGTGCTGTGGGTATTTATGATGTACACAGAATTGCCAACAATGAGAAGGTAGTTCCCCGTGAATGGATCAATGAGGAGGGGGATTATGTGACGGATGCGTTTATCAATTACATTGAGCCGCTGATTCAGGGATTCTATCAGCCGTTTATGGTCAATGGTCTGCCCCAGCATTTGGTTCTTAAGAAATAATGGAAACCGCTTCCGGTTGCAGAGAGTAAAGTTCTAAGTGGTGTAATTGACACTTTGAAGTTGAGTTGAAAGGATTTTCCTGTGAGAAATGGGGCTGACGCATGAAAGAGGGAATGGTTTATGATTCTGAATGCGGTAGTCCCATTTTCATCATATTACTTTGCATACTGCCGGTCTTGTGATGTCGGGATGTTTGAAAATAGGAGTGACATACAGAGGGGTTTGTCTGTATGAGCATTATGGTGTAAAGGATAACAGGTTATGACGGATACAACAAAACGGGTAACAATGATTTGGCATGCAATGCCTGTGGTGGGATTGGTTCTGTGGGGGGCGTTGTGTATTACGAACAATCTCTGGTATGATGAGGCATATTCGGCAGCAATGGTGTCGCAGTCCTGGCTGGGGTTGTTATATATTTCGGCGGTGGATTGCCATTCCCCTTTTTATTATTCCATTCTAAAGATAATTTACCATTTGTTTGGGGGCGGAACACATTTTCAAAGCTTGAAACTTGTGTCTCTCCTCTTTATGGAAGGGTATCTGTTGTTGGGGAAATACTATGTAAAAAAATTATTTGGACAACAGATTTCTATTTGGTTTATGGTATTTTCCATAGTAATGCCGATTATGAGTGTGCAGGCAGGGAATGTGCGGATGTATGGCATGTCATTGTTTTTTATGACATGGATGGGTTTATTGGCTTATGATATTTATCTTGATGCCACACGCAGAAAGTGGATTGCTTTTTGTGCGGTAAGTATATGTACGGTATATTGTCATACTTTTACTATGATACAGGCTTTCTTTTTCTATTTGCTTTTTCTTGCAGTGTTACTGTATCGCAAGCACTATCAGAAGATAAAGCCTTTTTTCATATGTGGCATCGTGGTATCTATTATTTTTTCACCATGGCTGGCAGTTACCTGCAGGCAAATGATCTCCAGGATGCGGTATGATACGGGTTCCGTTACAGATTTGGCTACGATTTATTCTTTTATGGATTATTGTAAGGAGTGGTTTTCCGCGTTGGAAACGCCCATAGGGGTCGTGATGTTTTCAGGAATGGGAATCTGTTTGGTATTGGGATATCTGGCGGTAGACTGGATGAGAGAAGAGCATAACTATGCGCCGGCAGTGGGTATGGGGGCTTTGGGGCTCACTGTACTGACCGGCGGATTGGTTTCGGCTTATATGAATAATTGTTTCCTGGGCAGGTATGTTTTTTCCGGATTTGGCTTTCTGATGCTTTTCTATGCAGTCGGGATGAGCCGGTTGAAGAAGGGAAAGGTGAAAGCGGGTATTTTGGCGGTGGCAGTCTGCTGTCTTCTGGCACAATATAGAGAAGAAGTCATTTTGGAGTATGATGGAGGATTGGGCGTGTATGAGGCATTTTGGGAAGAACAGGTTGGGGAGGATGATGTGATAATTGCACCTGGGCCGCATACGGTTTTTCTGAATGTATATCATCCGGAGCATCAGTATTACATTTATCCTTATAAGCCATACAATATGCCTTTTGCGCATACGGATTCTCTTACGGAGTGGGAGCAATTAAATGGGGCGGGCAATATCTGGTATGTCACTTTTGCAGGGGATGAACCGGAGTTTGCCGGAGAGAGATATGCGTATGAGCAGGTTTTGGCGTTTCACCATATGTATTATGATTTCGTGATTTTCCGGCTGACAGAAAAGGGATAAACATTTGAAATCGGGAATTGCAGTGAGGGCAAGTGCATATATTGTACAGAACAAATTTAAGAATCGAGAAAGAACATGAAAAAGATGATTACAGCATTTCTACTATTTGATTTTATAGCAGGGATGCTGTTTTTAGGAGTATGTGGATTGCGCAGTCAGGTGGTGGCAGCGGATAGCGGGCTGGTGCGGATGGCAGAAGGCGGCGAAGGGATGGCAGTGGATGTGAAGAAGATTGCGATTACTTTTGATGACGGACCGCATCCCCGTTATACGGAACAACTGCTGGACGGACTGAAGGAGCGGGGGGTGGTGGCTACTTTTTTTGTGACGGGGGAACATGCGGAATTACATCCGGAAATTATTGAAAGAATGATTCAAGAGGGGCATTTGGTGGGAAATCATACATATAGTCATATCCAGTTGACGAAGGGGAACAGGGAAGTCTTCAAGGAAGAACTGATCAAGACCAATGAGATATTGAAGAATATTACCGGAGAGGAAGTGCAGTATGTGCGCCCCCCTTATGGCTCGTGGGATAAGAGCTTTGAGAAGGAGCTGAATATGTTCCCGGTGCTCTGGACAGTGGACCCTCTGGACTGGTGTTCCAGCAATGTGTCCTGCATTGTGGATAAAATTGTGGGCAAGGCGAAAGAGGACAGCATTATCCTGATGCACGATTATTATGACACTTCTGTGACGGCAGCGCTGAAGGCAATTGATGAGCTGTTGGAGGAGGGATATACCTTTGTGACGGTAGAGGAGATATTGTTTGATTGATCGATAGCATGGAACACCCGATGGATGGTATCGGAGAAGAGGACGAGCTTGTGGCGACTGTGAAATCAGGAATCCGGCGGTTACAATAGCCGAAGGGAATCAGTTTGGGAAAGATGCCACCACAAGACAGTCATGCGCGAAATCGCTGCATTTGCGATTTCTGTGCATCAGTTACTGGTCCAGAGTAAACAGTAACAATGTTTGTAAGTGATTGGGGAGAGAATGAGGAAAAATAGTGTAAAATTGGCTGTTATGTGTTATGATACTGATAACGAGTAGGCGGATAATTTGTATGTATGGCAGAGGATTGCCTGAAAGGGGACAAATATGCCGAGAACAGTGAGTATCGGATGTCAGGACTTTGAAATCATCAGAAGCGAGGGATATTTCTATATCGACAAAACGTATTTTATCAGGGAATGGTGGGAACAGGGGGATGGTGTAACGCTGATTACCCGCCCCAGACGTTTTGGGAAGACGCTCACCATGAGTATGTTGGAAAAATTTTTTTCCGTGAAGTATACAGGGAGGGACGATCTGTTTGAGGGGTTAGATATCTGGGATGAAGAGAAATATCGAAAGCTTCAGGGGACATATCCTGTGATTTTCATTAGTTTTGCTCCTGTGAAGGAGGCAAATTTTCGGGATGCGCAGAGGAAGATGTTTTTTCTCATCGCAGAGCTGTATAACCAGTTTGATTTCCTTTTGGACAGCGGTATTCTGAAGGAGGATGAAAAAGAGTATTATCGGAAAGTTTCCTTTGATATGGAAGCGCATATAGCGACAGATGCCCTGAAAGCGCTGTCGGGATTTTTGATGCGGTATTACGGGAAGAAGGTGATCATCCTTCTGGATGAATATGATACACCCATGCAGGAGGCATATGTCTATGGATATTGGGAGGAGCTGGTAAAATTTACCAGGAGTCTGTTCAATGCCACTTTTAAGACAAATCCGTATATGGAGCGTGCCGTCATGACAGGAATTACCAGAGTCAGCAAAGAATCCATGTTCTCTGATGTGAATCACATGAAAGTAGTGACAGTTACTTCGGAAGAATATGGTGACAGCTTTGGCTTTACGGAAGAGGAAGTGTTTTCCGCGCTGGATGAATATGCCATGGCAGACCGAAAGGACGAAGTAAAAATGTGGTATGATGGATTTGTTTTTGGAAAAAGTAGGGATATTTATAATCCATGGTCCATCATCAACTTTCTGGATACAGGTAAGGCAAGACCTTATTGGGTAAATACCAGCGCTAACAGCCTGGCGGGAAAGTTGGTACGGGAAGGCAGCCCAAAGCTTAAGACGGTGATGGAGGAGTTGCTGCAGGGAGGCACTTTTCGCACTTTCCTGGATGAGCAGATTGTGTTCAGCGATCTGGGACAGGGAGAGGAAGCTGTGTGGAGTTTGCTGCTTGCCAGCGGTTATGTAAAGGCCTTGTCAGCAGAGCTGAATATGGAACGAATGGAAATGGAGTATGAACTGAAATTGACCAACATGGAAGTTCGTTTTATGTTTCTGCAGATTATCAGAAGCTGGTTCGGAAGATGCCGGGAGGTGCATCAGGGGTTTCTGAAGGCGCTGCTTTCTGATGACCTGGAGGGGATGAATGATTATATAAATGAGGTTTCCCTTGAAATGTTCAGTAGCTTTGATACAGGAAAGAAGCCATCGGAGAAGGCGCAGCCGGAGCGGTTCTATCATGGATTTGTGCTGGGGTTGTTGGCAGAGCTGCAGGATCGCTATATCATAACCTCTAACCGGGAAAGCGGATTGGGACGGTATGATATTATGATAGAGCCAAAGAAGGCAGGAACCGCCGCGTTTATCATTGAATTCAAGGTAGTTCATGCAAAAAGGAAAGAGACTCTGGAGGATGGGGTCATAGCTGCGCTTCGGCAGATTGAGGAGAAGCGGTATGAAGCTGTGCTGTTAAGCAGAGGGATAGCACCGGAACAGATCAGGAAATATGGTTTTGCATTTGAGGGAAGCAGCGTGCTGATTGGGAGGGCGTAACGAATTGCAGGCAATGGCAACGGTTATCAATAAAATTTATAGTTACGTCGCACTGCAGTGCCGTCGTGCAGCTATGAATAGGAGGAGACAAAATGATACGTTTGTTTGAACAGCACACAGTGCGGGCACAGAAAGAATTGGAGGGCATGTGGGATTTCACAAGAGAAGACGGCAGGAGTTATCGGCTGATGGTGCCCGGATGTTGGGAGCAGCACCCTGATATGCTGCATTTCCGGGGAAAGGGTACTTACAGTAAAAAGATTCATCTCTCAGGGAAGACGAATCTGCGGATCGAATTCAAAGGAGTCAGCCATACAGCGGATGTGTACTTTGACGGGGTGCGTATTGTGCATCATTACAATGCGTATACACCCTTTGCGGGAATTGTAAGGGAAGTCGCGCCGGGTGAGCATGAAATTAAGGTGGAGGTAGACAATAGTTTTGGGGAACATTCTGCACTGCACAAGCCCAACGATTATTATACTTATGGTGGTATTACCCGGCCGGTAGCATTGGAAGAAATCGAAGATGTATATATTGAGTGGTTACATTTTACGCCCACACGGGAAAATGGCGTGTGGCATGGAAAGATTGAGGCTTATGTAAAAAATATTGGGGAACAGGAGGAATGCTTTGACATTGTATGTTCTCTGGCAGGGCAGGAAATGACAGAGCATGTGGACAGTCTGGAAGCCGGCGAGGAAAAGCGCATTAGCTGGGAACAGGATTTTCATAAGGTGTCTGCCTGGAACGTGGGAGAGCCCAACCTGTATCTTCTGTCAGCCCAGCTTACAAGGGACGGAAAATGTCTGGACGACATGATGGAGAGAGTGGGTTTCCGCTGTGTGGAGCTTAAGAACCAGAAGCTTTGCATAAACGGGGAGAAAGTATTTTTGAAAGGTTTTAACCGACATGAGGATTATGGTGTCATCGGCTGTGCCATTCCACCGCAGTTGATGGCACAGGATATGGATCTGATGCAGGATATGGGAGCCAATGCAGTTAGAACATGCCATTATCCTAATGATGAGCGCTTTCTGGATCTGTGTGATGAAAGGGGCATTCTTGTGTGGGAGGAGAACCATGCAAGAGGGTTGAATCTGGAAGATATGCAGCATCCTGATTTTGAACAGCAGTGTGAGGATTGCATATTTGAAATGATAGAAAATCACTACAATCATCCAAGCATCGTCATCTGGGGTATCTTGAATGAGTGTGCCAGCGAAACGCCGGAAGGCAGGGAAATGTATGCAAAGCAGTACCGGCAGATTCGGGAACTGGATACCACCAGACCTGCTACCTCGGCCACTTGCAGGCATTTTAAAGATATCTGTCTGGATTTGCCGGATATTGTTTCTTTTAATATGTATTCCGGCTGGTATCAGGATGTCTCTGTGTCAGAGCGTCATGAAAAGGAAATGGAATGGATTGCTGCGGCGGGCGGAGCCGGGAAGCCGGTGATAGTAAGTGAGTTTGGCGCGGCGGCCATCTATGGATTTCGAGATAGAGGGCGCTGTAAATGGAGTGAAGAGCGTCAATCCGACCTCATCAGGGAGAATTTGGAGACATATCAGAAGGATGAAAGGCTCACAGGTGTGTTTATCTGGCAGTTTGCTGATTGCCGGGTGACAGAAGAAGAGTGGTTTGCCACAAGAGTCAGATGTCATAACAACAAAGGCGTTCTGGACGAATACCGCAGGCCGAAGGAAGCGTATGATATTGTGAAAGAGATGTTTGAGAAAATGTAGTTGCCCGGAATTTTTTTGATCATGATGGGGCGGTCAAGGTTGAGAGCCGCCGCTAAATTCCGGCATTTCAGGAGTTATGCCGCGAAAAGTTATCTTATGTTCTCATGTGAAGAAGAGAGAAATGAAACGGATAACGAGGAAAGGAATGCTGGGGACATATGGAGCAAATATGTGAAAAACTTGGACATCATGGGAATATCTGGTATGCTTCCAATATTGAGGTATATGATTACGTTCAGGCTCTTTTGAATCTGAGGACATCGGCTGACGGCAGTATCCTCCGAAATATGTCGTGTATGGATGTATGGCTGCGGCACAGTGCGGCGAGGTCATCATGATATGCATTGACGGTGTTCTGTAACTTGCGGTCAGAGGCGGAAATTGGGAGGGATATATGAAAAATACAGTTTTTTCAGCGTGTGATAGAATTCTTGTCCATCGAAAGTCGACATCAGAGCCATATAACATGAGAGAGCCTCATTATCATGACGCATATGAAATCTTTGTGATGCTGGAAGGCAAAAGGTATGTCTTCTGCGGAGAACTGTGCCATGTGATGGAGCGTGGTGATGTGGTTATTCATAGTCCCTTTTCCATTCATAGCGGACAAAGCCGTGATGCTGTATACTATGATAGATATGTTTTGAATTTTGATGAAAAGATTCTACTGAATATTTTATCAGAAAATGAGTTGGAACAACTTTTGGCAAAGGTTCAGAACAGTTTTTTACATTTGTCGGAAGAGCATCTCAATTTGTTTACGGGAGCCTTTTTAAGGCTGGAGGCTTTAGTCAAGAGCAGGCGGAGGCTGGATGAGAAGAAAATATCTGCGATACTTTTGGTGTTGCTTGATCTTGTCATAATACAGGAAGAGAAGAGGGAGATTGCTGCGCAGAGCGTTGCTCCAATGCAGATAAAAGAGACTTTGGCATATATGAACAGGCATTATGGAGAAGATATTTCCCTAGATATGCTTGCGGATATGGTGCATTTGAGCAAGTATCATTTCAGTCATATGTTTAAGGAAGCAACGGGAGTGTCGGTCATAGAGTATTTGACATTGTTGCGTTTGACTAAGGTGCACAATATGTTGTTGTATACTGATAAAAAAGTAGTGGAAATTGCCGAGGAGGCAGGTTTTTGTTCTTATATAAACCTGGAAAGGGCGTTTAAAAAGATATATGGTATTTCACCCAAACAATTAAAAAAGCAAGAAAAAAGCAAGATTAGATGAATTTTGTATTTCATACAGCAATATGCGGCTTTTTTTCTTCCGTGAGAAAAGAATATAATAATATCACATTCCACAATTCATAAACTGCAGATTATGGAAGCAATACACATAATAAATAGAGGAAAGAACGGAAAATATTATATCACGGAGGTAAAACATGAAAAGAAATCTGGCAAATAAGGTGGTTGCCTGTGCATTGGCATCCGTAATGGTTCTGAATATAGCAGCATGTGGGAATGACGGCAGCAATAGTTCCGAACCTTCAGGAAGCAATCAAAGCTCAGGCAGCACCCCGACCGGTTCCGACAGCACAGGGAGTACTGAGGGCGCTTCTTCCGGGAACAGCACACCCGATACCGATCCCTTGGCGCCTATGAGTATTTCGGTTTCTCTGAACGGTGATAACCCGTTGGCAGAGGAAGGCACGGATCCGACTTATTTGAAGCTGATAGCGGATATCAATGCATATACCAATATGGATGTAACTTGGGATATTCAAGTTGATACCACTTATTCCCCCCGCCTGGTGCTGCGTTATGCCAGCCGAGATGTGTCAGATGTTATGAAGATTTATCCGAATGCGACATTTTGGTCAGCCTGTGTGGGAGGCGGTACATATACGGTGGAGGAACCGCAGTTTGATGCAAACGGCGATCCGATTATGGTGGATGATCTGGATGCAAACGGACAGCCTAAAAAAGATGAGAGCGGTAAGGTAATACAGGTGCAGCAGACAAAAGAGGTAGAGGTTACCATTGATGAGGGGCTGTTCTGGGATTTGACAGATTATATTGACGATTATGATAATCTGGCTACCATTCCTGAAGCTGTCCGCGCGGAGGCTTCCTACAATGGCAGAATGTATTTTATTCCTCTTTCCAGGACATTGGCTCGTAACGGTATGGGCTTTCGGAGGGATTGGTGTGAGAAGCTGAACCTCGCTTTCTGGAATAAAATTGAGGCAGGCGAAGATCCTACATGGGATGACTTTTACGATATGTTGTATGCGTTTACCTACAAAGATCCTGACGGCAATGGTATCAATGATACTTGCGGCTTGTTGCTTGATCAGTGGATGGGCAAGGATATGTGGAATAACGTAGGCGTATGGTTTGGCGCTCCCAATGAGTGGGGGATTGACGAAGAAGGCAAATACGGCGAAAAGGGCGATTTGGTTTATAAGATAATGACCGATGAATACAAGGCAATGCTCAAGGCGGTTCGCCAGCTGTATCAGGACGGTTTGATCAACGATGGTTCACAGAGTGGTGTGACCCCTTGGTATGATATTAAGGCAGGTTCCGCTCGCAACAAGCTTCAGGAGAGCCAGGGTGGCGCAAATATTCAGACATTGGATACCATGCGTAAGATTGAGACCACCTTTGAAAAGGATGGAATAGGCGGGGCTACTGAGGATGATCCTATTTGGTGGCTGAATGGCTATATTACCACAGAGTCCGGCAATTATGAGCGTTACTGCTATCCCACGAGCGGTTTTGCGGGCGGACTGGCAATTTCCAAGAAGAATATTCAGACAGAAGAACAACTCAGGAGAGTGCTTCAGTTCCTCAATGACATGAGTGACGGGGCGGCAATTGATCTGATTGAGTTTGGCTGGGAAGGTATAACCTATGAATTGAATGAAGATGGTTATGGTGTTCAGTGGGTTGAATCGGATGAAGCACAGGCAGCAAAGTTGGAAGCGGCAGGTGTTGCTGACATAAAGTATAGGAATGGCTTCCAGCAGGTTATTTCCTACTTTACTGCAGAAGAAAATGCAAGACTTGTAACCAAAGTACCGGTCACAGGTGCAATTCAGTTAAGAGAGCAATTCTTGTACGAAGACGATATCCAATATGTAGTTACAAACCATGGCGCTTCTTTCCAGTTGACCAAGACTTATGTGAATGATGGTGTAGCACTTGACGCAATCATCTATGGTACTGATCCGTTGACAGAAGGCTCCAGAGGATGCCAGTTGGCATACATCATGGGTGAAATTGATGACGTAGGACTTGAGGCGGCAATCAGCCAGTGGTGGGCTGCAGGCGGGGAGCAGTGGACAAAGGAAATCAACGAAGCTTATCATGCCGCAGGCAATTGATATGGACATGGGTGCAACGAAGGGTGATTCCTGCGGATGCGCTGGGAAGTATTTGTGAGATGAGCCCAATGATAGATATGGATCAAAACAGAGGAACAATTGCGTATCATGCGGCGGTTCCTCTGTTTTCCCATATAGGCGGGCGACATAGTGTATTCTTTGTGGTTGTCAGTATAAAGTGCATGATGACATATTTGTCATGGCAAAAGCAGTTATAATGGTAGAAAGGTCGGTATGCAAAATGAGATATTTGTTTCAAGGAGATTCCATTACAGATTGTAAGAGGGAAAATCATGAAAATCCTTATGCCACGGGATGCGGTTATGTGCGTCTCTTGGAGGCGGAACTGACGGCGAAAGGATGTTGTGAAGTAATGAACTGCGGAATCAGCGGCAGCAAAGTAACAAACCTTCTGGCGAGATGGAAGGTAGATTGTCTGAATCTGAGGCCGGATATTTTGACAATTTTGATTGGTGTGAATGATGTCTGGCATGAGCTCAAGAAACAATCTGGTGTATCTCCGGCGCTTTTTGAAGAGGTATATAGGATACTTCTGCGGGAAAGCAGGGAGACGCTGCCCGAGGCCAGGATGATTCTTATGGGAGCCTATGTGATTCGTGGAAGCGCCACAGATCCGGATTGGGAGACTTTTTGGAGGGAAGTAAAGATACGCAGGGACATTACATGCGGGCTGGCAGAGGAATTTCAACTGGATTATATTGATTTGCAGCAGGCGTTTGACAGGGCGCAGCAGGAATTTCCAACCAAACAATGGACAGTGGACGGAATTCATCCCACGGCGGCAGGACACTGGCTGATTGCGCAGGCATGGAAAAGCTGCATCGAATAGCTTACAAACTGCATGATTGGGGAATCACAATTGCTATCATAAGAAACAAGGAGGTGTCAGGCAATGGAATCAGGTAAGTATAATTTTAATTATGGATGGCATTTTTGCCTTGCGGATGCTTTCCCTTTGAAAAATGTCATAGAAGCTGTGAGGGATAAAGAGGGAAGCGCGTTCTATGAAAGGGAGTATCAGGAGGATGGCTGGAAGGAGGTCAGTCTTCCCCACACATACAATGATGTGGATTTGTTTGTGGATAGGATACAGGATGCAGGAAGCGGGCAGAAGCGGACATTTTCCTGCTATAGAAAATGGTTTTCTCTGAGAGAGCTTATGGATATGTCTGAGAGCGGCAGTCATGGGAAGAATGCGCAAGAACACTTGGGCGGAAGGGAACAAATCAGCAGGAATGACAGCCAGGAAGGAAATTGCCAGGAGAACAGGTTTCAGGGTAAGATTTTCCGAGAAAAAATTTTCCGAGGAAAAATTTTCCTTGAGGTGGAGGGAATCCGTCAGACCTGTTATCTGTATGTGAACGGTTGCCAGGCAGGCTATTATGAAGCAGGGGCATTTCCGGTAGGATTTGACATTACGGAATATTTGACAGAAGATGAGGAACAGTTGATAGCCATTGCAACGGATAGTACTTCTTCCAGAAATATGGATGTGATCAGCGCAGAGACACCCAACCATTCTGACGCGGAGCCGGGGACCTTTATGGCGGCGCTCACAGACACAGGCAAGGTGCCGGAGGCTCAAAAAGGTGTGGCGTATCAGTGGAACTGCAATGATTTTAATCCTACCGTGGGTGGACTTGCAAGAAATATTTATCTGCATGTGAAACCGGAAGTCTATTTGACATTACCATTGTACAGCAATCTGAAAACCAAAGGCGTCTATATCTATGGGACAGATTTTGATATACAGGAGAGGAAAGCGGTTATTCATGTAGAGGCGGAAGTTCGTAATGAGAGCGGAAGAGAAAGGACTGCTTTTTTGGAAGTTGCGTTATATGATGCGGAAGGCAAATTGGCGGCAACGTTTTCGGGAGAATCGCGCACGCTTTGTTCAAAGGGTGTCTGCAAATCATGTAAGACGATTATACCTTCTGGGGCCTATGATAAAACGGCCGATGGCTTTGTACCGGTGGATACGCCTTATGAAGTGGAAACAGCATCTTATCATGTGGAGATTTTGACTGCTTCCGCAGTTGTTTCCGACCTGAATTTTTGGGATATTGATAATCCATATCTGTACCATGTATGCGTAACATTGTGCTGTGACGGGGAGGAAGTTGACAGGCAGGAATTGGATACGGGATTCCGGAAAGTGACATATGAAGGGAGCGAAGGTCTTAAGATCAATGATGCAAAAGTGTGGCTCACCGGGTACGCTCAGAGAGCTACCAATGAATGGGCAGCCCTTGGATGTGTACCGGATTGGATGCGGGATATGGATGCCAAACTGATCCGGGAAAGCAATGCCAATCATATCCGTTTTATGCATGTGGCTGGTTCGCCGGCGGATATTCGATCCTTTGACAGATTCGGAATTGTGTGTACACAGCCGGCCGGGGATAAGGAGCGTGAAACCTTTGGCAGACAGTGGAAGCAGCGTGTGGAGCTTATGCGGGATACCATTATCTATTTCAGGAATCATCCCTGCATTTTGTTCTGGGAGGCGGGAAATAATTCTATTAACAAGGAACATATGAGGGAGATGCGCCTGTTAAAAGAGGAGCTTGATCCTTCGGGCGGCCGTTTTATGGGATGTCGTACCATCAATACCCAGGAAGTGATTGCGGAGGCAGAATACGCGGGTACTATGCTGAATCGCCATGCTGCTTCCTTTATAGCGGGACAAGTGCCCATTACGGAGACAGAATATCTGCGGGAAGAATCTCCAAGGCGGATATGGGATGATTTTACACCTCCTGATTATGATTATGATAATCTATGGCTTGGGAAGGCAGGCAGAAAGCAGCCGGGATATGATTTCTATGATTTGACTTCCGAAGAATTTGCCATCAGAGCCGCCAGCGGTTATCAGGAATTTTTCCATGACCGAGTGGGCGGAGCGTCAGGAAATCATTTTTACTCTGCTGCTGCAGCTCTGTGTTGGACGGATTCCGCCCAACATGGCAGGCAGGCATATAGTGAGAACGGACGCATGAGCGGCAGGGTGGATGCCGTCAGAGTAAAAAAGCAGAATTTTCGTGTGTTTCAGGTGATGCAGTCTCCCAAACCGGATGTGGCGATCATAGGCCATTGGAATTATCCCCCGCAAGGTGGGGAATCTGCTTATCGCTATGCCCTGAAGGAATTCAATGGTACGGCCTGGGTGAAAACGGGGGAATATGATTACAGAAATCCGGAGGATAAGACCGTTTATGTGGTGGGCAGTTATGAGATTGGGAAAGTGGAGCTGTATGTAAATGACAAGCTGGTAGGGTGTTGTGAAGAGCCCATACATACTTTTATTTTCCCCATTCCCCATGTGAATATCACTCAGTCAGGTGCTGTCAGTGTCAAAGCGTATGATTATCAGGGGGCGCTTGTGGCTGAAGACAGGATTGAAACGGCGAAAGAACCGGCGGCATTACGGCTTCGGGCTGTCACCGGAGAGGCGGGCTTCTTGGCGGATGGTGTGGATGCGGCTTTCTTGGATGTGGAAGTGGTAGATGAGGAAGGACGAAGATGTCCTCTCTGTGACAGTAAAATCACTTTTATGGTGGAAGGGCCTGCAGAGTTTCTGGGAGGATATAACAGTGGTCGTTTTCGAGGGCCTGACAGAGATGACAGTGTGATTCATAAAGAGTATGTGTATGCGGAATGTGGTGTCAACAGGGTGTTCTTACGTTCCCTGACATATCCTGGACAGATTACTGTGACGGCTGTCATGGAAGGTGTGCATGGAGAAGAGATACGGGAGAGTATCGGTTTGGAGACAGTGGAGGTTTGTATGGGAGCTTTGACAGAGCGGATGCCTCAACGTTTGTCTTCCCATGTCAGAAGCGGTGTTACAGAGCGCAAAGATGCGTTTCCGGCAATTCTTCCGGCAGACAGGGCAAAGTATGTAAAAAGGGATGGTGCTTATTGTAAGGTGCTGGTTAACGGCCAGGAACCTAACACCAATGGTATTCTGAGCAAAGTGGAGCATGGGAGCATCTACAGTCCCATTCTTTATATCCTTGAGGGGATTCATGGGAGAAAACCGGAAGCTTTTACTTATACCTATGAAAATAAGGTGTTGACACTGGACAGCGGGATATATCATGTGCAGGCAGAGGTGGGGCGTACCCATATGCTTGTCAATGGGGAGGAGAATCTGCTGAACGGCCAGCCTTATGAAAATGAGGACGGCTGCCTGATCTTGGAGATTAATGCGCTGGTATCGTATATTCAGGGAGTGAAGGCCGAATATGATGAGAAGGCGAACCTGTTCAGGATTGAGTTATCATAGAATTGATATTGATAGTCATTAAAACTTGTCAAGTGACCCAACTCATGAGAGAAAGGTTCCGGGTACATCGCGGTAAATTTCATCGCTTGTTAGTATAATCGGGATTTACAGACTGGCCAGTTTGGAGGATGGCGTAGGAAATGCCACAGAGCATGGGATTGACTTTACAGTGACAGCGCCCAATGGAAAAAACATAAACGGAACAATTACGGTAAATGGTGATATTGCCACGGTAACATTTGACAGTGCGGAATGGAGTGAATATTCAAGTATAAATAAATATCAATATTATATGACATCAGAGATGATGGATAAATAGGATTTTGTGATAAGAACGCTGCCAACTTTCATCCTAAATGGATAGGAAAGCTGCAGCGTTTTTCACAACAAAAATACAGTTGCTTTACATCATTTATATATAAATGGAATCCCGGCCAGGATGCCAAGTCCGCCGAACAAATGGCCGTGGATGTATGCGGGCTTTGCGGAATTTTCGGACTCCTGGAACAGTTTCTTCACCCCCGGCATACGGCGTCCTTCCTTGGACTGTTTTACCCCGTCTCCCACAAGGACACGGAAGTTTCCTTTCATGTAAAGCGAGCGTATTGTTTGACAGCCTCAAACCACCGTTTCCGTATCCCGTCCAGCGACCAGGAAGATGCCCTGGAATAAATGCGGAATGGATAAACTTTTGAAGGTGTATCAGAACGCGTATGATCGGTATTCCGGCAAAGTGACAGCGCAATAGAAATAGAAAAATGGCATTTCTATCAGATGAGTATAAAATTTATTGTAGAAACAGGCATAAAATGGTAAACTAAAGGATAGTTGGTAAAAAGGAGTATGAGATTACTATGACAAGTCAGACATTGTGGGAAGCACGTAAATATGAAGAGGCTTTCGGAAAGACGATTTCAAAAGAAGAGCGGCCGGAGTTTCATTTGTCGCCCCGCACCGGATGGATGAATGATCCCAATGGATTCAGTTGGTATGGGGGAAAGTATCATATGTTTTATCAATATTATCCCTACGATTCTCATTGGGGCCCCATGCATTGGGGACATGCGGCGAGTGAGGATTTGCTGCATTGGGAATACCTTCCGGCGGCGTTGGCGCCCGATGAAGTCTATGACAGGGATGGATGCTTCTCCGGCAGTGCGGTTGCGCTTCCTGACGGCAGGCATTTGCTGATGTATACAGGAGTGGTTCGGGAGCGTCAGGCCAACGGTGGTTACAGTGAGGTGCAGACGCAGTGCCTTGCTGTGGGAGATGGCGTGGATTATGTAAAATATGCGAAGAATCCTGTTCTGGATGAAAGGTATCTGCCTGAAGGGAGCAGCAGATATGACTTCCGGGACCCGAAGCTTTGGCAGGAAGCGGATGGCTCTTATCGCTGTGTCGTTGGGAATAGAGCGGCAGATGGGAGTGGTCAGATTCTGCTTTTCTCCAGCCAGGATGGTTTTGAGTGGCATTATGAGAAAGTATTGGCGGCAAATCATAATCGTTTCGGGAAAATGTGGGAATGTCCGGATTTCTTCCAACTGGATGGAAAGTGGGTATTGCTTACCAGTCCTCAGGATATGCTTCCTTCCGGATTGGAATATCATAATGGAAATGGGACACTGTGCCTGATCGGGAATTATGACAGGGAGAAGGAAGAATTTCAGGAAGAGTCGGATCAGTCAGTGGATTATGGGATTGATTTCTATGCGCCCCAGACAATCCTTACGCCCGATGGACGCAGAGTGATGATCGGATGGATGCAGAATTGGGATACCTGTAATCACAGAAGAAAACAGGATGAACCCTGGTTTGGCCAGATGAGCCTGCCCAGAGAATTGTCTGTCAGGAACGGACGGCTATACCAGCAACCCGTCAGGGAATTGGAAGAAATGAGGCAGAACAAGGTGGTCCATGAGAATGTAATTGTATCCGGAACTGTGAAACTGGAAGGGGTCAGGGGGCGCAGGGTGGATATGGAAGTGACTGTCCGGCCGGAAGAGGGATGTGATCTTTACCGGAAATTTGCAGTCCGCTTTGCCCAAAATGATTCCTATTATACTTCTTTCAGCTTCCGTCCGGGGGAGTCTGTACTGAAGGTTGACAGAAAATTTTCCGGGTCCAGGAGGGCGACTATCCACCAGAGACGCAGCCAGGTGAAGCATGAAGGGGGACAATTGAAGCTGAGAATGATTCTGGATCGGTTCAGTGTGGAAGTCTTTGTAAATGACGGGGAACAGGTTCTGTCTGCTGTGCTGTATACGGATCAGGAGGCGGATGGCATTTCATTTATCGCAGACGGAACTGTGAATATGAATGTAGTGAAGTATGATTTGGCGTAGTGATAAGGAACATAGGGGTCAGGTTCACTATCGCCGCCGACAAAGAATGCAGTGTGTGCATAATGTTGCAGGCTGTGGAGTAAGCAGTCATATACAATGTGCAGGCAGAGAACTTGGAAATACCCATAGAAGCAAACAGTAATGCAGAAGGTATCACTGAACGGCTGCAATGGTGGATATGGAAATGTTCATAGGAGTGAATGGCAGTTCGCAACAGTTCAGAAGGAGCAGTGGAAGGGCTGCAGTCAGGGCGCCTGGAATTGCACATGGGAGTGATGAGTAAACACAGAAGGAGCGGTTGGACAGGGACAGAACCGGAAGAAATAGGAGGTAAGCAACAATATGAAGAAATTTGACGTGGTGGCTTTGGGGGAATTGCTGATTGATTTTACGGAAAATGGAATGAGCACGCAGGGAAATCCCATCTATGAGGCAAATCCCGGCGGCGCTCCCTGCAATGTGTTAGCCATGCTGAACAAGGTGGGCAGGAAGACTGCTTTCATCGGAAAAGTAGGGCGGGATATCTTTGGAAATCGACTGAAGGCAGTACTGGATGAGGTGGGAATTGATACCTCCAATCTGGTTATGGCTGAGGATGTTCGAACCACGCTTGCCTTTGTGGAGACATTACAGGACGGCGACAGGGACTTTTCTTTTTATCGGAATCCCGGGGCGGATATGATGCTGAAAGAAGAGGAATTGCAGGAAGAGCTTATCAGAAATGGGGCGATATTCCACTTTGGCACTCTTTCCATGACCCATGAGGAAGTGCGCAGAGCAACCCAAAAGGCAGTGACAATTGCCAGGGAGAGCGGCGCGCTGATTTCCTTCGACCCGAATCTGCGTCCGCCCCTGTGGAAATCTCTTGAAGATGCAAAAGAGCAGGCGGCATATGGATTTTCAGTGTGCGATATTTTGAAGATTTCTGATAATGAAATCCAGTGGTTTACCGGAGAAGAGGATTTTGATGCAGGTATTGGGAAACTGCAGGAGCAATATCATATTCCTCTGATTATGCTTTCCATGGGCAGGAATGGAAGTCGTGCGTATTACAAGGATCTGCGTGTGGAGGCAGCTCCGTTTCTGCAGGAGGCAACGGTAGAAACTACGGGGGCAGGAGATACCTTCGGAGCCTGTTGTCTACATCATGTATTAAAGTATGGTCTGGGTGATCTGAATGAGGAAAAACTGACAGAAATGTTGACTTTTGCCAATGCTGCTGCCTCTATAGTCACTACCAGAAAAGGCGCTCTGCGTGTGATGCCCGGGGCGGATGAGGTGGAAGCTTTTGTGAAAAGCAGGAGGGAATCTTAGTGATAACAGCATTGGGTGCAACCAATGCTGTTTTTTTGAGTGTGCGCCCGGCGGCACACGTTTCTGATCAGTGTAAGTCCGGAATCCGCATGGCAGAAAACATGAATAATGGCTGTTCGCAAAGAGATAGTGCGGAACACAAAGGGTATGCAAAAGTGTCAAGGTCATTCAAGCGGATATGGAAAGAAAGAGACAGTGCACAGCCGGATATAAATAGACCCATTCACTTTTTGTCAACATTTCTTCTAAAGCCATTAACTAATTGTGATATAGTATCGAAAATTTTTCTGTCCGTTGACACTGCATCATCCTGTGAATAATTTAATGCTAACTCATTTAATGCACCAGAAACAGAACAAGTCATTAGACTTGTATCAACATCATCGCAGAGATACCCCCACGCCTTTAAGTCGTTAATTTGTTCTTGTAATGTGCGCATTGAATTTTCTTGATCAATTTTCCGCCAAGTATCCCAACCGAGTACTGATGGAGCATCTACTAACAGGATACGTCTGTTTGGTTTTGCATTAGCACAATTTACAAATCCAACACATCCGAATATAAGCTGTTGCCATGGATCATTACTTTTTAATGCCGCTTTCTCAATTTGAGCGGCAATATCTTTTTGCACACTATCTAATACAGCTATGAAAAGTCCTTGCTTATTTTTGAAATGATGATATATTGCTCCTCGTGTTACATTTGCTTCCTCAGCGATTTTGTCTAAAGGAACATCGAAATAGCCATATTCTGCAAAATATTTTCTGGCAATTTCTATTAAAGAAGAAGTGGTTTTATAAGTAGCTTCTGAATTTTTCATTTTATATTGTTCTGTTATCAATACAGAATAATTACCGTACTTGAAACAGAAAACTCCTCTCTTATTTTTGATTTCTTCTTCCGTGTTTGATAATCCAATCCTGCGCCTTGCTTTTTCCCGTTT
>CAMWLE010000010.1 GCA_947175015.1 uncultured bacterium
TTATACCATGGTATGAAGACATTATACCATGATTACAGTTCAATCACGGTATGGATGGCCATCCGGCCGTTTCATGCCTTGAATATGGTCTTATTATACCATAACTTCGTGCGCTTCAGCGCACTTGGAATCAGAAATTGACATATTGCCCCTCATCCAAAAACAACACTGATAGGATAACTGAACTTGAAGGTATTATATCATGTGCTTTCTTCGGTGTGCAACTGTTAGTTACCGGTCACGGAGAATTACATTGCGAAAAGAGTCCATCGCAAACACAACCTTTCCTACGCCTCTTGCCTTTTACTATACTTTTTGATATAATGTGTGGAAAATAAAATGCGCAGGACAAGATGGCCGAATATTGGTATTAACAAACTATTGTGAACAGGACCCCGCTGCTGCGGTTCCATTACAATAACAAAACATGCCAAGTGTCGGCAGTTCATGCTCCCAACGCAGAAACGGAGGAAAAATGTCACAGTTAAAAGGTACAAAAACAGAGAAAAACCTGCTGGAGGCTTTCGCAGGAGAATCTATGGCACGCAACAAATATACCTATTATGCGTCCAAGGCCAAGAAGGACGGATATGTACAGATTGCAGAGTTATTTGAAGAAACCGCTGCCAACGAGAAGGAACATGCCAAAATCTGGTACAAATTGTTAAACGACGGCATTGGCAGCACCGTTGAAAATCTGAAAGCCGCTGCAGAAGGGGAGCATTTTGAGTGGACAGACATGTATGCCTCCTTTGCCAAGGATGCAAGAGAAGAAGGGTTCACCCAAATTGCCGCATTGTTTGAAGCCGTAGGCGCTATTGAGAAAGAACATGAAGCAAGATACCTGAAACTGCTGCAGAATATCGAAAACGGTGTTGTATTCTCCAAGGATGGAGACACCATCTGGAAGTGCAAGAATTGCGGCCATATCTGTGTCGGCCCCAAGGCGCCGGATATTTGCCCTGTATGCAGTCATCCCCAGGCATATTTTGAAGTAAAAGCTGAGAATTATTAAGACCTCTATTCACAAAACCCCGCTGTCTGTTGCGGGGTTTTGTGCTCAATATGATGTGAATAACAAATTGCACAATCGTTTCCACAGGGCGAACGCCCGATATGAAATAAGTTGCTGTCAAGAACAGGCAGATATGCCAGCATCCATCCGCGAATGCTGTAAATTTCAAATGTACCGCAGCTTGCTTTGCCGGATTTGATTTATGACACATCTATCAGCTAATCCGATTCAATATTCCGTCTACATCCACGCCTGGATGCGTCAAATACATACGGCAGATCTGTTCTGCCAGCTTCCTGTCGATATGATGGTTCCCGGCTATTTTTTCTACGGACCTGCCCTTGTCCACATCCCTTATAACTGCCTGTACCAGCTTCCGGCGATCCTGTTCTGCTTCCGGCATTTTTACCACAGTTTTCGCCTGTTCCTGTACAAAATCAATCCTTCTGATGTCATGAACCCCCTTCTCATCCACTTCCACCACTGCCATAGTAATGGGCAGGCGAAACCTTTTCGGGCCGCAGCTTCCCGGATTCAGAAATCGTACATCCCCTTTTGTCTCATCCAAATATTGATGGGAATGGCCAAATACGACCAAATCCGTATTGTTCAATTCTTTCGGTAAATCTCTTCTGTTATGAACCAATTTCACATGAATGCCAAAAAGCTCCACATCCAGAAGTGTCGGCAACTCTTTCGCCCATTCCCTGTCCGCATTTCCGCGCACCACATACAATGGAGCAATCTGCCGCAATTTTTCCAGGACAGTTCCCCGATCAACATCTCCCCCATGCAAGATAGCATCACAGCCCTGCAGCTCTGCCATTACTTCCTCCCGCAGCAAGCCGTGGGTATCCGATATAACGCCAATATGATTCATACGCTTCTATTTGCCTCCCAGCTCCAACGAAAAACACCTTTATCCAAATATTTTCTTCAACACCTCATCTTCCCGCAGTATTTCTCTGGCAAGCTGACGGTATTTCTCTTCATGAAGATAAGTGTGTCTGGAAGGCTTTATGGAAGGCGCCAGGTCAATGGCCTGCTCATAATCCTCCCGGTGCAATCCCAATGTACTGACATAATCCCAGAAACCGGATTCCGTGAATATGGTATTGACTCTTTTATAACGGTGATCCTGCACCTTGCTCATCAAATACGTGGCTATCCCCACTTGCACCCCGTGAAGCTGGGGCTGTTCCAGCATTTTATCCAGCGCATGTGATATGAGATGCTCGCTGCCGCTGGTAGGAGCGCTGCTTCCCGCAATCTCATTGGCAATACCGCTCATGGCGAGAGAATCCAGCAATTCCCGCAGAAACAGATCGTCCTGAATACTTTCAAAAGGTGTGCGAACAAAGCTGTTCACCGCTTTTTTCGCAATCATCACGGCAAAATCATTCACAACGGAATATCCTGCCTGCTGTTCAAAAATCCAATCATACAGCGCCGTAATTTTGGATACCATATCGCCGATGCCGGAATAAAGGAATTTTACAGGGGCGCTCTTAATGACTTCCGTATCCGCAATAATGCCATACGCCAAACGTGCCGGAACCGACGCTCTTCTGCCGTTCACAGTCAATGAGGCGCTTGCACTGGAAAATCCGTCGCTGGATGCCGATGTCGGCACGCTGATAAAGGGAAGCTTGCGCAGATATGCCGCATACTTCGCCGCATCAATGACTTTCCCGCCGCCAATGCCGGCAATCACCTGTGCTTTTGCATCAATGGCAAAGGCCATCTCCACAATATCCTCTATTTTGATAGAATCCATTTCCCTGTATTCTAACACGGTAACTCCGGCTTCCTTCAAAGATTCCATCACCTGCGCGCCAAACATGTCTATAAGACCGTTTCCAAAATAGATGACTGCCCTCTCCATTCCTCCCGCCTTCATATAGCTTCCTATATTCCGCAGCACACCTTTTCCTACTTTCAAAATAGTAGGAATTGCAATATGACTTCCGCTCATTTCTGCTTCCTCCTGATTTCCGTTTTTTCTGTATTCCTGGCACATTGCACCATCAGCACATTACGTATAATTCCGCAATTTTGTATATTATACCCCATTGCTCCCTACCTTTCCACTATAAAAATGAATTTATAGAGAATCAGAATATTTCCATTCCAAAACTGGCATGGTGAAAAAGTTTTATTCTGGCACTTTTTAACATGCCACTTATACTATACACTGTCACTAGCGCAAAGGGAATGCCAGATTATAAGTCGAAACCCCAATGTTATAGTACAGTCCACAACAAAACCATAGCGCATACGACGAACTGCCGGCATCTGGCAAGAACCTGAAAATGAATTATAAGGAGATAACAGCATGAAAACAGAAAACGCAAAACCAGAAAAAAACAAGAGTTTTGGATTACTTATCATAGGTGCGGTATTATTGATTGCAGGCATTATCCTGGCAGTATTTACCTATAATTCCAGCTACCAGGAATCCGTTATTTTGGGAGGACAGCTAACTGCGGCAAAAGCACAGGTCAGCGCCGTGAAAGAAGGGACTGCTGCAGGTGATCTGGATGCCTTAAACGCAGAAGTAAGTAGATTGACCAATGAAAAACTCCATTTGGAGCGCCCTTATTCTTACAGCTTAACCCTGGTATTTTTCGCCATATTATTGACCGCAAAAGGGCTCTACAATACGTTAATCGGTACGCGTCAAACTGATAAAGCAGATGTGAAACGTCTGGCACAGGCAGGACTTTTGGCTGCACTCTGCTATATCGGTTTTGCCTTCTTCAAAATTGACATTCCTGTCGGACCTGAAAAGACATCCTTCCATTTCGGCAATGTGTTCTGTGTGCTGGCTGCATTGCTCCTGGGCGGCTATTGGGGCGGACTTGCAGGCGCAGTGGGTATGACCATAGGTGACTTTACCACTTCCTATGTCACCAGTGCTCCCAAGACCTTCCTGCTGAAACTCTGCATCGGCCTGATTGTAGGATTGGTTGCCCACGTAATCTGCAAACTCAGCCGGGATCATTCGGCCAAATATGTCACCGGTGTCACTTTTTTAGCTTCCGCCTGCGGTATGGGATTTAATGTCATAGCCGACCCACTGGTAGGATATTTTTACAAAACATACCTCTTTGGCATTCCTCAGGATATAACTTCTGCCCTGGCCAAAATCAGTGCTCTTACCACCGGTGTCAATGCCATCGTAGCCGTCATCGCAGCTTCCGCAATTTATCTGGCTCTGAGACCGGCATTGAAGAAGTCTGGATTGTTTGTAGAACCATAATTGTTCCAACTATTGCAAATGTGGTATGACAACTCTATTGCCATACCACATTTTACAAACATACATTTTCTGAAAAGTACCAATTTCCGAAGAGTGCCACTTTCCTGAAATTGTACTTTCACTCCCAAAACCAGATGTTGACATTTCCCATAGCACATTCTATTTCGATTTCTTTTGAGGCATTATTGTGAATGGTTCTCTTCTGAGCATTTCCGCCACTGATATAGCAGATTTCCCCCACCTGAATATCACCCATACTGCTTTCCAGATGATAGTTATAATCTTTTTCGCTGCCTGCCAGACCTATCTCCACATAACCCATAGCACATTCCACATCGGCATAATTCAAAACAGCGCCATCCGCCATCAAGCGCCCCATGCCGACTTCCACATCCAAATCCCCAATTTCCATGCCTGTCATCTCTATCTCCCCGGCACCAAGGCTTATCTCCAATTCCTGTATCTGGGGATTTTCCAGCGCAACGTATCCCGCACCTACCTCCAGGGAGACTTTCTGTGCATTGAGATTGTCGAACCACAGATCTCCGGAACCTACCTCTACCTCCACCTCATGAAAGTAATAATTCTCCGGCACATACAGTATCACTTGCCCATTTTTATTGTCTTTCCCATTGACCAGGTTGCCCGTTTTAATATAGAGCGTCTTATCTTCCACAAATCCCTGGAACTTACGAACATCTTGCGCCGCCAGATAGAAATTATCATCCCCCGATATAACTGTGATAACACTGCCTCCCGCCATTTCAATATCCAAACCATTAATATCAGTGCCAAGCTGATATTCTGCCACATCCCCTTTCAAAATCTTATAATCATCATCAAAATGAACCACATCCTCAATTTCAGGTAACTCATCAACCTCATACTCCCAATCTCTATAAGCATAAGGGCCATTACCTTCCATAATACATTCATCAATTATCATAGTTGCTTCCTGCTGTTCTACGCTGGCGATCTCATAAACGGCGGATAGTGCCGTCCCATAATCATATATACCATAATTGTTTGCAACAATATTCCACCCCCACCAGTTTCCTCCATCCATACGGATTCTGCCTCCGGTCACCGTTTCCACCACCTCTCTCATGGTGGTTTGGCCTGCTACGGAGCGGCCCGCCATGCCCAATGTCACCCCGACAGTGATTAGCACAAGCGCTGAAATTCCACAACCTTTCATAAATCTCTTCATTTTCGATTACCCCCTTTGCAGGCTTCTTTCTGAGCTTCTTTCTGATTTTTTGAACAGGAATCGGAACAAATGCCCCAGTCCTCTGAACATAGCCGGTGTCACAATACCTGCCATAGCCACAGTCACCATAAGGAACAACAGGCCAATGCCACCGCACACCAAGCCGCTCCCAATCATGGCCATTCCCACCCATGGGTTAGTAAACAGACACAGGAATCCCACCACAACCAATATCACCAATATCACAAACATTGCTACAAATGCTACCCCAAAGGCAACTATCATTGCAAACCAGGCTGCAATGATCCCAATCAATGTCCCAACTACGCCAATCGCTATACCAACGATTCCTCCTCCAACTCCTAACAATATCGGTGAGGCCAAAACCACCAATACCACGATCAAAGCTATTGTCCCACCAGACATATGGTTTTTCCCTGCTTTATTCTCACTCTGCGAAGAGGCTTTTTCCATTGGCCGTGAATACATCGTATTCCCATATACTCTACTGCCAGAAGATGTATACCCGGCGGTTCCATTTCCATATGACGCATTCCCGGCGGTTTCGTTTCCATATGACGCATTTCCGGCGGTTCCGCTTCCATATGACGCATTCCCGGCGGTTTCGTTCTCATATGATACACTTCCGGCGGTTTCATTTCCGTCAACAGTATTTTCGGAATCCGTTGTTTCAAGTGCATCCTCCTGCACCTCTTTCTCATATTCCACCAGTGCCCGATCAGATGCCAATGCTTTCCGCATAGTACCTTCTCCATAACCACTGTTCAGCAAATCCCTCTTAATATTCTCTGCTACTCTGGCAGGATTTCCCAATGCTTCGATTACTTCCTGCTCATTCTCTTTTCCGGCATCATCAAAATAATCATTATAATATTGTAATGCCTCATCCCGCTCCATGGGAGCAATGCTCTGAAGCAGGCTTTCTAATTGCTGCATAAAATCTACTCTGTTCATACTACAATCCTCCCCTCGAACAATCCTGTTACCTTGTCCGCATATTTTCTCCATTCACTTTCGTACAATCGCAGTTGTGCCCAACCTCTGCTCGTCACCTTATAGTAGCGTCTGTTTCTACCTGCACAC
Source organism: uncultured bacterium (assembly GCA_947175015.1). Lineage (GTDB taxonomy): Bacteria > Bacillota > Clostridia > Lachnospirales > Lachnospiraceae > Acetatifactor. Next base: position 6,592 of record CAMWLE010000010.1, read on the forward strand.
TCCATGTCATAAACCTCCAGGCATTCATCTTTCTGCAGTCTCCGCAACACGGGATAAAGTGTGGATTCCGACAATTCAATGACTTGCCGAACTTCCTGGGTAATCTTATACCCATAAGTTCCCTCTGGTTCCATGGACACCACAGCCAGCACAATCGCATCTAAAAGTGCCGCACCTGTATTAAATACCATCCAATCGCCCCTTTTCTTTCTTTTCTCGCTTTTTGAAGTGAAACCTTCTCCATAATCATAATATATTTCTATGCAATATTATATGACATATAATATTGTTTGATATAAATACTATACAGCATATAATATTACATGTCAATACCTATTTGAAAAAGTTTTTTCCACATTTTTATTGACATTTCCTATACATAGTGCTATTCTGAACTTGTCTATTTATTTTTCAAAGGGATTTTCAGCAAGAATTCCGGTTTTTCACCAGATATTCCTTACACTTGGATGATTTATATAATAATTAGCAATAGAAACCAAAATAGATACCGCCCCGGAGCCGAAGCTTCTTCAAAATTTCATATATTTTCTTTGATATTGTCACCATAGTGCCCATTACATGGCAGCATGAAATAAAAACTGAAAAAACAGGCAAAAATGGCTGCTTATACAGAAAACGGTACATGGAAAACCACAATCCATATACCGTTCCTGTCAATATGACTCATATTCACACTCTTGCAAAAAGGAATTCACAGCAGACTACTTTACCGTCTTAATGTTCCATCTTCCAGAAGAATGCGCTGTATGCCGGCAAAGTGCTGCCGCCGCCAAAATCATGACTTTGCCCGCTGATCAAATCAACCGCTGTCCCGCAGCCTGCATCAAAATGCGCCACAAAATCATTTGCATCCGCATTGATTGCTACCAGCACTCTCTCACTGTCGGTACGCCTCTCAAAAATGCACTGTTTATTCGTCAGCAGAACCGAACGAAATGCCCCATAATTCAACGCTTCCGAACCTTTCTTCGCTGCGCTCAAGGCACTGATCCAATCCGTGAGTTCATTCCATTGAGGCGCCTCAAAACACGGCCGCAATGCTGGATCTCCCTGAGACTTCTCCGCCTTTGTTCCCCACTCACTGCCATAATACACACAGGGAATTCCCGGCATACCAAAGGACAGCGCATATATTAATGGAAGATGTTTATCATTAGAGAGCACACTCGCCACTCTGGTAACATCATGGTTATCCACAAATGACAACAAATGCTTTCCCCTATAAAGTGTCCAATTCTCAGGCCCAAACTGGCGAAGCAGGGAATGAACAATTTCAAACATATTCATACTGTTAAAACTGCTGAAAAGCCCCTTATAACACTCATAGTTCGTTGCGGAATGGAGCATGCTGTCATTCATCAGACGATTATAATCCCCATGCAGCATCTCCCCCACAAGGAAAAACTCATCCTTCAGACCATTTGTAAAATCGCGAAGTCTGCGCACAAATCCCTCATCCAGGCAATATGCCACATCCAGACGCAGACCATCAATATCAAACTCGTCCACCCATGCCTTCACACTGTCCAGAAGATAATTCACCACATCCTCATTGTGCAGATTCAGCTTCACCAAATCATAATTTCCTTCCCAGCCCTCATACCAAAGTCCATCATTATAATGAGAATTGCCGTCAAATGCAATACGCTGGAACCAACTTACATAGGGTGAGCTCTCACGATTGCGAAGTACATCCTGAAATGGTCCAAAGCCCCTGCCCACATGGTTAAACACACCATCCAGGACTACCCGAATGCCATTTTCATGAAGCGCATCACAAACCTTCTTGAAATCCTCATTTGTCCCCAGACGTACATCCACCTTTCGATAATCCCTTGTATTATATCCGTGGGTATCTGATTCAAAAAGCGGCGAGAAATAAATTGCATCAATTCCCAGCTTCTTGATATGAGGAATCCACTCCAACACCTTTAGAATGCGATGCTCCAACACTCCATCATTTTCAAAGGGTGCCCCGCAGAACCCCAATGGATAAATTTGATAAAAAACACTTTCGTATGCCCACATACTCTTTTCCTCCTGTCCTACCTATCTTTGTTTTTGTGCAGCTTACCTGACTTTTGTATTGCTTACCTGGTTTTTACTATGGTTTATCAGCTTTATTACAGTTTGCCAAATTTCCATTGCGGCTCACCATCTTTATACACAGCTTACCATATACAGCTTATATCAGTTTTGTCTTATAACGCCTCCTAATTTATACTGTATTTATTGACCAATCCAGTACCAAAAAGCCAGTTTTTCAAACCTCTATGTGGATAACTTGATTCACATGTCATTTTCATGGTGGAAATTCCCAATAAAATCCACAAAATCCACAGAGTTATCCACATTTACACATCTGTCATTTTATCACACTTTGTATGTCATTTCCATATTTTCCATAAAAACTTTTCGTTTTTCCCCTAAAATAACCGCCCTCTCACCCCCTTCTTTCCACCTCTCTTTCAGGTATACTGTCCTGTTCGGTCAAATATCCCCAAACTTCAAACCATCGCAGGACAGATCTAATTCATATCCCCGGCATCCTTACCTGGACTGTGGATAACTAGGCTGTGGATAACTCCCACTTATAACCATTCATCCCAAAATCGCCCCACCCTTTTCGCCACAGTATCCACAGTTACTATATCAAATTGCTGCCATTCCAGCGGAAATAGCCTGCGATATGCAAATTGCAGAAACCGTTCATCCAACAATGCAATCACTCCCACGTCGTCCACCGTCCGAATCACCCGCCCAGCCGCCTGCAAGACTTTATTCATGCCAGGATACCGATAGGAATAATCAAAGCCATCCTCTCCGTTTTGATTAAAGTAATCCTTCAATATTTCTCTCTCATCACATACCTGCGGCAAGCCGGTCCCCACGATCATCACACCTATCAGGCTGTCATTCTTCAAATCAATGCCTTCACTAAAGATACCTCCCAACACACAGAACCCTATCAAAATATTCTCTTCATCCTCAGATTTCCTGCCAACCGCATTTACATCTTCTTTGGCGCTGACTTCTATATTGGAATGAGCGTTCTGAAATCTTGCCAGGAATTCTTCCCGCTCCGCCTCGCTCATGGCTTCATTTTGAATGATACATGTTCTTCCTTCTCTGCCGAAATTCTCCACATATAACTCATATATAATATGAAGAAATGAATAAGAGGGGCAAAAAACCATATAATTCCCATGGCGGTTTTTCACAATCTCTTCAATATAGCGAGCAATATTATAATACTCCCCTTGTGAACGCCGGGTATATTTGCTGGTTACATCGCTGGCAATCAACAGCGCCCTCTTGGCAGGATGAAATACCGACTGGGCATAGACCTCATAATCTTCCTTGTCGCCTCCCAACAGCTTTTTGTAATACTGTATGGGCAGAAACGTCGCCGAGAAAAGAATGGTACTGCGCCCTCGAAGCATACAATTTTTCAGATTATGCCCTGGATTCACACAAAGCAGTTTCACAAAAAAGCTCCCATCCTGACACAGTTGTGTATACATGACATAATTATCATCCAGCAAATCGTAGATATAGAGAAAATGATTCACTTCAAAATAGAAATCCAATAATTGTTCCCTGACCGCAAGCTGCACCACCTCCTGTTCTGAAAGATAATCATCCATGACCGCCTGAAGCCGCATAAGGTTTTGCACAAATGCCTCCAGACTACTCACAAGACAATATTGGGGACACTCCCGTTTCAGAATCAAAAGCTCCTGATTACACCTTTTGAGCTGATATACCATTTTATCAGCATACCCCTGTCTCACAAAAATACTCCTGCCACCATGAGACCTGACATTTTCCTTCTGTTTTCCACCATTATCTTCTATAAAATCATCCTCATCTTCCTCGCCTCTTCCATCTCCTGACACAAACCCAGGTGCCTTGCTTTCATTTTCTGACACATACGTTTTTATTTTTTCTGTTTCCGCTATCATTTCTGGCATATATGTCGTTTTATATGTCATTTCTTCTTCAAATCCAAGTGCCATCTGTCCGGAAACATCTGATTTTTTCGACTTTATACCCTCTTCATAATTTTCTGACAGTATTGTTTGTTTTATTTCTCTACGCAATTCCGCAAATTGTTCTTTCCACAATAGAGCACTATACATCTCTCTGCCACGCTCTAACAGATTATGTGCTTCATCAATCAGGAAGATATAATTGCCGGAAGCCCCTTTCCCAGATTGGGTTTTATCAGAAGTCCCCTCTTTTTTAGAAGTTTCTCCTTTGATGGTTTCTCCTCTGATTCCTTCCCTTTTGGATGTTTCTCCGAAAAATCTCTTTAAATAAATATGAGGATCAAACAAATAATTATAGTCACAGATAACAACATCCGCATACAGACTCATATCCAGACACATTTCAAAAGGGCACACTTGATGCTTTCTGGCATATTCTTCAATATATTCCCTGCTAAAGCTTTCCTGAGAAGTAAGTAAATCAAATACTGCATCGTTGATACGATCATAATGCCCTTTCGCATATGGACAATACTCTGGATTACAATCCGCATTTTCCATAAAACAGATTTTATCCCTTGCCGTAAGAATGACACTTTTTATGCGCAATCCCTTTTTCCGAAGCAGATGCAGGGTTTCATCCGCCACAGTCCTGGTAATCGTCTTCGCAGTGAGATAGAACAACTTGTCTCCCATCCCTCTTCCCATTGCCTGAATCGCAGGATAGATGGTAGATATGGTTTTCCCTACTCCTGTCGGCGCTTCCAGAAAAAGTTTCCTTCCATGATAAATGGTTCTATACACATTTGTCACCAATTCTTTCTGCCCTTCCCGGTAAGGAAACGGAAATGGCAGCCCCTCTATGGATGACTGTCTTACATGACGCCACTTCCATGAATAATCTGCCCACTTTCTATAAGCTGCCAGCAGCCCTTGAAACCATTCTTCTAATTCTGCAAAACTACAGTCCTCATAAAAATAACGCAGTTCTTCAGAGATAATATTGCAATAAGTAAGACGTACCTGTAATTTCATGAGTCCTTCCCGGACACCATACATATAGGCATAACACTTTGCCTGTGCCAAATGCAGTGGCAGCGGCGCTCTCATTTTAGCAAGATCACGATAGGTTCCCTTGATTTCATCAATGATTACCTGCTCTTTATGATGAATAATGCCATCTGCACGTCCCTCAACCACCAGGACATAGTCATCTGTCGGAAGCATCCACTTCAAAGGAACCTCCGCCTGATACTCTGCCCCCATCTTCCGCTGAATCATGCGGTGAATCCTGCCTCCCTCCTGCATGGCATTGTCAGGTGCGGCCTGATGTCGATTGTCAATATCTCCATGACGCAAAATAAACTCCACCAATCCACGCACCGAGATTCGTATTTCACCCGATAACATCACATCTGCTTTTCCCTCTGTATTTTGTTCCTTTTGCATTGTTGCTCCTTGCCCTTATTTTGTTACCCTTGCACTATTATTTCTTGCTTTCATTATGTTCCTTTTATATTGTTTCTTTTATTTTGTTCCTTTTTGTTCCTTCTATAATTATTACTTCTTGCCCATATTATAAATAAAACTCCCTATGCAGATATTCTGACATAGGGAGTCATTATCATCTTTGAAATATAACAGTCACTTCGAGCCATATGACAGATTCGCCCTTTGAACAGCTCATTGATTCATGACTGTCAAACGTTGAATGTCGATTCATTGCAATGTTTCATATATAGTTCTTCCGTGCCGCATTTCTTCCTTTCGCATACAGCAACACAGATAAAATTTTTCCTACACATATACGTGCCTTCTACCTATTTGAGCTCCTGCAAATCTGCAGACAAATCAAGAATTACATTGCACTGCAATTTTATTCCTCCAGCGTCTAATCCAAATAATAATAATCAGCATGCAACGGCAAATTTCTTCAGCAGCTCTTCCAATTCACTATTATATCCATCATAGGATACCTTCAACGGACTACGAAAATCCAATCCGTAAACTCCCAAAAAAGATTTTGCATCAACCACATATCTGTTATAGGAAATGTCGATGTCAAAATCACATTTTGAAGTCACGTTCACAAAGTGCTGAACATCATTCTGGGTCATATGAATTGTCTTAACCATTTCCAACCTTCCTTTCCAATGCCAAAAGCATCAATATACTCTATTGGTCTCTACAATTTACCATTATAGCCAAAAAAAGCAAAATGTAAAGCTCTTTTTTCAAAACTTAACAATTATTAAGCAACTGTTCGATTCTTGTCCTACAAATAGACCCGGCATTATTCGCTTTTGATTCTCATGAGGTAAACTCTACCATATATTTCCGAAAACGCAGCGGCAGCATATTTTTTTGAAGCTTCTCATTCATTCTCTCTTCAATGGTTATAGTATGACAAAAATGCCGAAAAAGTTCCTGGTAACGCAATTCTTCTTCCGACATCTGCAGCGGCAACTCTACTTCCTCCCCATGAAGCAGATACCACGGACGTCCTGCCGGATGTATTCCAAACAAATTACGCTTCTCATCAAAGATCATAAAATTTTCTATGGGCAGTCGATCCGCAAAATGAGGCATTAAAAAAACCATGACATCATATTTAGGACCTATTTTAGAATACAAAACACCATTTTCCAATTCCTGAAAACGTAAGAATTGTTTCTGATGTCCGATTTCCGTGGATACTCCTCTTGCCAGAGCAAAAACTCTGTGCACATAATCATCTGCCAGATTATCAAACAAATGGCCTCTGGAAATATCTCCGGCCAATCCCTGTACTATTGTGCGGTAAACCGCCTGCGCTGCATCTTCATCCTCTGAAGCCAATGCCATACACAGCGAAAGATAATTTTCCTGTCCAAAGCGCCTATTTAAAGTATTTATGACCTTTCGTGCCTTCTGAACATCAGGTATGACCTTGATATCCTCCGAAAAAAATATCGGCTCGTCCGTAAGACACAGCATTGTCTCTTCATGTACTCTTTTTTCTTCATAAGCCAGATAAACGGCCGTAAAAATGCTTTCCAGGGAAATATCACATCTGTAAACTACCATATTCTTCCATCCTTGCTGTCATGAAATAAAATTCTTGCTATATTACCCCCACTGCTGCCTGCAAATGTTCCGCAGCGCTGACGGGCCTCATAAAATTTTCGTCATCAAACAGAGAAATCTGTCGATAACTCATGCCGTCACTGCCAAACTGAATCCGTTCCTTCTTATCTGTCAAATGCCTTACAATATAATCTTCATCCAATTTCACCGGATACATCATCCTGCCATTACAGGTAATAAAGTAGATTGCCCGTTTCAATACGACTCCTATCTTCTTCAGATCACCAAAACTCAGATTGGCGCTTCGTCTCGCTGCCACAATTCTCTGAGCACTCTTCACTCCCACTCCGGGCACACGCAGAAGCATTTCCATGGGAGCCCGATTGATTTCCACAGGAAACTGTTCTAAATGACGCACCGCCCAATCCTCCTTGGGGTCCAGCATCACATTAAAAAACGGACGCTTCTCATCCAACAATTCTTCTGCCCGAAAACCATAAAAGCGCAGCAGCCAATCCGCCTGATAAAGTCGATGTTCCCGCAGAAGCGGCGGTCCACCGGGCAGTGCGGGCAGATTCTTATCCCCTGTCACATTTACAAACGCAGAATAAAATACTCTTTTCAAACCAAATTTCTGATAAAGCCCCTCCGCCACATTGATAATATGATAATCACTCTCCGGTGTGGCGCCAATGATCATCTGCGTTGATTGACCGCCAGCCACAAATCTCGGCGCGTTCCGATACAATACCAAATCATTCCGATTCGACTGAATACCATTCTGTATCTGCCGCATAGGTGTCAGAATATTTTTACGATGTTTATTCGGTGCAAGTACACGCAATCCCTCTGCAGTAGGCAATTCCAGATTCACGCTCATCCTGTCCACCAGGAAACCTGTCTGCTCAATTACCTCCGGCGCTGCGCCGGGAATCCCCTTCACATGAACATATCCGTTAAAATGATACCGATTCCTGAGCAGCCATATGGTACGGCATATCAATTCCATGGTAAAAGTAGGATTCTTGATAATACCGGAACTCAAAAACAGTCCCTCAATATAATTCCTACGATAGAACTCCATAGTCAATGTGCAGACTTCCTCTGGTGTAAATGTAGCTCTGGGAATATCATTAGAACAACGATTGCGGCAATATTTACAATCATAAATACATTCATTGGTCAGCAATATCTTCAACAGAGAAATACAGCGTCCATCACCAGAAAAGCTATGACAAATGCCCGCTGCCACACAATTGCCAATACTACGCCCATTCCCTTTACGCTCCACACCGCTGGAAGTACATGCCACATCATATTTCGCCGCGTCCGTCAAAACTTCCAGCTTTTCCGTCAGAGACATTCCTGCACCTGCTATCAGATACTCCACCTTACCCGCACCTCCATCTACAGTTCCACCGCGCCGCACATAAGTCCAATCTCTACACTTTGCGCAAGTTCTCTTTCCTGTTTATCTTCAAGTGTGAACATTCGTTCTGATAGTAGAATAGCACATTTGTTCTATTTATGCAAGTACAAAATTTCCCCATATTCCGGTATCTAATTCTTCAGCATTATTGCATTTCTATTATTATATTATTGTAATATTTTATTGCCGTATCTATTTATGATATATCATGCAAAAAACGGCATTTGTGTCATAATAAAAAGTGTCATTTGTGTCATAATCATCCAAGCGCCACTCACATCATAATTATCCAAGCGCTTCTCACATCATAATTATCCAAGCGCTTCTCACATCATATTTACTAAAACAACACATGTGTCATATATATTAAATGTCATAAGCGTCATATAAGGAATGACACTTTTGTAAATGCACATTTTACAGCCTTCACTAGATTTCTCAAAAAAATGAGGCAGAATTCAGCATCTCAAGCCAATCCTGTCTCATTCTCCTTACCGCCTGTGCCGTATATCCAAGAGGTAGGAAATCAGCCCAGGACACTCACTATTTCCATACTCTCGGATTTGTGGTACAATAAGTAAAAACAGATAGTAGAGAACTATAATGGGAATTTTTTTGCTTTGTTGTACTCCTTGGTGCTGCTGTATATGTAGTACAGAAAAAACGGTATGAAAAAGCAGAATATTACCAGCAAACCCAATATCCATATGGCAGTGTTCTTATCGCCGCTCACATTGATGATGACAGCTTTTGCCGCTACATAATCCACAGGACATTGACGGAATAGCTCTTGACCTGCGGGAAGCCCATAAGGACGATTTTTTCGGCGTCCCAAAGGATAACCTGCTGAAAGGACTGCTGCAAGCCGCTGATGAAGCCGCCAGTCCGGACAGCGACTCGGAAAAAGCATTTTTAATGTTTATCTGCAAACGGCTTCGGCTAAATTATGGAAAGCTGAACAGTGGGGACAAAGCAGCACTGAAACGCCTTGCAGGAAAATCGGACTTGCTGAAAAATCCAATCCCACAGTGGGAACGGAAATGAGAAAAGCAAGAAGCAATGAAACAAGAATTGTGGAAGGATGATGATATGCAGTATTCAAAAGTAACATACTCGATTCAATGGCCAATTCACTGGGATAAACTGGACGAAAGTAAATTTATCACCAGTGAAGAAGCTCAACAGAAATTCATTAACGGTGAATTTTACTTTTCTGTTTTGTGGAGTAAATCAGGGGAAATAGTTGCGATTATTGACTACACAGGGACTTATGTAAGTATCCAAATATTTGAAAATGGTTTTTTTGAGGGACAGCCGAGAAAAGTTCCCAATATATGGAGTGTGTATCGGGCCGAACCACAAAACGACTACCAAAATCTAATATTTGCTCAATATCGAGATTGTAATCGACATTACAATTTTCATAATGGCGTAGCTAATCTGTTAATTACAAGCGAATTTTTAGGACATGATATGTCATTTAAAGGACATTATGATAAAGATTTTTTAAAGCCATTGTCGATCACTTTTGATGACTATCAGACATTATTTGATAATCAAATCATGATTCAAAAAATGGTTAATAGTATTGAGTTTGTTGAGAAAAAGCGCAGACGCAAATAAAAAACAATTTCTCATATATATTGAAAATTCGCACAGCCAGGCGAGCCAGTCAACGGTCAAGATAAACGGCGCTTTCAGCGCCGCCGTTGACAGCCTCGCCCGTCTTTGCTGATGGGTAATCAAGACGGTCAAGGCCGGACGTCAGCCCGTTCATTTCAGCCTTGACGGTTCCCCGCTGTCCTGCTACTTTTCCTGGAGTGTAGCCACGCTTCTGGTCATGGTGTCCATAGCTTTAGTTTCAAGCTGTGATTCGTGAAATCGCCAATACTCGACTCCATCAACATGAAAGGCAAAAGGGCCTGGCAAAGAATATTCTTTTACTACAGGAACACTATCTTACATTTCACATTCCCGAATCACCAACACCCAGTCGTTCTGTCCGCAATATCGCTGCGGCGGCTTCACGGTCATTTTGTCAATCCCTGATACTTCCCGAAACAAGGATAAGACTCCGCTTGTGGGATCGAACCAATATGCGTACATTTTCCTATCCCCATACCCGTTCAGACCGATTGTAAATTCCTCCCCCGTATAATCATAGCAAAAAATAAAACCTGGCCCTGCAAATACAGCAATCCTTCCGTATTTTTCTCTCTGTCCGGATAACAGAAGTTCTTCCGCAGCTTTCCCTTGGGTGAAATCCACACTGTTCATCAATTTAGCCAAATGGCCCATATGCCCGCTGCCTTCATGGTGCATTGCCTCCTGCCACACTTCTCTGACACCATAATTTCCCGGTTCTGATAAATCATTATAAAACTGCATTATGGCATTATCCCCATAAGTATGCCCCATTGCCCCCTGGAACACAGACCAATAGGCATATCTTCTGACATCCCATGCCTGCCAGAAAGGTTCGCTTGGGTCATGTAGTCCCTGGGGAATCCACTCATAGGAAGGCTCTCCGTCAATGGTGGGCTTCTGCTGTTCCTGTTTCAGATCCCGATCCACATATTTCCAATTGTCTTCGCCGTAAAATTCCTCCCCCACATCATCCCATTGCTTCAATACCGCCTGGTCATATCTGCGGTGGCCTGACTGAAACATATGAAAATCCAGCCACTTCTCATGATGGAACCATAAGGAAGAAGATGTTCTTCCAAAAGGATGATAACCGATCAGCACCTCCGGCATTTTTTCCTTCAGCCTTGTACCAAACACATGATACAATTCCGGGTTCACATCCCCCCTGATATCGCCTCCCAGAAGCCATATGATATTGGGATATTTGCCAAATCTCTCATATAGATACGCCGCATACCTTTCCACATTGCCCATATGCAGAATACCTGCTTTCACGATACTTCCCCAGGTGGGAAGCAGCGCCATATACATTCCTGCTTCTTCCGCCAGTCTGACGATTGCCTCACAGTGATCCCAATACTCCTTTGTGGTCACATCACGTTTTACCCTGGCCAGACTGCTTTGAAATTCTCCCGGCATATTGTGAACCAAAGTTGCCTGTATCACATTAAAGCCCTTTTCTTTGCGGTTATTCAAATATAAAAAAGCTTCTTCCTCCGTACACTGCTGAAAAAGCAGCCATGCCGTATCTCCCATCCAGAAAAACGGCCTTCCACCATTCTCAAGATACCTGTGATTGCCGCTGACCCTCAACGGCCCATACTCCCAGAATTTCATATTTTATCCCACTCCATCATAACCATTAACTGTTGTCGTTTTTCAGTGCATTTCCTTCAAAGACAGTCCTCAAATGATTTCCCGGCGCATCTCCCTTCAATGCAGTCTCCGAACGATTTCCGGCTCCATCTCATCCAACGCAATCCCTGAACGATTTCCGGCTCCATCTCATCCAACGCAATCCTTGGCCACTTGCCTCACATCATTCCTTATTTCCGACAAATTCCACACGTTCCATTGTAACACTCCCGACGTTGCATAGTTCTGTCTCCTGCTCACACACAATCATGGCATCCGACAATGTAATTCGGTCTATGGTATGCTGCTCCAGCTTCTCTTCAAACGGAAGCCCCTCCGCCTTCAAGCCGACTTCCGCCCCCAGACAGGTAATATGTTTCATTGTAATATCTTTAAAATAAGGAATATCCTCCCAAACGATGTTTTCCGGTACCATCTGCCGCTTCTCCCTATCCAATACATATCCCATAGAGAAAATAATTGCTTCCTTTTTTATCCGTAACATTTGGATTCTATCCAATGTAACATCCTCTACAACGCCACCTCTGCCATAAGCCGATTTGAACCGAATTCCCACATCCGTCCCGATAAAATTGCAATCCACAGCCTCCACATGCCTTACACCCCTGGACATTTCACTTCCCACTACAAATCCACCATGCCCATGCAGAACCGTACAATTCTTTATCCGCACATACTCCGTAGGCCCCTTGGTCTGCCTTGCAGCTACACCCTTCCCTGCTTTTAAGCAGATGGCATCATCCCCCACGTCGAACCTGGAATCTGTAATTTCCACATATTTACAAGACTCCACATCCAGACCGTCCCCGTTCTGAGCATAATAAGGGTTGGCCACATTAACTCTTCTGACAGTTACATGCTCACAAAAACAGGTATGGATATTCCAGGCCGGTGAATTTCGAGAAGTAATATCTTCTATCAGCACATGATCACAATGATAAAACCGAATCATCACAGGCCGGAAATAATCCCAATAGCCTTCCGCTGCATTGAGGTCACTGTGTTCCAGACTGCCCTCAGCCTCCGCCATCCACCCATCATAAAAGGTTTTGGAAGGCATCCAGATCAGTCCGTCTCCCCCCGACACCGTGTATTGGGATTTCTTCATCAATTCTTCCCATTCCTTTTTTGTCAGTTTCCCTTGCTTCACAGGCCGCCACAGATCACCATTTCCATCTATGACACCTTTGCCCGTAATAGATACATGGGAGGCATGCTCCGCAGAAATGGGAGATTTGGCGCGAATATTGGGCATGCCTTCAAAATCAGACAAATACAAGGTATTTTCCTCTTTCGATTTAGAAAATACCAGCATTGCCCCCTGTTCCAGATGAAGTTCTATATGAGACTTCAACTCTATGGGACCACTGAGCCAGATTCCCTCCGGCACCACAACTCTCCCGCCGCCATTCTCACTTGCGGCATCTATGGCCCTGCGTATGGCCTCTGAATTAGAATATATCCCTCCCGCAACAGCCCCATAATCTCTGATATTGTACTCTCTCTCCTGTTTGTCCGGCAATTCTACCTGAAACTCATTCATTCTCATACCTCCCTGTCCTGCAGTTCTACCCGTAAATGATTCCCCTGATACCAACGTCCTGCGCTCCCTGTGCAGCATTCACCCTGATACCAGCGTCCTGCACTTCCCGCGCAACATTCCCCCTGATACCAGCGTCCTGCGCTCCCTGTGCAGCATTCACCCTGATACCACCTCGCCCACTCTTGGAAGACGAAATCGCCATAACTCTATTCTACTACACTTTTCTTCTTTCTGCAAAAAATATCGTAAAAAAACTATTGCAAATTTTCACAAAAAGCAGTTAAATAAGAAAGTAGATATTCAATACTAAAAAGCCTCTTGGCTGAATATTGATGAACAGAATCCATACAAAGAAAGTAGGAACATTATGTCAAACATTTTATTACCCAAAAACTATCATTCAGAACTGAATCTATATGAGACTCAGATTGCCATCAAAAAGGTGAAAGACTTCTTCCAGACACTATTGGCTGAACGGCTGCACCTTCTGCGTGTATCCGCGCCTCTTGTGGTAGATCCGAAATCCGGCATGAATGACAACCTGAACGGCGTGGAGCGTCCCATATCCTTTGACATCAAATGTCAGAACGGCAAGGAAGCCGAGATCGTGCAATCTCTGGCGAAATGGAAACGTTATGCACTCAAAAAATATGGCTTTTCCGTTGGTGAAGGACTCTATACGGATATGAGTGCTATCCGAAGGGATGAGGATATGGACAATATCCATTCCATTTATGTGGATCAGTGGGATTGGGAGAAAATCATCTCCAAAGAGGACCGCAATGAGGAAACCCTGAAAGAGACCGTTCGTACTGTATACAAAGTATTGCGCAAAACCGAGAAATACATGTCAATACACTACGATTATATTGAAGAGATACTGCCTCACGACATTTTCTTTATCACCACCAGGGAGTTGGAAGAAATGTTCCCGGATTACACTCCGAAGGAGCGGGAATACTATATATCCAAAGCAAAAGGGGCCGTATGTATTATGCAGATCGGCGGTGCGCTGGCAAACGGCAAACCCCATGACGGCCGGGCGCCGGACTATGACGATTGGACGCTGAACGCAGATATTATTGTATACTATCCTGTTCTGGACATTGCCCTGGAACTGTCCAGTATGGGCATTCGTGTAGACAGTAGAACACTGCTTTACCAGTTGAACGAAGCCGAATGTCTGGAGAGAGCACATTTACCCTTCCACCAGGCAGTGCTTCAAGATAAATTGCCTTTCACCATCGGCGGAGGCATCGGCCAGTCACGTATCTGTATGTTCTTCCTACGCAAAGCGCATATTGGAGAAGTGCAATGCTCATTGTGGCCCGCGGAACTGATGCAGAAAGCAGAACAGTCAGGACTGCAGCTTCTATAAGCCCCTGACATGATATTGCCTTGTATCCAAAACACAACAAGCAATACCCAGCCATAAATCATAGCCCTGCGATGATTAGACGGCAAAACTGACATAGCAATTTACCTTAACACCAAATATGGCATGATGATTTACGAATCATCATGCCATATTTCAAATCAATTTCAAATCAATTTCCTATCATCTTCTGCTCTAATCTCTACCATAAGCTATACACAGATTACCACCCGGTATCCTGTCAATACATTATGGCACTCTTCTCTTCACTCAGCGCAATCCCCTGTGGAAACATTCACCCTGCCCTTATTTCACAAACTGTCCCAACACATTTATAAACATTTCCACATCAATAGGCTTTGCCAGATGAGCGTTCATCCCATTCTTAATCGCCGCTTCCTTATCCTCCTCCAACGCATTGGCCGTCATCGCAATGATGGGCAGTGTCCTGACATCCTTCCTGGGGAGATTCCTGATCGTCCTGGTAGCCTCGTAGCCATTCATAATGGGCATCTGCACATCCATAAGTATGGCATCATAATAATATTCCTCTGAATCCTTCACCATTGACACCGCATCCGTTCCGTCCGGCGCGGACTCCACCGTAAATCCGGCTTCTGTCAGTATGACTTCCGCAATCTCACGATTTAGCTCGATATCCTCCACCAGCAGAATGCGCTTCCCCTTAAAATCCGCCAAAGTCCATACGGCGGCGGCTTCCTCTTTTTCCAACATGTTATTTGCAGCAAGCAAAGCCGCCTTCAGGTCAGACATAAAGAGCGGCTTGGCACAAAATGCGGTAATGCCTGCTTCCTTTGCCTCTTCCTCTATATCCGTCCAATCATATGCGGTTAAAATAATAATCGGCGCCTCATTTCCCACTGCGCTGCGAATCTTTCTTGCCGTCTCAATCCCGCTGGTCTCCGGCATCTGCCAGTCAATGATATAGGTATGGTAAGAATCCCCCTCTTCATAGGCTGCTTTCGCCCGATACGCTGCCTCTCTGCCGGATGTTGTCCACTCAGAACGCATTCCAATCTGCTTCAGCATCTTACTCACACTGTCACACACATTAAAATCATCATCCACCACCAACGCACGCAGACCATTTAATTCCTGTATCTGTTCCGCATTCTTTTCCACATCCTGCAGCTTCAGGGTAACCTCCACCCTGAACGTACTACCTTTGCCCACCTCACTCTCTACGCTGATGGTACCGTTCATCATCTCGACAATATTTCTTGTGATTGCCATGCCAAGTCCCGTTCCCTGAATACCGGATTGGGTTACCGTATTTTCCCGTTCAAACGGTTCAAAAATATGCTTCACAAATTCCTTCGACATTCCGATTCCGGTATCCTTAATGATAAAAATATAATCCCCATATCCATGCCGATAAGTGGTTTTCTGCATGATTCGGAAAGAAATTGTTCCACCGGCCGGCGTATATTTCACCGCATTGCTCAACAGATTGATAAATACCTGATTCAACTTCAGCGAATCCGCTATAACATCTTCATTGGCAACTTCAAAAGTGTCAATAAACAGTTCAAGCTGCTTTGCCTTCACCTGGGGCTGAATAATATTCACCAGATTATGCATCAGCTCGGAAATATTGCACTCCTGCTCCTTAATCTGTACCTTTCCGCTCTCAATACGGCTCATATCCAGAATGTCATTAATGAGGCTGAGCAAATGATTACTGGAGGAAAGCACTTTCTGCAGGCAATCCCTTACCTGGTCCTTATTGTCAATATGGCTGACTGCAATGGTAGTAAACCCGATAATGGCATTCATTGGTGTACGTATGTCATGAGACATATTGGACAGGAACGTGGTCTTGGCTCTGTTTGCATGCTGTGCCTGCATCAACGCATCCTGCAAGGCCTGGGTCTGTTCCTTCTGCTTCAGCACCTGCTTTGTAATCTCCTTTGATACCACCATCACCATAATATCACCTGTCTCATCATCCGTTGTCATAATAAACGATTGACGTACACAGATTTTATCCTCCTGAGAAATGCCGCACCAATAATCAATTGTCACTTCCGCCTGACCCTGCCGGAAGTGTTCTCTCAAATACTCCAAATTGACCGCCTCGGAATATTCCTCTATAGATTCCGCAGACACGAACTTTTTCCATCTCTCCAAGTATTCTGAGGCCTTGCATGGCGCTTCCAACCCTACCTTTTCAAGTAAGGATATCTGTCTTTCACCGCTTGTCTGTATCACATCCTGTTCAATCAGATCCTGTGTCAGATTAAATTCAAAATTACAGACAGCTCCGGAAGCAATGGCAATTCGATACTGCCTCTCCTTACGATTGGCCTGCGACATTTCCGCCTGAATATGCAGCTCTTTTTCCTTAATTTCCGTAATATCCTGCCTGATGAACAGCACTTTTTGCGCATTGCCGTCCTTTCGCTCCAGACAGATAAAATTTGCATGCTCCCATTCTGCCCGGCCGCCCCGAAGCACATGGCACTCAAATCTCAAATCATCCTGCTCCGCCAGCGCCTCTATAAGCGCCTCTCTGGCAATGCGGTGAGCGAATTCCTGACGTTCTCCTTCTACTGTCAAACGAGCAGTTAGTCGCTGCGCCAGCTTCCCATAACTACCGCTCACCGGCAGAGTACTATCTTCCGGTCTTGTACCGGCCAAATACTGATAGGTGTCC
The DNA here is from genome assembly GCA_947175015.1 of uncultured bacterium. Taxonomy (GTDB): domain Bacteria; phylum Bacillota; class Clostridia; order Lachnospirales; family Lachnospiraceae; genus Acetatifactor. The sequence goes on from CAMWLE010000010.1 coordinate 23,998, forward strand.
GCATCCAAATCAATCATGACAAAACGCGAAAATAATGTATTCACGCCGCTGATAATATAACCCATCTCTTTGTTTTCTCGTTCCAACAGCTTCTTTTCCCGTCCCGCCCTGATGATCAATGCTATCACATAAAGGAAAAACAAGCCAATCATCATTGCTTCCAGTTGGATTCCCACACTGTTCTCCACTCGAATCATCTCCTGGGTCACATTCTTCGGAAATGTCTGAACCAGAAAAAATCCGGTCTCCGGCAGATGCCTGACGCAGATATTATCTGTTTTACTATCGGAATCACAAATAAATGCCCCTCTCCCATTACTGTCAAAAACATCGTTTACATTGTGGGCTGTTTTTTCATCAATTGTATTGGACTCTGTCAATATGTCAATAATGCTTCTATCATAAGTATTCATGTCAGAACTTGCAATTACCCTTTTGTCCGGCATACATAGAAATACATCCGCCGGCTCCCCAAAATAAGTCGTAAAAAGCATCTCCTGCAAATACTCTTCCGCCAGATAAGCGCCCCGGAGCACACCGACAATTTCTCCTTTGTAATACACCGGCGCATAAAAATTTACCATGGTTTCATCAAAAAAATTGGAGTCAAATACAACTTCAATACCGCTCTCCCCGGCAATACCGCTGAGATAAAAATACCGCCTGGTAACATCTGCAACCCGCCCGTCCGAAGCATAATCCATGCCATTGATATCTGTATATATCACAGCATCAAAGGAAGAATTGGCTTCTATTTCTCTCAACATTTGTGCGGTAACTGCCGGCTCATTTAAACTCTCCCCCAGAAAATAAGTGTATGTATTGATCAGATTCAACGCATTACATAACTCATCATCAATCTGAGTTGCCTTCAAATGCGCCGAATCCGCCGCATAATTTTTATTTCTCTCTTCCATCCGCCTGCTGTTCTGGGTGGCATACCAATGAAATAACATAATAATAGCCACCAGAAGAAGCAGTACATAACCAACTTCCTGTAATGATTTCTTTCTTCCCTTCATCACGAATTGCCTCCTGTTCCAGTTCCCACATGCTCCCTTAAATAAGAACATTATACTCTTTATTGCTCCACAAATCAATGCCGGCATAACCATTGGGAATAAAAAGATAACAGGACTTCACAATCCTTCCGATTTTCTGCACTGTTTCTCCTCTTCGTCTCGCCGGCAAAAAACAGTTGTATTTATAACAACTCATGATACACTATATTTAATTGCACTTCCATATGGTTTGAGAAATGTTAATACCAAAACAGCGCTTGACAGAATTTTCAGCTTATCCTATGCTGAATATACAAGGAAAAAGACAAAGCTGTGAAGATTTGGGAAGCAGCCTGACAGGAGAACAGGCACAAGAATACAACATTTTTATGGACAACATTTTTATGGAATAAAAAGCTTAGTTACGGAGGTGGTATGATGAAAAAAGCTTTGCCAATTGGTGTAGAGAATTTTGAAGACGTTATGAAAACAGGATATTACTATGTGGATAAAACATTGTTTATAAAAGAACTGCTGGATTTAAAAGGAAAGGTAAACCTGTTCACCCGCCCAAGACGTTTCGGCAAGACGCTGAACCTCAGTATGCTCCGATACTTTTTTGAAGATACCGGAGATACAGAAAAAAATATGCAGAACAAAGCGCTTTTTCATAATCTGAACATTACAAAAGCCGGTGAAGCATATACAAATCATATGGTAAACTATCCGGTGATTAATCTGACACTGAAATCAGCAAAACAGCCTGTCTTTGATTCCGCATATGTTAAGCTGAAAAGAGAAATTGCAGATGAATTTAACAGACATCGGTATGTGCTGGCAAGTGACAGCATCAATGAGAATGATAAACGAAAATTTCAGGAAATTGCAGACGGTGAGGCAAAATACGACGATTATTCCGGTTCATTGAAATTTTTGTGCAACTGCCTGTATCAGGTCACAAAGAAACATACTGTCATTTTGATTGACGAATATGATGTTCCTTTGGAAAACGCATATTTCCAGGGTTTTTACACAGAAATGGTGAATTTTATCCGCTCACTGTTTGAATCCGCCTTGAAAACAAATGATTGCCTGCAGTTTGCAGTAATCACAGGATGTCTGAGAATCTCGAAGGAGAGTATTTTTACCGGACTGAATCATTTAAAAATTATTTCCATACTTGATCAGAGATATAGCGAGTATTTCGGATTCACGGAAACGGAAGTACTGCAAATGATGAAATATTATGGCGTGGAAAGTCGTTTTTCAACGATGAAGGACTGGTATGATGGATATACATTTGGCAGTACGGCGGTTTATAATCCTTGGAGTGTAATTAATTTTATGTTTGACTTATATGCAGATGTGGAGGCATTTCCACGTCCCTACTGGATTAATACCAGCTCCAATGACATTGTTAAAGATTTGATTGCCAGAGCAGACAGGGAAACCAAAGGACAAATCGAGACACTTTTAAGTGGAGAAACTCTGGAAATTCAAGTTCATGAAGAGGTCACTTATGAAGATATGCGAAGCAAGGGTGAAAATTTGTGGAACTTCCTTTATTTCACCGGATATCTGACAAAAGAATCGACGCATTTCCGAGATAAATATATCTTTCTGAATGTTCGCATCCCAAATACAGAGGTAATGACCATTTATGAAAATACAATCCTCAACTGGATGAAGGAGCGGATAGAGAAAGAGGATTTCCGGGATTTATACTGTGCCATGGAAGACGGGAATGGGGAAAAAATGAGAGATATTTTGACTGGACAGCTTTTTTCCACGATTAGTTTCCATGACAGCGCAGAAAATTTTTATCATGGATTTCTTGCCGGAATATTAAGCCAGAGCGAGAATTATCTGGTAAAATCCAACCGTGAGTCCGGCAGCGGACGCTCTGACATTATGGTGAAAAGTCCTTCCCTGCGCGGCAGGGCATTTATTCTGGAAATAAAGATTTCAAAGAACATTGATGAGCTGGAAAACGATGCTGAAAGAGCATTACAGCAGGTATATGATAAAAAGTATATGGAAGAACTGCGTGCAGAAGGGTATCGAAGAATTGACTGTTACGGAATCTCTTTTTATCGGAAGGATTGCGAAGTACAGTTTGGAAAGAAAGACAGTTGTGCATTGAACCCTTGATTCCTGTGTTGCCAGAAATAGCAAAAAAAGATTGACGAAATTGTTCTTCCTGCCTATAATAGGTATTTGGCCTGATCCTCCCGGCTGAAAGGAAGTGACAAATATGACAAAAGATATGACAAAAGGAACCCCTTTCAAACTGATTTTGGGGTTCTCTATTCCCTTGCTTTTCGGATTTTTATTTCAACAATTTTATAGCCTGGTAGATACCTTGATCGTGGGACGATACCTGGGTGTGGAACCACTGGCGGCAGTAGGGTCCACTTCCTCCATCAATTTCCTGGTGATAGGATTCTGTCTTGGAGTCTGTACAGGCTTCTCCATTCCCGTTTCCCATAAATTCGGCGCAGGTGATTACGCAGGCATGCGCAAATACGTGGCGAACTGTGCCTGGCTGGCCATTGCATTTGCAGTCATCCTGACAACAATCACTGTGGCTCTCTGCCGTCAGATTTTAGTGGCAATGAAGACACCTGATAATATTATTGGCGGTGCCTATTCTTATATAGTAGTGATTTTCATCGGCATTCCTGCGACCTTTCTCTACAATATCCTGTCAGGCATCATACGCGCTTTGGGCGACAGCAAGACACCGGTTATTTTCCTGGTACTCTCTTCTGTACTCAATGTAGGGCTGGATCTGCTCTTTATCATCTATTTTGAAATGGGTGTGGCAGGCGCCGCATGGGCAACTGTGATTTCTCAGGGTGTATCCGGTATCCTTTGTCTGCTCTATATGATGAAGAAATATGAAATTTTGCATATTTCCCGAGACGAATGGAAGCCAAACGGCCATATGATGGCCAGCCTGTGCAATATGGGAATCCCTATGGGCTTACAATATTCCATCACAGCTATCGGCAGCGTTATCCTGCAATCCGCAGTCAATACCCTTGGCTCCGATGCGGTTGCCGCTGTGACTGCTGCCGGGAAAATCGGCAATTTCCTGGCATGTCCTTTTGATGCCATGGGCGCTACTATGGCAACCTACGGCGGTCAGAATGTCGGCGCCGGCAAGTTAGACCGTATTTTGCAGGGTTTGAAATCCTGCATCCTGCTGGGCGCATGCTATTCCGTGATTTCTTTTGTGATAGCCTTCTTCTTGGGTGAACCTCTGGCGGGACTGTTCGTGAAAGAGAAAACGCCACAGATACTCAGTGATGTACGATTCTTTTTGATTATGAACACCTTGTTTTATTTTCCCCTGGCACTGGTCAATATCATCCGATTTATGATACAGGGCATGGGTTTCCCCCGTTTTGCCATATTAGCGGGTGTATTTGAAATGCTGGCAAGAGGTCTTGTAGGCGCCGTACTGGTTCCCCGGTTCGGGTTCCATGCAGCCTGCCTGGGCAATCCCATCGCATGGATATTTGCAGATGCTTTCCTGATTCCGGCCTTCCGGCATGTATACCGGAAACTGAAAAGCCAGTTCTACACTTCCAAAAATACCGCAAACAACGTCACAAACAATTGATTTACCCCTGTATCACTGATACCACTGTATCATTGATACAGGGCAAATTTTTCGTTGCGCAGAATTTGCTGATAACCATATTTCTTCATAAAATCCATAATCAGCTTCCATTTGCCGTCGTTTTCTATGGAATTCAGTTTCTCGTTCACATCCTCCTGCACTGTCAACTCTCCCGTCTCTCTCTCAACATAAAGCGCATAGGTATTCTCCAAAAGGATAACAGGCTTTGCCTCTCCTCTCTCGGCCATATCTTTCTCTAACTGTGCCATATCGTTTTCCATGGTTTCCAAACTGTAGGATCGCAGATCACTCCATGGATTAAAAGCCGACGGCATCTGCAGATAATAGGACAATCCCGGAATCTCTCCATAGAGAATCACTTCTTCCCCCTGCAGCCCATACACTTCCACACAGGCACTCAGTTCTGTAAGCCACTGCGCCCGATCCGCAGGCATCTTGATATTCTTCAGCACCTTATTATTTTCTACATAAGCCGTGGCATTCTGTACACCAGTTGACTCCGCGAATACAAACACGACCCCGAAACCAGCCGCCTGAAACATGCACATCCCAAGAAACGCCAACAGAATTGTTCTCACCGGAAACAAAATGCCTTTTCCAACGGAACAGAAACCTCTTCCAGAGACAGACGTGCTCTCATTGGAGGAAACCTCTTTCCCACATGAGAATATACTGCTCCTATGAAAATGCAATTTCTTTCCGCCCCATACAAATCGCCAGCTCTCCCAGAGTGTATAAGGCGCTGCCACAAATAAATTATTCCAACTGGGGAATGTCCTGTTGTTGCTGCCTATGGAAGTCAACAAAATAACCAATATCAGCATACCGCTCAAAAGCTTCTCTTCCTTAGGGCTGTCCTTGTGGAATATCCGTATAACTCCGATCAGCATAGTCAACATCAAAAACAATATACAGGGCCGCCTGATAGGATCATAACTATAGAAAAGCATAGAAGCAACGCCCCTGTCATATAACCATACCAACATTGCCGCACTGACTGCCAGCCAAGCAATTCTGACACCAATATGCAGCATTTTCATCACAATATGCACCAACCTGACAAGTACATTCCTCTTATCGATATCCGCAGACTGTTTTTCTGTTTTTTCAGCACCATTTGCCTTTTGCTTCGACTCGCTGTTCTTTTGTCCCAATGCCTTCTCCACCCTGCGAAGCATACCTGTCAGCTTGTCCGTCACAAAGAACAATACAACTCCGCCTGCAATGATAACCCCAATGCGTGCCGCCCAGTACAGGTTCTCCCTATAATCCTCCACCAGCCCCATAAGCATAGAAGACGCTTTATAATCTGCCGCGTTTTCTGTCATGGCAAACAATCTCACAATACCTGCAATATATTCCCCTATCCCGAAACGTAAATGAATATATCCAAGCAACACCGCCAATGCCGCTGCATACCCCAGCAGACACCATAATGTATGCCGCATCAGCCTGTGCCAGAAGCCTTCCCCCGACCTGCTCGAAGCCCCGTCCATCCCTGTCCTGTCAGCAGCTCCCTTCCTTCCTGCCCTGGCAGAGTACTCCTCCGTTCCTGTCCTGTCAGAATTCTCCCTTTTTCCTAACCTGGCGAAAGTTCCCCCTTGCGCTGACCTTTTCCGCTCTTCCAGCCACAAGATCACATTATATGCCCACACTGCCACAATCATAGCCGCTTCCGGCAAATTGGAAAAACGCACCAATACATTCATTCCCAACAATGCTCCCGCTCCGGCAAGCATCCACCTTTGCTTTTTGTAGTGCTTCTGCAGCACATAATACCTTACCTCCATGGAATATCCCGCATCCATGGTGGACTCCGTTTCCATCAGCAAACCACAATATAACAGCAGGAATGATCCCAGAAACAGCAGATACGTCAGATAGTTATACAGCACCGCCGTAGGGCACCAACACAGACTGATCGCCATCATCTCCCCCAGAAAAACCAGCACCTTTGGCATTTTTATCTTCCTGGTGCAGAAGAAATACCCTGCCAACGCCAGCACACTCACAAACAGCCCTGTGTATAGATTCATTCCTATCATAGTATCTGCCTTTGGCAGCTTCATCAGCAAATTTCCTGTCACATTTGCCAGATATGTGGAAAACAGCCACATAGGATCCATATGCTCTGTCCCCATATACTGAAAATTCGCATAATTATACCCTGTATCCCTGAAATCAATTCCATACCCAATATGACGCAAAGGATAAAACACCAGAATCACCACAAACAGATTCTCCAGCAAATTCATCCATTTCAAATTTCCCTCTTTCTGATTGCCACTCCACATTGCACGCATACCATTGCCAACCTTCCGAAAGTCCGCACCATAGCGGCTTTCCTTTCTTAGTATTAGTATTTTGTCTTAGTTTTTTTGTATTGGTTATACGATCATCCTCTTTAACATAATCCGAATCCGCCGCACATTCCTTGGTTCCCTCTCAAACAGTCCAGCACACCTCTGGCATTTCCTCAATCACACATTGGTGCACTTTTTTATCAGTATCATAACTGAGACCAACAGCAAGAATATGATTCACTTTTTCCTTTGCATTCAGTACCTCATGGGAATTTCGGACAAGCTCCGCAACATAACCAAAATCGTCATCCTCTAACGCCGTCTCATATTCCAGCATAAGTTCCTTATCAGGTATCCTGAGTTCCCCGTCACAATAAGATAACAAGCCATAGATAATCATTGCAGAATAGATATCCTTCCTGTTTTCAGGATTTCCCTGCCCTGCAAAGTATTCTTTCTTGATATCAATCCTGACTGACATGCCATTTACCATTCTGACAACATCATCCCGCACCTCTCCCATATTGTATTTCAGGAAAAACAGTACCTCATCCATTCTACCGGTTCTGGTCCAATAGCTCTGGCAGATTCCGTCCTCAAGTGCACATACCACTGATCTGGGATTATACAGCCCCGCACCGCTCCTGGTTCGATATCCATTGTACCAGTCACGGATTTCGTCCATTGTCAGTTTCGACTGCTTTTCACAAAGGGTTTCCACCTCATTCTCTGTAAATCCAAAATACTCTTCAAAGAAAGGGTCCTTAAGCATGGTATATTCACTGAACATATTCAGTGCGGAACCAATACTGTACTTTTTAATCGGCAAAACTCCTGTCATATAGGCAAGTGCAACATAGGGACGATCTTTCAACAGACTTCTCAGAAATTCCAGGAATTCACTGTGATGTTCACAAAATAGATCGTGGCTGAAAATATAATCCCATTCATCAATGATAAATATAAATTGATCCTGTGTGGCAGTCAGCAGTTCGGATATTCTGCGGAACTTCTTATCTCTAAGTTCTGTGTATGCTTCTTTGATGTCATCTGTGATGGATTCCTTTATCAAACTGATATAATCCTCATAAGTGCCGCCCGCATCAGGAAGATCACTTAAGCACAGGCTAATCACATTATACTTATTTAAATGTGCTTCATAAGATTCACTTTTACTGATTTTCAACTTGTCAAACAATTCTTTGGAGTTGTATGCCTTTCCATAATATGCCCCCAGCATATTGAACACCGAAGTTTTCCCGAAACGACGCGGTTTCGTAATGCAGACATATTTGGTATTGGTTCGGATACGCTTGTTTAAATGTTCAATCATGGCAGATTTGTCAATGAAGTATTCGCTGTTTGCCAACTCCTTGTACAAAATCAGTGCAGATTCCGTATTGAAACATGTAGCCACGAAAAACCTCCTCTTCACTCCGTTCACAGCAACGTCCCTATTCGTTACATAACATCATCATATTTAAAATAATCGAAATCCGCCGCTTTCCGACTGCCGCAGCCGCCATTGTTGGCATATATCCCCACCAATGTACCTGTATGGCGCTTGCGATCTTCCGGTACCCCTTCATCGCACAGGTACACGCAATTTTCCAAAGTACCCACTTCCATCCATACGGCGCCATCATAGCTATAAAGGAATTTTCTGGTCAATCCCTTCACCTCCACCGCTATATATACAGCACCTTCCTGCAGGTTCTCAATTTCCGCAATTATTTCCTCTCCCTGATTACGGTTAATCACAAGCTGTAACTTCCTTCCCCCTTCATAACAGACCGCACACCTGGCATACGTGGCCGTACTATAATAACAGGTCAATCCTGCCTGTTCGCCGTCACGGTCCGGATAAAATTCCACCTTCGTCTCCGCCCGGTAAGACAATTCCTGTTCCCTCCGAAGCAGCGTATTCTTCGCGCGAATCTCATTCAACTGTCCATCCCTGGTCCAAATCCTGAAATAGCCAGGACGTTCTGTTAAAGACCAGGAACCATTATCAGGATTACGCACAAATTCCCACTCCAAATTCAGCTTCTCCTCATTGAAATCATCAAAAAGATTCCTTTCAAACACACATTCCGGCAAATCCGGCGCCTTCTGCTCCAAACTCGGCCCTTTCCCTTCATTGACAGTAAACCAGCCATCCTCCGTCCACTGTACCGGGTCCATTGCGGTCTCCCTGCCTACTGTAGTATATTTTCCGCCGTTGGGCCTGCCGCACAGATAGTAACACCACCATTGCCCGTTTTGATCCTGCACCAGTTTCCCATGCCCGGCTCTCTGGATAGGCGCATCGGGATTCATCTGGCGCATCACAGGGTTATACGGGGAATTCTCATAAGTGCCAAACAGCTCTTTGCTCCTGCCCACATTGATTCCATGCCCATAGCCCGTTCCGCCTTCCGCAACCATTGCATAATAATAGCCATCCTTTTTCAATATATGAGGCCCTTCGGCGGCGCGTTCACCGGTTCCATTCCAAACAGTCCGGCGCTCTCCTGCCAACCGCAGGCTGTCCTCTGACAAAGGAACTGCCTGCGCCGCCTTCGCTGTGATCACGTACCGCTTTCCGTCGTCATCCACAAAATGGGATGGGTCAATGCTGTCCACTTCCAGGCACACTGGCTTGCTGTAAGGTCCCTCAGCTTTATCAGAAACCATCACAAGCTGACGCCGCAGCACATTTTGGCCCCGCACACCGTCCCCATTCAAACGCAAAGGTGCAAAAATATAAAACTTACCATCCACATAGGAAATATCCGGCGCCCATATGCCATGAGAATCTTTGATATCACTGATATCAAGCCATTCAGGATTGGTAATGGCATGTCCGATAATATGCCAATGCACCATATCCCGCGAATGGGAAATGGGAATTGCCGGAAAATACTGGAAACTGGAATTGACCATATAAAAGTCATCTCCTACTCGAATTATCGAAGGGTCAGGGAAGAATCCCCTTTGCACCGGATTATGATACACTCTCTGTTCACTCATTTTTTTGTTCCTCCTATTAAAAGTTCCATCCCTACTCTCCAACACCCTTACTGGGGATAAAGTTTCATCTGCATAAGGCGCAGCTAAAACTTCATCCCGGGTGTTTCCGTTCCGGGACTGTTTTTAAGTTCCGTCCCTACTCTCCAACACCCTTACTGGGGATAAAGTTTCATCTGCATAGGGCGCAGCTAAAACTTCATCCTGGGTGTTTCCGTTCCGGGACTGTTTTTTAAGTTCCGTCCCTACTCTCCAACACCCTTGCTGGGGATAAAGTTTCATCTGCATAGGACGCAGCTATAACTTCATCCCGGGTGTTTCCGTTCCGGGACTGTTTTTTAAGTTCCGTTCTGGGACTGTTTTTAAGTTCCGTCCCTACTCTCCAACACCCTTACTGGGGATAAAGTTTCATCTGCATAAGGCGCAGCTATAACTTCATCCTGGGTGTTTCCGTTCCGGGACTGTTTTTTATAGTTCCGTTGTGGGATTGTTTTTTAATTCCACATCAACCTGGTATTCATTATCAATTAGAATATATTCTGCCCCATATCTAAGGCATTGCGCCAATACCTGGGCATTGTCCCTGCGCACTGTTTCCAAGGTACAGTCCCCATCGTCCATTCGGTCTTCAATGACACTGGCAAATTTTTTAATCTCATGGAAGTGATTATTAATATACTTATCACTCATTACCAGACAATAGTAACGGATGTTATCCAAATATTCCGTTTCAAAATCTTTGGACCAATCAAAAGGGATGTAACATCCTTCCACAATGAGATTTTGATTGTTTTCAATGGCTGTTTTCACCATTTCACGTACAACCGGCCATAAATAATCTGTTAATTCCTCATCATCACTCATTGGTGTAAGTGTCGTGTAGCCGCTTCGGATAAGTCCCATTTTTAAGTGGTCTATGGAAAGATACGGATATTGATACTTTTCAAGCAATTTTTGCGCCAGAGCCGTCTTACCTGTATGAGATGCACCTGTTATTAAGACAATCATCTTGATACCTCCCTGCCCACTTTCAGCAGGCCTCTTCTATTTTCTTTATCATAATAAATATTTCTTAATATCCACGACAAATTCATTTCCACAACAAGCCAGTTCACCAAGCTTTTCGTGCCAGGATACCATAATTTACAAATCTTCTCTCAGGACACTGAAAGTATAACATACTTCCATCCCAATCACAATATCAGATGCCTGTTTCCTCCACTTCTTTATTTATGTGGTTTCCGCCTTCATAATCATACATAGCCTGCTTTCTTCTGACACTTACGGAAGCTCTGATAAATGTAATTTCAAATATTCTATAAACCTTTTACTCGCAATTGGCAGACTTTCCCTGTCCCTATATCCGATTGCAAGGGACCTGTAAATGGGAGGTTCCGTTTGATGTAATGAAATATGATAATGCGTGCGGTGTAATACTAACTCCGCTAATATACTGATGCCCAACCCGGCTTCCACCATTGTCATAATGGCATAATCATCATGTATGGTGTATTTGATATTGGGCTTTTTTCCAATCAACTGAAACGCTTCCAATGGCTCATAATAATGCCCCTCCTCCAATAAAATAAATGGCTCTTCCGCCAGCCGCTCTAATGGAATGATTTTTTCTTGTGCCAGCAGATGATTTTCCGGTAAAATCGCCAGCATTATTCCTTTTTTCAATTCTATTATTTCCAATCCATTGACAGCTTTTGGATTGACAAACCCAAAATCCACCGCGCCTGTTTTAATCCAATCCTGTATTGAAGTATAATCTCCCTGATGAATCACAAACTCCACTCCCGGATACAAACTTTGAAACCCTTTCAGCAATTCCGGTATCCAATGGGCTGATATACTTGCCAATGTACCCATACGTATAATACCCGTTTCCAGTCCGCTGATTTCTTTTACTTTTTCGATTACCATAAAATACTCATTGACCGTTTTTACTATAAATGGATAAATCTGTTCGCCCTCTAACGTCAATTTTGTTCCTGTCCGAAAACGATTTAATAACTTAATTGAAAACTCATCTTCCAGAGAAGAAACCATCTGACTTAATGCAGACTGTGTATAGCCCAGACTTTCGGCGGCCTTGGAAAAACTGCCTAACTCAACTATTTTCCGTAATGCAATAAATCGTTTCATATACTTATTTCACTTTCTCTAATATTAGCATTAGATATTTTTGTTTTACTTATAACATAGTAAAGTATATAATGAATTTATCAAAAAAACAAGAAGAGGTATCATTATGGAAGTGATCAACTATCACCCAAAGTACAAACAAAATTTCATTGACTTAAATACTGCTTGGATCAAAGACAATTTCGGCTTATTAGAAAAAGAAGACATTGAAACCTTTCAAAACATTGAAAAAGAAATCGCAAATGGCGCAATGATCTTTTTCGCCCTGCAGGACGACCTTGTTCTGGCAACCTGCATGACAAAACAGATCAGTGATGATGTATGGGAAATCTGTAAATTAGCTGCGGACGGCCGATACAAAGGTCAGGGTGCCGGAAGCAGCGTATTTAGAAAATGTATGGATTACGCCATTGCAAACAATGCCAAAAAACTCTTTATTCTCTCCAACTCCAAACTAAAGCCCGCATTGCATATATACCAAAAATATGGTTTTCAGGAAATAACACTTGATGACTATGAATATATTCGCGGGGATATCGCTTTTGAGTACATTGTCAAGCCGCATCCTTATGAAAACTGATTGCTCTTACAGCCATTCCGCCTGCCGCAACACAAACAATCCCTGAAAAGGACGCTGTTCTTCAAGCAGGCATTCTATTGCCATGATCAATATCGCCGCTGAATTGCCGCAGCTTCGGCCTGCAAGGGAACCACCTCCTAAAGGCAGAACATAAACAGCAATCATATCATTTACATAGGAATGTTATCCTTGTGAAACAATATGATACGGCACTTCCGCAAACACCGCGGACTTGCCGTACCATTTTGCTGCATTTTATCCCCCGATTACATCCCAAAATCTTCTGTGTTCTATCCCCACATTCTATATTCCGTCCCCAAATCCTCCATGTTCTGTCCCCTAAATTCTATATTCCGTCCCCAAATGTTCTGTATACTACCCCAAGACCGTCACACGGAGCGCCGTCACTTCCTGTCCGGTCAGATGTCTGCTTCTGTGGTCCGGCCCCTGACCGCCTATGAAAATCTGTGCCTCTCCCGGATAATAGACAAAATTGCCCTCCGTGTCATAAAGCCCAAAAGCCTCCTTAGGCAGCCGCAGATTTACCTCCTGCACCTCTCCGGCCTTCAGCGAAATCTTCTTCAACGCCTTTAACTGCGCATTGGGGGTACCTTCCCGCATCATTTTTACATAGACCTGAACGGTCTCTCTGCCTGGCATGGTACCTGTATTTTTCACCTTAACCGTCAATCCCACGCCTGCATCTTCCACTCGGTCCGTATCCGCCGTTACACTTTCAAAGGAAAAGGTAGTATAGGACAAACCATATCCAAAGGGATACAATGCCTCCTGCTCCATATAACGATATGTTCTTCCCTTCATATGATAATCTGTAAATTCCGGCAATTCCTCCGTAGTCTTATAGAAAGTCACAGGAAGCTTTCCTTCCGGCGCTCTGTCCCCAAACAAGATCTCGGCAATGGCCTTCCCGCCCATGGCTCCCGGATACCAGCCCTGCACAATGGCCGGCACATTCTCCTGTGCCCAGGTCACAGCCAGCGCACTTCCCGACAAAAGTACCAATACCACCGGCTTGCCGGAGGCACAGATAATCTCAAGGATTTCTTGCTGCATGCCGGGCAGGTTCAGATTCGGCTTATCTCCACTGGCGAATTCATTATTGGCATCTCCCTGTTCACCTTCCAGGCTGGCATCCAACCCCATACAGGCAATGATTACATCACTATTTTCACAGACTGCCTTTACCTCCCCTCTGCGGTCATCTCCTCTGCCTGAAGATGGCACTTCCGGCGTGCCTCCCTTGGGTACATGACAGAGATGACATCCCTGGGAATACATAATCCTGACCGAATCCCCCAAATAATCCTGCAGCCCTTCCAGAATTGTCCAATAATGCGAAGCCGTACCTTCATAATTTCCCACCAATGCCTTACGGTTATCCGCATTTGGCCCAATGACACCAATGGTTCGGATTTTCTTTTTATCCAGCGGAAGAAGATTCTCTTCATTCTTCAGCAGCACAACACTCCTTGCTGCCGCTTCCTTGTTCAATTCCTGCATGGATGCACTGTCCACTACATCATAAGCAATCTCATCATATATGCTGCGTTCCTTCTGATCCAATATCCCCAGTTTGGCCCTGGCCGTCAGCAGATTCACCACTGCCTCATCCAGTCTGCTCTCGTCTACCAGACCATCCTTGACTGCCTGAGTCAAGTGCAGATACATATTACCACAGTTCAGATCACAGCCATTATTCATAGCCATGGCCACCGCCTCCACCGGCGTGTCCACCACCATATGATGCTGGTAGAAATCCTTAATGGCGCCGCAATCGCTGACCACATGCCCTTCAAATCCCCATTCTTCCCGCAGAATCTCCTGAAGCAGCATATGACTTCCACAGCAGGGAGCTCCGTCCACCCTGTTATAAGCTCCCATAACAGTCTCCACATGCCCTTCCTGAACACATGCCTTGAACGCCGGAAGATATGTCTCATACAAATCCTGTTTCTCCACATCCACATTAAACTCATGCCGCAGATCCTCCGGCCCACTGTGTACGGCAAAATGTTTCGCACAGGCCGCCGCTTTGTAGATATTCTCGTCATGTCCCTGAAGCCCCTGCACAAAACGCACTCCTAACCGGGAGGACAAATAAGGGTCCTCGCCAAACGTCTCATGCCCCCTGCCCCATCTCGGATCACGGAAAATATTCACATTAGGCGCCCAGAAGGTCAACCCCTTATACCGTTCCGCATCATCGTATTTCTGCTGCATATTATACTTTGCACGGCCTTCTGTGGAAATGGCATCTGCTATCTCCTCCACGAAATCCTCATCAAAGCTTGCCGCCAGACCGATTGCCTGTGGAAATACTGTAGCCACCCCGGCTCTGGCCACACCATGCAGCGCTTCGTTCCACCAATTATATGCCTTGATTCCCAGCCTTGGAATGGCAGGCGCAGTATACAACGTCTGCCCCACCTTCTCTTCCAATGTCATCTGCGCTACCAGCTCACGCGCCTTCTCCCGGTATGCCGCCAACTGCTCCCGGTTCTCCATAATTTCCATTTATGTATCATCCTTTCTTTACATATTGATTCCTATAAGAAGAATACTGTTCGTTCTTTCGCAACACCATACCACTGTCTGACACCGAACGGCAACACAATCGAACTTGAACCATTACCTCATTCGCATGGTTGAAATACAAAATACTCCACTTTCACACAGCCGCCGGTTCCTTCGCCCTCATGCACAGCCGCCAATCCAGCCTTTACGCCTACCCAGCCGCCAGGCATAGCTGCCGCTGCTGTCTCTTGCCCTACATCATGATAACTTTCCCCATCAGAGCTCACCTCCCAGGAAACCGTTTCCGCATTTCTGACTTTCATTCTGAGATAAACAGATTCTCCGGCCACCGCTCCCAGGTCTGTCCGGCTCTCTTCCGCCCACTTCTTCTCTTTTTTCTCAATCTTTTGCTGCAGGCGCCTCACACCGTTTTGCTGACACACCAGAAGCGTATCACAATATTTTCCCAACGACAACAGACCGCAGACATCTCCGTCCTTCATCTCATCCAAATGCATGCAAACCGTAATCATAAATTCCGGCGCAGGCCATTTCTGCTGCAGCAGATTCCCCATTTCACTGATCAACTGCCCTGCTTCCTGCTTTTGTGCATACAGCCGCAAGCACCCATCTGCCAGTTCATACCACCCTTTTACCGGATTGGCATTCCACTGCCACTGCAAACCCAGACTTTTCCCCTGGAAGAAATCACTGTCGTCCGGCGCATCTATGGGGTACACCGCACCCACATCAGGCTTTTTATATATTTCCACCGGCTCACCGCAGCCGTTCTCATCCTCGTTGACCCCAATCACCGGCCAATCATCCACCCAATGCATTGGCTGCAGATGAACAATTCTTCCCGCACTGCCCACATCCTGGAAATGCAAAAACCAGTCCTCACCGCTCTGCGTATCCACCCAGGCACCCTGATGAGGACCATTTACCATAGTATTGCCCTGATGGAGCACAATTTTCTCTTCATAAGGCCCCAGTATCTTCTTAGAGCGCAGTACCGTCTGCCATCCGGGTTTCACGCCGCCTGCCGGTGCAAATATGTAATAATACCCATTCCTCTTATACAGCTTGGGTCCTTCAATGGTGGGCTGGGTAGCATGTCCGTCATACACAAAGCCACCCTCATCAGGAAACGCCACAAGCCCCTTGCCCTCATCACGAACAGGTGAAACATACAATGCACTCTTAAAACCAACCCTGCTCTTGGCAAAACCATTTACCATATACATGGTGCCATCATCATCCCAAAAAGGACAGGGATCGATCCATCCCGCATTCTGCTTAATGAAATGGGGCTCACTCCACTTTCCCCAAGGGTCTTCTGCAGTGCACATCATAATCCCTTCATCGACAAATGGAACAAATACATAATAGAGCCCTTCATGATAACGGATTGCAGGCGCCCAGGCACCGCAGCCATATTGAGGCACATCAAACCGCTCAAAAGGCAGACGCTCCATGACATAATTGATAATCTTCCAGTTCACCAGATCTTTGGAGTGTAAAATCGGCACTGACGGCACATTGCTGAAGCTGGACGCGATCATAAAGAAATCATCCCCCACTCTGATGGCATCCGGATCGGAATAATCCGTATAGAGAATGGGATTCCGATAATTGCCGTCCCCCTGATCCGCGATCCACATTTTTTTCACCTTTTTCTGATCCATTGGTTTCCCTCCATTTCCATTCTACAACCGCCTTCCTATACCAGAACTCTCAATGCAATGTTTTTCCGCTTCATCACCGGAAATGACTCCACACAACATTTATCAGAAGGCTGATTGCCGTTTACAGTACAAAAAGACAATAGAACCCTCGCTATGCAAGGATTCTATTGCCCTGAATCAGACACCAAAAAACCTGCACAGACCTTTGGCATCTTTCATTTTACATCATTTCAGTCCGTCCCACAACTTATTTTGACATATAAATGTCATACGCATCCTGGTAAGCCTTCACAATATCAGAAATACCCATTCTCTCCAGCTCTGCTACATAGGTGTCAAAGTTGGACAAAGGCTCCTGACCTGTGATGAACTTCCACTTCATCTCTGCGATATAGGTTTCCAACTGAGAATTGCTGGTATCTACACTCACAGAAATAGAACCAGGATAACCAAGCTCAAAACTTGTGTCTTCTACCCATGTGGTTGCAGCATTGACATACCACTCATTACGAGTTGCAAGATTCACATCATAGCATCCATAGGAAGGGAAGCCGCCGCTCTGATTTCCGTACATCTTGTAAGCCTGAGGCTTTCCGGTATTTCCTTCCAATTCAATCTGGGTATTTCCATACTCTGTCAAAGACCTGTTGCCAAATTCATCCGTCACAAAGGTCACACCCTCTTCACCCCACGTCAACAGAATAGAACCTTCTTCAGAATACATATAGTCGATAATCGTTGCAATTGCATCCATTTTCTCAGGCTCTTTTGCTGCGTCTACAGTGATAATCTGAGTCTCTCTCTGCTTTCTGGACACAGTTCTAGGAGAATACACCTTGCCATCTGCGGTTGCAGGCCAAGGAACTGCCACAAGTTCTGCTTGAGGCTGGCCTTTCTCTGTTCTCAACACACCTTCAAATTTGGACCCCTCGCCACCATTGTTAGCAAGACCCTTCCAGCTTCCGGCAATACTACTCAGGATATTATCATCACCTGTACCCTTGGTTGAGTTTCCATTCTCATCAAATGCCTCAGCCATCAAGCCTTCTTCATGCCACTTATTCATTGTCTGCAAGTATTCCTTATACTTCTGAGTCCTTGCGCCATACTCTACCTTTCCTGTATCAGGATCGATATAGATACCGCTGGTCATGCCATAGGCAGCCTCAAAAAGCAAAATACCACTGGAATAAGCGTCAAATGGAATCTTATCAGCACCGAGCTGTTTAAATGCAGTCAATACATCATACCACTCATCCATGTTGGTAGGAACATCCATTCCTACATCATCCAACCAGTCTTTTCTCATAACCAGACCAGTATCATTGGAAGCTACGATACCTGTTACATCTAAAGGATTAATCCTCTGGAAATACAGATAATCGCCATTGTTGTCAGACATATCCCTTGCTATATCCGGATGGTCTTCAAATATTTTGGACAAATTAGGCATCTTGCTCTCAATGATCTCATTCAGTCTTTGGGGAATAATTCCCATTTCCTTCAAGCCCGTAATACCAGTCTTGCCGTTTTCCGTGTTCTTGTACATCTCCTCATTTAAGTAGGAGATAACATCTGGCAGCGGGTCAGTAGTAACCATGGTCATATACTGCTCTCCCGCATCACTGGCCTTGCCATTGAAGATGATAAACTCGATATCCACATGGAACATCTCTTCAATCCTCTCCACAGCAATCAACTGCTGATAACGGGAATCCTTCGGATCCACATTGTCATCTCTTACCAGCCAGGTAATCTTCTGTCCATCCGGCCAGGTCTGCTCCCATCCCTGTGTGTTGGCCTCATCTCCTTCAGACGGCTGACTTGCATCCGGTGATGACGAATTGTCGCTGTTAGTCGGAGTACTAGAATCTCCACCACTGTTTCCACTGTTGCTGTTTTGCTGTCCGTCATCATTGTTACCGCAGCCGGCCAGCACTGACAAGCACATAACGGAAGCCATCAATGCTGCTACAATTTTCTTTTTCATACTTCATCCTCCTTATTTTTATCTATATAAATACGCTTTAGCGCACTTATATCAATTTACTCATACTATCCAATCTTAAAATCTTCAGTTCGCACTTCAGCCATGCCGCCAACGGCGGCACAAACAATCGGTGCAAGTCTGGAATAACGCTACACTTGCGTTCTTCCGTATGCAAAAGATCTGCTCTGCAGACCTTTTGCACAGTTACATACCTGTCAAACCAGAGCGTTCCACGCCTTCCATAAACTTCCTCTGGAGAAAACCATATACAATCAACACGGGCAGGATAACCAGAAATGTCCCCGCCATCAGCATGGCTTTATTAAAGGTATAGCCGTCCTCTTCCATTACCAGATCCATGGCATCTTCCGTGTCCATCAAGGCATACAATGCAGGCAGTCTGCTGGGCAGCACTCTTTTTCCCGCTGTCCTGATATAAATATTAGGTTCAAAATAATCATTCCAGTGCCATACAAAAGACAATACCGTTGCTACCAGAATAGATGACTTGGACATAGGAAGCATAATCTTGAAGAAAGTTCTGAAAGCACCGCAGCCGTCAATCCTTGCTGCCTCTTCCATCTCCTTGGGCAGTCCCATAAAGAACTGACGGAAGAGGAAGATAAAGAACGCACCATTCAGACCATATCCAAAAAAAGTAGGAATAATTAAGGGAAGATAAGTATCCAGCCATCTCATTTTGCTGTACTGGATATACAGCGGAAAAATCAACGTCTGCACAGGCACCAGCATGGACAAAATAACCAATGCAAAGCACACACCCTTAAACTTGAAATTATATCTCGCAAACCCATATCCGATAAAAGAACAGGAAATTACATGCCCTATTGTGGCAGCTCCTGCAATGATCAGCGAATTCTTCAGATAGCGCCAATAGGATAATTGTTCCATCGCAATCTTAAAATTACTCCACCTGAATCCGCTGGGCAGCCACTTCACTGTTATATTGAGCAGATCCGAGTCTGACATAAGGGAAGTCACAACCATGGTGATAAACGGATATAAGAACACAAAGGACAAACTGCACAATACCAAGTAGTAAAAAAGCCGAACCACAATTTTCTTACTCTTCGACGTAGCCACTTGAGAAAAATTTTCCCTGCTCATATGTCCCTTCGCTGTCCGCACCTGCTCCATTTGTTTTGTCAATACACTCATTTCACGCTAACTCCCATCTGCCCGCTTCCGCAGGCGTATCAATACTTTCTTTCCCGTCACGCTTCATTTGCCTTAGAACCCAATTTCACTACTCCAAACACTACTCCGCAAAGGACAAATACAAACAGGAAGTACACCCATCCCATAGCAGCGCCTCTGGAAAACTGTGTATTCTCAAATACCTGATCAAGTATATATGACACCAAATCATTGTCCGAAGAAGTGAAATACATTACCATCGTATACACGAAATTCAACAGTATAATTGGAGAAATCATCGGCAACGTAATCTTCCAGAACATCTCCCACTGTGTGGCGCCGTCACATTTCGCTGCCTCATACAAAGATGAGGAAATTCCCTGTAATCCCGCAAGGAACAGGATAATCTGCACGCCAGAGTTCCACAGAATCAGCGTAATCCTGTCAAGAAAAGGCTGTATCGTCGCCACCAAAGTAGTTCCCAGCATCTCCTGCAATACCTGCGGCAATGCGATACCCACTCCCACGCTTCCTGTCGCATCAATCTCCAGAAGCTGAGCCATAACATAACCACTTCCCAAAAGCACCGGAATAAAGAAACAAGTTCTAAAAAATCCCTTACCTGGTACCGGTTGATTAATCAACATGGCAATAATCAGGGAAAATACCAACACCAGCGGAGTGTTAATCAAAGTATCCGTCACCACGGATATGAATGTTGGCATAAAGTTAATGTCGTACATAAAAATGTGCTCATAATTCTTGAAGCCAATCCACTCCATCACGAAGCCTCTCAGTTGCACAATCTCACTGAAACTCAACCGGATGGAAGAAAAAATCGCATTCAAGAAAAACACACAGGTTCCGATGATCCAGGGAGACAGGAACATCAATGCTTCCAAACTGTTCCTTTTCTGCATAGTCATAAAATTCTTTTTCTTTGGACCAGCATTCTGTTTTATGGAATTCTTCTGTTCTGATTTCATCGGCTCACCTCCCAGCTCATAGCCCCCAGCTCCATGCCATCCACTTTAACGGCCTTATTGTTATAGTTCACATAAATCTTCACACCGTTATCATATCCGGTACAGTAGACATTTTCTGCCATTTCCTCATGGGAAACCATTTTCGCATCCTGTATTGCGTCCCACGCGGACTTTAGCTCCTGACAGGTTGCCACTATTTCATCCTTCCAGTCCTTATAACTTGAGGTAAACAGTTCATTATAATTCGTATTGACCAGCTTCTCTGCTGACTCATAGGTAAGTTCAAAATAAGGTGTATAGCCATATTCAATCCACTTCAGCCGCAGCTTCTCCGCGTCACTGGATAGATTCAACGCCTCTCCCGTATACCGCACTGAGCCATGGGCCACAATCTGGTAAAAAGGTACTTCTCTGGTGGTCATCTGATAGCCCAGATCTTCGGAAGGAATTTTTGTCACCATATCCGCCTCTTCCAGCACATACAGATTTCCTCCCTCACTGATCACACTACCAAAAGCATCCTTAGAATCTGCAAGCATCTTCTTCCAGTTCTCCTTACACTCCGTCACCAGAACCGGACCTCTCTCGTTATAGTTGTAATAAAGCATATCACCGATATTTTCCAGCTTCAGACCGTCAATATCGAACTTCTGTGCCTTCTCCATGAACTTCTCAAAGTTTTTCAATGCCGTAGTGGGACTGATAACACGGATGGAACTCCGCTTGTCTGTCAACACCTGATAATTTCCAAGGAATACAATATCCGTCCTCTGAGAATATCCGGAAGCCTCTGCACTGGCCGTCAGAAAATTCGCTCCCAAAGAGAGCTGAATTCCATTGGCTCTTGTATACTTTGCCAGGGCATCAAGACCTTTGTTTCCTCCCAGTTTGCTGTTTGCCGGGAAATATATTGGCTCTGTACCATACCCCGACTTAATCCACCCAATCAGCGAAACCTCCATGGGCGTATCAATGCTGCCTTTCAAATCCTCCAGAATCTCCTGTGCCTGTTCAAAACTTGTCACATTCTGAAATGTATCCAAGATCAAACCTTCCTCTATTACTCCCATAAAGAGATCCAGTGAGAGCGCTAATCCGTTCCTCTCGCTCTGTGCCAGCAAATCATTGGTAATCAGATACTCCCGATAAGCCGATGCCATATCTGCGTATTGCGCCTTTCCGTCAGGCAAGATCTGGTAATGCACCTCATATTCTGTCATCAATTGTTCCACATCATATTTCTGTACCACTTTTCCTTTCACACGAGGATCATTGAAACCCCTTCTGAACAGAAACGTAGGATAAATATAATTTGCTTTCACAATGGCAGTGGAAGGAGTTACTGTAATACGGGAAGTTTCCTCACCTTTTGTAATGTAGGCAACAAAACCTTTCTTCCCATAATTGGCCCCATACACTGGAAGCAGCACACTGGCCTCTTCCTGTTCAAAACGTCCCTTCAAGTTCTGGTTGTTCTGAATATCCCCATACACATTATAGGTAACTGCAGACTCATTCACATGAGAAGGATCATCAAAGCACATAATTGCGCCACTTCCATCCGGATAAAACAGATATCCATCCTGATTATCTGCTGCCCCTGCAAAAAACGGCATTAAATCTAAGGACACCATACTGAAGTCACCATATTCCTCAAGTTTTTCACTGGGAATCTTCACTGAAAAACCGTCATCCGTCAGCGCAAATTCCATACAGAACTTCACTCCTGCCGCAGGCACATCATATTGAACTCCGATTCCATAGGAAGTATCATAGGTCACCGCCGTATATTCGGTTCCTAGCTGATCATAAGTAACAATACTTCCCACACCTTTCCGCAGGTCCGTCACGCTAATTGTATATAGGGACCTCATCTTCTGCGCCCATCTTCCTTTCATGGCATCAAGGTCGAAATTTGGGTCACTCATGTTGGAAGTCCAGACATAACTTGTCGCCTTTTCTGTAAGCTGAATCTCCGAACAGTCATTCACAAGTTCCAATTTAAACTTGTCGTTTTCCAGCACGGTTCCAGCGGCTTCCGCCCTACAGACCACACCCAGCCACAGACATACAGCAAATGTCATCAGCCTCAGAATGCTCTTCAGTGAAATGCCCTTTTTTCGCTCCCGTGGGATACTCTTCCATGGAATGTCACTCTCCCATTTTTCCTCTATCCTTTTGATCTTCATGATTCCGATTACCCGCTCCTTTCTCTTTCTTACGGAACTTAAAGTTTCACTGGTCACGGCGTGAACCTTAAAATTTATACCTCAGCTCTATCATTATCTCTCCCACAAAATCAAGGAACTGTGTACAGATAGAATACAAGAGAGCCACTGCCGCCCAGAGAATCGCAACGGTAAACACGGAAAGCAGCACTATCATAACGGTTTTCCCCACCGTAAAATGATTCATCTCCTTTAAGCTGATGATAGTCAACAAAATCACCCAGCCCAAAATGCATGCTTCCAGGGAGTTGAACAATCCTGCCTGATTGGTGTCCAGAACTCTGGAAAGTAAAGTCAAGGGTATCATGAAAACAATATATGGCGTCAGCGCATAAGACACCGCCAACATTGACTCACGAAACATGGTCTCACCATCCAAAATCGTTGTCATCAGATAAGAACAGAGTCCCCAGGACACCAGCGGCACGAACAACTTTGCAACCTCAAGAACCAGATTGGACCGCATTGTGATACTTGAGAGGGGATAATGCGTAAACTGTAAGGAAATCAGTCTGACAATGACTCCCAGCAAAAGCAGAATCGCAATGGGACGCGCCTGAAAACGCTCTCTTTCTTTCTGAATATAAGAGAATGCAACCACGGGATGGAACAGCACCAACAATGACATTTTTATAATCTTCATTCTATCCATCCTCCCATCTCCAGCCTGTGTGCCAATGCATCTGTCTTCTCTTTTAATCTCGTAAATCCAATCCAAAATGCACCACAAACCACAATCACTGCCAATACTATCCATCCAAAATACTCACGGAATAACTGATGCCTGTACTCGGAAAAACATTTGGAATACCCTTCTTTATCGTTACCCAGATAATACTGATCCATTGCTTCTTTATATTTTTCTTCTTTGTAAAGTACCTTCGCATATCCTGAATGTGCCAGGGCATAATTGGAATCAATCGCCAGCACCTGTTCCCAATATTCCTTAGAAGCCGCATACTCACCTATATCATATAATGAAACCGCCTCATGAATCAGGCTGATGAACTTTGTAGGTGCCAGTACCGTAATTGTATTGGTGGTAAAATCAAGCACATACAAACGTCCTGTGCTGTCGGATACCACACTGATAGGATTTGTGTAAGTTCCCTTAATGGTTCCGCTTCCCCCAAATACCGCCAACAGTTCTCCGTCCTGATTATATTGATAAAGCAGTCCTGTGTTCTGATCCGCCAATGTGATAATACCATTGTCCATCACATTGATGTCAGAGAACTTGGACGTCTGATAATTGATGTTATCCAAGCTGATATCAAATCCATAGGGCTGTTCCGGATATGTATTGGTTCCCACCGAATTCAGCTTTCTGATCTGCCCTGTCTTTTCATTGGCAAGAATGCCATACACCATACCATCCGACGCAATCATAAAATTGGTGTAAGCAGAAGGCTGCACCTTCATAGTTCTCTCAATCTGTGATTTCGTACCGAAAGTCCTAATCAGCATTCGCTGCAGGTTGAACGGCACCGCCACCGCACCCACGTATCCCCTGAATTCATTCTTAGAATCCATTAACATTAGATTGGTGCCTTTCAGCACATAGATATAACCTGTGATGGAAACATATATCTTTTCCGGTGAGAATGTGAAACTTTCTTCCAGAAGGGCACTATCCGGCTTATAATACACCTCCATATCCTTCCCTTCCGCATCCAATCTCACAATGCGATAATTTCCCGAATCCGCCACCCAGATACTTCCATCCGAATGAACATATACACCCTTGGGACCTTTAAATGCCTGCCCATAGCCTTCCGTATACTCCGCAAGGACTTCTCCCTCCATTGATAACTTCAATATACGGTTATTGCCCGTATCTACCACATAGAGGTTATCATTGTCATCCACAAACAAATCCTCGGCATGATTCAAGGTCCCATACGCACCCAGGTTCTTATAAGTAGCCTCCACATCATAGACAGAAGGGATGGAATCAAAATGTCCCTCTTCATTTGCCACCAGAGACACACCATTTCCTGCCGCCTGCACCTCGCCTCCGACAGATAAGAACAGTACCGCAATCATCAGAGCCGAAGAAATTATTGATTTTGTTAAATAACCGATTCGTTTCATATCCATCCTCCGCTCCAACTCTTAACTCTTAATTCCGGAATAGGTCATTGTCTGCATTACCTTGCCTCGCATGATACAGAAGATAATAATCGTGGGCAGCGTAGTCAAAAGCGTTGCGGCTCCCACAGAACCCGACCTTGCAACCACACCGGCACCGCCTGCCAATGTCTGCAATGCAAGAGGCAATGTCTTCATTGCATCTTTGTTGATATACACCAATGCAGAGAAATAATCATTCCAGTTACTTACAAAGGAGAACACTGCCAATGTACTCCATGCCGGCTTCAGAAGCGGCATCGCAATATGCCAAAATGTATAGAGTTCTTTTGCCCCGTCAATTCTGGCTGCTTCCAGAATGGAATCCGGGAGCTGTTCCGCAAACTGCTTCACCAGGAAGAAATTGTACGCCACCGCAATCTTCGGCAGAATCAACGCCCAATAACTATTCACCAATCCAAGTCCGTTTACAATCAGATAATTTGGTATCTGCGTCACATAGGTAGAGAACATCAGCGCAGCGGTTATAATTGCAAAAAGCGTAGCCGAACCCCTGGGCTTAAATTTTGCCAGACCATATGCACCTGCACAGGATACAAAAATACTTAAAAACACCGTAACACCTGTGGTCAATATACTGTTGAAAATATATCTGGTAAACGGTACATCCGATGCATTCAATGAATTCAACAAGTCTGCGAAATTGGAAAATGTTGGCTTCCGCACAATTATCCTCGGCGGATACAGATATAGCTCATCCAACGGCATGAACGCCCGGCATATCATCGCAACAAGAGGCAATGCAGTAAAACACACCAATGCCAACATTCCAATGACCAACATCACATGGCCGAATTTTACCTTTTTTAACCTTCTTTTTCCGGTCAGCGTCTGTACTATGATAGATTCCATCTCTTAATCCTCCGATCTGAATACATAGAAGCAAATACGCCCTATAATAAACGTCATGATAAACAGAATCATTGCAACGGAAGAAGCGTAACCCATATTCATCCTGATAAAAGCATAATCATACAAGTGTGCCACTATCGTGTGCGCTGCATAATTCGGGCTGGGCATACCGGCAACCGAAGTAGCAACATCAAATATCGCAAAAGCATTCGTCACAGATGTCACCGCACCGAACAAGAGCTGCGGTTTCATCATAGGAAGTGTGATATAACGAAGTTCCTGGAATCTGTTCTTCATTCCATCAACTTTTGCCGCCTCATATAACGAGGGGTCAATGTTCTGCAGACCCGCCAGGAATACCAGGAATCCGGTACCCATACTCATCCAGACGGAAATAATCACAATAACCCATTTCAGATAATTCGCATCTTTCGTCCACAGAATCGGCTCCAGAATCACTCCCAGCTTCAACATGAAATTGTTCAGGTAACCATTTCTGTCACCGGAGAAAATGATCAGCCATATGGTTGACATTGCCACACCACTGGTCAGGGACGGCGCATAAAATGCCAGTGCGAACGCGCCTCGTCCCTTATTCATCAAGGTAATCAGCCATGCCATGAAAAAGGAGGCAAAATACCCTGTAGGTCCTGTCAAAAGAGCAAACAGTAATGTATTCTTCAGGGATGTCAGAAAAACATCATCCTCCAGAATCAGGTTCATATAATTGGTTAACCCCACGAATCCTGGTGACTGAATCAGATTATAATTCGTCAGGCTAAGTCCCATAGCAACAAAGATGGGAATCAGCGTAAAAGTCACAAAGAGAATCAGGAAAGGTGTCATAAACATATAGCCCACGATTGTCTTCCGCCGATCCATCTGACTGATCGGCCCTTTTTCTTTGCGTTTCACAATTTGTTTCATTATCGACCCTCCTGCGGAATGACATCTACATTTTGCAAGCCAAATTCCTCTATCTTCACATTCAGCTCCTTATTGATATCCTTTACTGCTTCCTCAAGGGCATCTCGAGCTTTTTCATCGTTGATAACCACACGGTTCCATGCGTTGATCAAATGTCTGCTGGTAAAATAACCTCCCGGAACAATATACTGTTCCTGCGCATTTTCCAGGGTTGCCTGAATCACCAGCTTATCCTCGGTCTTCCATGGAAGCCTGAAGAAGGCATTCACATTCGCCGTATTCCAACGGGCAGATTCTCCAATCACTGCCTCTAACTGTCTGCCGTAATTCACCTGCGTGTCTTCCGACATCCACCACTTCAGGAACTCCCAAGAGGCTTCCTGCTTATCTGACTGAGCCAGAATCAGGTTTGCCGTCTTAGATACGGAACCGGTCTCCCTTGAGATCGAGCCGTCCGCATTGGCAATACCCGGTACTGCCGTCACACCCCAGCGTCCGTACAACTCCGGTGCCGAAGTCAGGAACTGAATATACTCTGTATAACCTGCCACACCCAGAGGCGTTGCTCCTGTTCTCATACGGGTGAACAGATTGGACTCCTCATCCACTTCATACTGACTGTACAAATCCGTCCAGGATTTAAATGCCTGATATGCCTGTGCCGTACCAAGAGCACTCTGCTTGCCGTTAGATGTATAATAGGAACCGCCGTTCTGCAGAAGCATCATGGTAAATCCACGAAGTGCCGCCGGGGAACTGGAAGAAACGGAAGTATCCACCGACAAGTTAAAGGACATATTGTTTTCATACAGCTTGGGCAGAACATCCGTATAAAGCTGTGTCCAGGTCTCCGGAAGTTCCAATCCCAATTCACGCATCAGATCCTTCCGATAAAACATTACGGTAAAGTCCATTGTCTCCGGCAGCGCATACACACCATCCTGGAATACATAGGGCACCATGCTATTGTCATAGAACCAGGACTCCACTTCCTCATAATCATCAAACTGCGTCAAATCCACTGACGCGCCACGGAAAGCAAATTCCGACGGCAGATTATAATCTACTGACAGGGCCACATCCGGCGCAGTCCCCGAATTGATGGAAAGCATCAGCACATTGACGCCTCCTGTGGTCAACTGGCTGCTGGGCATTACATTCAAATTGACATAGATACCTGTCTTGGGCGTAAAGTCTTCATCTATCATTTCCTTCAGAATCTCGCCCCACTCGGAACCACGTCCGATCCACACATCCAGAACTACATTTTCTCCGTCTTCCTTGGTTGTACCCACCGCATCATAATCTTTTACAAAGGACATGAGGAAGTTCACTGTGGATACGTAAAACTTCTGGAAGAAATTGGAATTTTTTACCACAAATTCTTCTTCCGGCGCCTTTACTTCCAGATAATCAATCTGTAATGGAGACACCTTCAGGCTGGTTATGTAAGACCCCATATTGGTTTGGGCATTTTCCAATTCGCTGAGTGCTCTGGGAATCCTGTCCACATCCTCCGAGAAATTCCGTAAAGTATCAATAATGGCACGATAACTGTTCTCTGTAGATGTTGTCTTGTTGGTAATGGTCGCAAGAATATCCGCACACACCTCAATGCTGTCAGCCAGTTCATCCAGTTCTCCGGACAATTCCGGCATAAGCCGATATAAATCATATTCATAATTAGGGTCTGGCTCAGTTCCTGTTATCTTGGTAATGTCCCTGGTAATCTCAGACAACACGGAAATGTCATTGGTTGTTCTCTCGATTACGGAAGAAATTGGACCAAGCTGCGCTGTCAATTTAATCTCATGGACACCTGCCTCCAAATAAACCAGATACGGCTCACCGTTTTCGTCAGACAACACCTCACCATACCAGTTCTTGTTGTAAGGGAACTTGTATTCCAGAAACTCTTCAAAAGGAACCTGCCCATCTATCTCTACCTTACGATAAGAAGGCATACCTTCATTTTTGCTTTGCAGTGTCTTCACGGCAACTTCATAAAGTCCGTCCTCCGTCACCTGAAACTTCCAACTGACACTCTGCTCTCCACGGTTCCAACGGTTTCCTCCCACTGTGTTCAGGACTCTGTTGTACAGAGAAAAGGGTACTGTCTCAGGATCGTTATTGCTCTCTCTCCTGATAATGGAATCGCTTCTCCATGCGGATTCCTCACCCTCCATATAATCGCCTGCTCCCTCAGAAACCTTTTGATATCCGTTGGCCTCATATACCTTCAGCATTTCCTGGTAAGTAGGAATATCCTTTTTACCTTCCAGCCGAACTTCTCTGATGGCAATGGGCTGATCCACATAATCAATGGCAAGCGTATGTTTTCCTTCCGTCAAATAAAAGTACATGGGTTCCGGATGATATCCATAGGAATCATAAGCCGCCTGGGTCTGCCACATCAGAACCTCTGTCTGCGTCGGCCATACTTCATCACCGATTTCATTGATCTTCACATCGCCTGATTCAATAAAATAACGATAGAAGCACACATTCGTTGCTTCCGCACAAGGAAGCTCTCCATCAATTAATATCTGTCTCTGAATCTTGGCGCCGTCTCCCTCAACCCCTGCATAATCAAGGACAACGCTGTAAAGCCCTGCTTCCTTCACATCAAAACTCCACTGAGCATTTACATTTTCCATCAGAACCAATGCCTCTCCACTATAATCGGCAATGCCTGTCTGAAGGACACCTGCCCCTGCCGTATCTGCAGCCTTGGGCGCAAGAACAATTGACGCATCTGTTTGCGTGATTCCAAGCGCAGCATAATTAGAAGAAAGTACTGAATATGAAACCTGGGTATCACCATAGGATTCATATGCAATATAATCCATCTGCTGCAAGGCTTTCAGTTCCTCGCCGTCCTTCTGCGAACCGGTGGACTGATTCCGTCTCACCACAGACTGCACGCCAAAGATTACCACCAAAATCACCAGTGCTGCAATTGCTATGTAGTATTCCACACACTTTTTGAATTTCATATCGCTTCTTTACCTCCAAATCTGACCATCCGGTCAAGGAACCCAAAGGCTGGGAATATATTAACTTTACCGAAAAAAACACAAAACGAAAACTT
>CAMWLE010000011.1 GCA_947175015.1 uncultured bacterium
GAAAAGGAATTAAGATATCTGCCATAATTCCCTGCCTGATACAATATGTTACCGCGGGGCAGGGAGCCTTTCGGACAACCCTGTACCTGCCATCATGTGAAAATTTCGGCAGAAACTGCCCGAATGTGCGATATGCACTGCTTCACGAATTTACTGATAAAATCAGTATAGATTACTCTTGCCGGTTTGTCAACTATTTTATCTGCTGAGACGCATGCTCTCATGTAAGGTGCTTTGTTCATTTTACGCAGTTGCAATACGTTCATCAAGCGAAAAGCGTGCGAAAACGTCTCACGGCCGCGTGATAAAACTGAGACAGCCGTACGCGAATTGCTGCTTTTCCGAATGTCTTTTTTGTAATGCGATTTTCTGTGAGTCAATTATTGGTCATGAAGTGGACAATAACCTTTGTGTGGATAACGTGAAATTTGTAGTTGCGCAGGGACATTGACAAATGTGCTGTCAGATGATAAGCTTTAGTTAGCGGATTTGAAGAAAGCGTCAGGTGAAGTGGAAGAGTGATAGAGCAGGACGAGAAAACAGATAAAAGAGGAAACTCTAAAGAAATATGGAATACTGAGGAAGAATGGGGCTCTGATGGGACACAGAATCCTGAGAGGGGACGGTGTTCGGATGGGACACAGAATTCTGAAGAGGGATGGCGTTCGGATGGAGTAAGGAATTCCAGGCAAAAATGGAATACTAAGGAACCATGGAATGTCAGGAAAACAGGTGCCTTCCAAAGAGGATGGAAAGTATTGGAGCCAGAAGATATGCGGGAAGCAAAAATATGGCAGAGAGCAAGGGAAAAAATCACCATAGGGAGATTTTTCCTTTTTCTTGCCAGTGTTGTGATGATTGTCACAGGAATCTTTTTGTTCTATTTTCGTGTCTATCAGGTGGTTCCTGCTTTTAGTGAGATGACCTATGAGTATGGCGACAGTGTCAGCCGTGATATTGCAGATTATCTGTCAGGTACTGATTGGTCTGTGCATTTGGGAGAATTGGACTTATCTCATGTAAATGAGGGAGAAACGGGTACTTATGAGGCGTCGGTTTTCCATGGCAGAAAGCAGTTTACATATAAAGTTATCATTGAAGACACACGTGCGCCGGAGATTCAGTGGAAAGAAGGCCAGGTGTATGTGGCCTTGGGAGCTACATGCACTGTGGAGGATGCAATTAACGGCCTGATTGATGCGGATGCGGGAGCCAAGGCATTTTTCTGGGTGAATGACACGGCATATACCAAGCTTCAGTTTGATGTCTTGGGAGAATATGAAGTGGGAATCTTGGCCAGAGATCGCGCGGGAAATGAGACAAAGGGAATGGTCTCTGTTATTGTAGATACTCCGCCGTCTCTTTCCGGAATTCGCAATTTCTATGTGGTTCCGGGCAGTGAGCCAGATTATTTAGAAGCGGTACAGGCGTGGGATGATGTGGATGGGGATCTGACAGAAACAATTCGGGTGGATGATTCGGAAGTAGAGTTGAACAGCGAAGGTGTGTATGCTCTGCGCTATGTGGCAGAAGACAGTTATGGACTGGAGACAGTGGGAGAGGCCAGGGTGTTGGTAGCGGATGCGGATGAGATACAGGAGTTGATAGGCTGCCGCCAGATAGATTATCGTGTTGATATGATTATTGGGGCACCTAACATTTATGATGCAGGCGTTTCAGAGTATGAAGATATGAAAGAAACTCTGGAATATATGCGCCCGGCGCTTGTGCAGCTCTATCACGGTACAGGAAGGGGCGGTTATAGCTCAGGTTCCGGTTATATTATGGAGATAAAGGAAGATTATATTTATATCTGTACCAATCGGCATGTGGTGGAAAAATATGATCAGTGGGATGTGTACTTTTATGATGGCACCAAACTGTCGGGAAAGAAACTGGGGGTTAGCGAGGATTATGATGTAGGTGTTGCCGTAGTTGCCATGGAGGATGTGCCGGAAAGTTTATTGAGACAGCTTATGACGGTTCATATTGACAAAACCTATTGGGAGAGTCTGGATCAGCAGTCTATTGAAATGGCTTTGGAGCGTGTGGACAGAGCCGGTGGATTGATTCATACTGCCAGAGGGAATCTGGTCAAAGTAAAGCAGGAGTTTGATTGGTATGAGAAATTGGAGCATACGGAGGTCACGGTGGAACTGGTGCATGGGGATTCGGGCTCTGCTCTGATAGACGGTTATGGGAATCTTATCTGTATGGCATATGCTTTTTCTACAGATCCGGTGAGATATTGGTGCGTTCCGTTGGATGGAATACTTACCTGTTACGAAGAAATCACGGGACATATGCCATATGTGTACTAAGTGTGAGAAGAATTTCCAATGCGCCCGGTAAGGGGTGTGATACTTAATGGGCGGAAATTCCATCCGGTAAGATGCTAACCATATCATTGGTAGTGAGTCTTGGGCCGGTAGTGGGTGGCAACGCTGCAGGTTAGGCGTAAGGCAAAATGTGGGTTTATCGTTAAGGTGGATTTCACACACCACTGCGGTGTCTGGGAATAGTGCATTCATTGTTTGTGTTGCTGAGGTGGCATGACTGGGAGTGTGGATAAGGAGGATGTTAGAGATGCTGTTTGTGAAAAATGGTATGATTCATGATGCGATTCACCAGAAAGCGTTTTGCGGGAATATTCTGGTGGAAGAGGGTAAGATTAAGGCAGTGGAGCCAAGTGGTGTTTCTCTGGAGATTCCCGAAGGGGCCAGAGTGATAGAGGCAGAGGGGCTGCATGTATATCCGGGGTTTGTGGAAGCCCATGGGCATATTGGTCTGGATGGTTACGGCATTGGATATGAAGGGATGGACTATAATGAGATGAACGATATTGTCTG
Organism: uncultured bacterium; assembly: GCA_947175015.1. Taxonomy (GTDB): domain Bacteria; phylum Bacillota; class Clostridia; order Lachnospirales; family Lachnospiraceae; genus Acetatifactor. The sequence goes on from CAMWLE010000011.1 coordinate 2,850, forward strand.
TCCTCAAATGAGGGGAATTGATGGAGTAAAGCCTATGGATCCTGCCTTTCAGAAAGCTGCCGCTGCCGGTGTCACCTGTGTATGTGTGGGACCGGGAAGTGCCAATGTGCTGGGAGGCACTTTTACAACCATCAAGACAGTGGGCAAGCGTGTGGATGACATGGTGGTGCGGGATGGTGTAGCTATGAAATGTGCCTTTGGCGAAAATCCAAAAAGAGTGTATCGGGATAAAAAAGATTCCAGTCGTATGACAACAGCGGCGCTGTTGCGGGAGATGCTGTTTAAGGCAAAGGAGTACATGGAGAAAAAAGAGGCGGCGGGAGAAGATATTTCCAAGCGTCCTGCTTTTGATATGAAGATGGAGGCATTGATTCCTGTCTTGAAACGTGAAATTCCATTGAAAGCCCATGCCCATGCAGCGGAAGATTTGTTTACTGCTTTACGCATTGCAAAGGAGTTCCATGTGCGCATTACATTAGAGCATGTGACAGAAGGACACTTGATTGTAGAGGAACTTGCGAAGGAAAATGTACCTCTTGCGGTGGGGCCCAGCCTCACCAATGCGTCCAAGTTTGAACTGCGCAATAAGAGCTGGACAACGCCGGGCGTGTTGGCGGCAGCAGGCTGTCAGGTATCCATTATCACCGATTCTCCTGTTATCCCGCAGGAGTATCTGCCGCTCTGTGCCGGTTTGGCAGTGCAGGCAGGCATGGACCCTTTTGCTGCCCTTCAGGCAATTACCATCAATCCTGCAAGGCATGCCGGAATTGAGGATCGTGTCGGTTCTCTGGAAGTGGGCAAAGATGCGGATATTGTTGTTATGGACGGATGTCCTTTTGAGGTATCGACAAGGGTGAAGCATGTGTTTATCAACGGAGAGGAAGTTCCGGATGCGGCGCAATGATGTCAGGGTGGATGCAGGGTGTCGGGACGGAACCTGATTTGGTCCGACTAAGAGATGACAAGAGTTATTCATAAAATTGATAGCTGGACAAGTGAAGTTCTGTGCACCGAGTGAACTTCACCCTTTAGTGCTGTCGCGCAGCGACTTTTAATAGGAGGAAATATCATGTACCTGGTCATTGATGGAAAAAAAATCTCACAGGAGATAAAGGATGAATTAAAGGAAAAGGCTGCTGCCATGAAAGCACAGGGGGAAGAACGCTGTCTGGCAGTGATTCAGGTGGGCAGCGATCCGGCTTCCACTGTGTATGTAAATAACAAGAAAAAGGCATGTACCTATATTGGTATCAATTCTCTTGCCTATGAATTGCCGGAAGAAACTACGGAAGAAGAGCTAATCGGTATCATTGGCGAGTTGAATGAGCGGGCAGATGTAAACGGTATATTGGTGCAGCTCCCTTTGCCGAAGCATATTAATGAGGAGAGGGTATTGCTGGCCATTGCACCGGAGAAGGATGTGGATGGATTCCATCCCGTCAACGTGGGAAATTTAAGTATCGGCAGACCAGGATATGTGTCCTGTACGCCTGCAGGTGTGATTCAGTTATTGAAACGTTCCGGAATTGAGATAGAAGGAAAGGAATGTGTGGTGTTGGGCAGGAGCAATATTGTGGGCAAGCCTATGGCAATGTTGTTGCTTCGTGAAAATGGGACTGTTACGGTCTGTCATTCCAGGACGAAGAATCTGAAAGAAATTACCAGAAGGGCAGATATTCTTGTGGTGGCAATAGGAAAGCCTAAGTTTGTGGACGAGAGCTATGTGAAAGAGGGGGCTGTTGTCATTGATGTGGGTATCCACAGGAATGAGAACAATAAGCTCTGTGGGGATGTTGATTTTGAACGTGTTGCGCCCCATACTTCAGCCATTACCCCTGTGCCGGGCGGTGTGGGGCCAATGACCATAGCGATGCTGATGAGCAATTGTATGCAGTAAATGATACTGAATAAAAGTGTGCTTACAGCATGGAGGTGTACCCATAGTTTGTTTGTAACAGGGCATGGCTGAATTGTTATGTTCTATTTTATGTATTAAATAAAATACTTGCAATCCGTGCATTCTATGGTAAAATGAGGGTAACAATTGAATAATGAGAGGTTTATTAATCGAAGAGGAGAAGAGCAGGATGAAAACAAGTTTTCACAGGAAAAAGAAACTTTCCGGTTTACTTTTTGTGGCACTTCTGATCATGGCTGTACTGGGCGGATGCGCAGACGGCACAGGAGAGTCTTCGGGGGATAATTCCTCTAAGGAACCAAAGGGTTCCGTTGTTGTAGGAATACAACAGGATATTGACAGTCTTGACCCTCATAAAGCAACGGCGGCAGGAACGAAAGAGATATTATTTAACATTTTTGAAGGCTTGGTGAAGCCCGATGAAAACGGTAATTTGATTGGTGCGGTGGCAAGTGACTACACAATCTCCGAGGATGGTCTGATATATACCTTCACCTTGAGGGAAAATGTGAAGTTCCACAATGGCAATGCTGTGACGGCTGAGGATGTAAAGTACTCTTTGGAGAGAGTATCAGGACTGTTGGATGGCACGCCGCTGATTTCCACTTTAAGCACAATCCAGGCCGTAGATATTGTAGATGAAAAAACGGTTCAGGTGACAGTAGGAAGTGCCAACACAGAACTGATATACAGTTTTGTGGCAGCGATTATCCCCGCGGGCAGCGGTGAGACGACAGAGGCTACTCCTGTTGGTACGGGACCGTTTTCTTTTGTTTCCTATAAGCCCCTGGAGGGAATTGTTCTGGCGAAATTTGCCGATTACTGGCAGGAGGGACTGCCCTATGTGGAGGAGGTCAATTTCAAGATTGTCAATAGTGCCGACACTGCGTTGATGGAACTGCAGGGCGGGACCATAGACCTTTACGCATATCTGACAGATTCCCAGGCGCAGGCGCTGAAGGACAGTCATCAGGTCATCGCATCCCCTTCTAATGTGGTGCAGGCGTTATTCCTGAACAATGCGGTGGCTCCGTTGGATGATGTCAGGGTGCGGCAGGCAATTCTGTATGCCCTTGACAAGGAGGAGATTAACGATTTTGTAGGCGGCGGTTCGGGGACGTTGATCAGTTCTGCTATGTTGCCCACATTGAAGGATTATTATGCGGACCTGAATGATACTTATGGAACCAAGGCAAATGTGGATAAGGCAAAAGAGCTGCTGGCGGATGCAGGTTATTCCAATGGATTTGATCTGGAGATTGCCATTCCGTCCAACTATGAATTCCATATGCAGACTGGAGAGGTAGTGGTGGAGCAGTTGAAGGCAGTGGGAATCAATGCCACGATCAAGGCAGTGGAATGGGGCACCTGGCTGGATGAGGTGTACAATGGACGTCAGTATGCGGCCACCATCAGCGGGATTACCTGTGATATGACTCCCGGTTATCTGTTGAACAGGTTCCAGACCACATCCAAGAAGAATTTTATTAATTTTGCCAATGAAGAGTATGATGAATTGTATGTCAAGGCGCAGGAAACATTGAATCTGACAGAGAAAGCGGAATATTATAAGCAGCTTCAGAAGATACTCTGTGATGAGGCGGGCAGTGCGTTTCTGCAGGTTCCGGCCAATATGACGGCAATCAATAAGGAGCTTTCAGGCTATAAATTCTATCCGATTTATGTGCAGGATATGAGTACGGTTTATTTCCAGAAATAAGAGACGGGAAAGGAAGGAGGCGGCAGCATGAAATATTTTGGTAAAAAATTAATCACTCTCATTATGACATTGTTTCTGGTTTCGGTTGCCGCATTTCTTGCTTTTCAGGTGATACCGGGAGATGTGGTGACTTCCATTTTAGGGACGGAGGCTACGCCGGAAAGGGAGGAACAGCTTCGGGAAGAACTGGGATTGAATGACCCGCCGGCAGTGCGGTATTTTCATTGGATTACAGGAGTGCTGCAAGGAGATTTGGGTGTCAGCTATCGTTATTCCAAGAATATGAATGAGATGATGCCGGTGGCGGAGCTGATTGGAGACAAACTTCCGGTAACGCTGTGGCTGGCGGCGGTGTCATTGGTATTTATTGTTGCTGTGTCCATTCCATTGGGTGTGCTGTGGGCTGGTTTGTCCGATGCGGCACATGGCAGGAGAGGTGGTATGCTGGCCAGAGTCGGGCATATTTTGGATGCGGCATTGGGGGTTGTCACACAGGCAACCATGGCAGTACCGTCCTTTTTTTTGGGCATATTGGTGACGTATCTGCTTGGTATTGTTTTGGGACTTTTTGCACCTGGGGGATATGTCAGCTATCAGGAGAATTTTGCGGGTTTTCTTGTATATTTGATTTTCCCAGCTTTATCCATTGCCATTCCTAAGATTGCCATGACGTCCAGGTTCTTGCGTAATTCTATGCTGACAGAGTTATCGGCTGATTATGTGCGTACCGCTTACAGCAAGGGGACAAGTAAGCGGCGGGTGATGTATGGGCATGTACTGCGGAATGCCATGATGCCGGTGGTCACATTCCTGGGGATGATCGTGGCGGAAATTGTGGCGGGCAGTATTGTGGTGGAGCAGGTGTTCGGTCTGCCGGGGATTGGCAGATTGTTGATTAGTTCTATATCCACAAGAGATTTCCCGGTGGTGGAGATATTAATTCTATATATTACCTTTGTGGTGATTTTTGTATATTTTCTGGTGGATATTTTATATCGGGTGATTGACCCCAGGATCAGCGGGACGTAGGGGCAAAAGAAACAGGTTTGCTTTGGACAGGAGCATGACAGGCGGTTAGAAAGGGAAGGAACCATGAAACAGTCAGGCAGCGGAAAATGGAATAAATATTTTGTGGCGGGCCTGTTCATGACAGGCTTGGCGGTGCTGCTTGGGATTGTAGGTTTCTTCTGGACACCTTACAGTACAACGGAAATGTCAGCGGCCGAGAAGTTTGCAGCGCCTTCTATGCAGCATTTGTTCGGTACGGATAATTTTGGCCGTGATATTTTTTCAAGGGTCATGCAGGGATTGGGTACTACCATATCCATCAGCAGTCTGGTGGTATTGTGTTCAGGAAGTGTCGGTATTCTTCTGGGAGCCGTCACAGGATATTTTGGCGGGTTGTTGGATGAAGTTGTCATGCGGATCACAGATGCCTTGAACGGTTTTCCGAGTATTCTTTTGACGCTGGTGATTATCAGTGTTCTGGGCAGCGGCAGGCAGAATGTGATTATATCTCTGGGGCTGGTATTTGTGCCCAGTTTTGTAAGAATTGTGCGCAGTGAATTTATCAGGCTTCGGGATATGGATTATATCAAACGAGCCAGGCTGATGGGCGTGGGTAAATTGCGGATTCTTTTTGTACACATACTGCCCAATATTTTTTCCGTATTTTGGGTATCGGTTATGATCGGTTTTAATAATGCAATTTTGGCGGAGTCAGGAATGAGTTATCTGGGAATTGGTGTGCAGCCTCCGGATGCCAGTCTTGGCAAAATGCTTTCGGATGCCCAGGGATATCTGCAGTCGGCGCCCTGGTATGCGCTGGCACCGGGGCTTACCATTGTGTGGGTGGTGCTGGGATTTTCTCTATTCAGTGAAGGAATCAGGCGGAACCAGTGAAGTTGTGTGGATGGTAAGTTGGCAGAGAATCTTGCAGGGATGTGCTGCAGAAGGGCATGGAAGGGGGAAACAGGCTAGTTTTGCGGGGAGAAAATGAGCTAGGTTACAGGGAAAAAATGAGCCGGTTTTGTGGGGAGAAAATAGGCCAGGTTGCAAGGAAAAATGAGCCGGTTTTGTGGGGAAGAAAAACCAGGTTACAAGAAGGAGGCTTGCAGAGATGATTACAATTGAAAATTTGTCTGTGGCCTTTGATGGTACAGAGGTAGTGAAACATGTCAGCCTTCAACTGGAAGATGGGGAGATTCTGGGGGTGGTGGGAGAATCCGGTTCAGGAAAAAGTGTGACAGCATTGACTTTGATGGGGCTTGCACCTGCTGCGGCACAGGTTACCAGTGGGCGGATTCTATATGATGATGTGGTGCTTCAGGAGGCAGGGAGGCCTTGTGATAAGGCACTCTATGAAAAATATCAGGGTGCGCGGATGTCCATGGTATTCCAGGAGCCTATGACCAGCCTGAATCCTACCAAACGTGTAGGAGGGCAGGTGGAAGAAGTGCTCAAGCTTCACACAAAGCTGGCAAAGGAGGAGAGCAGGAGCAGGGTTCTGGAAACTTTTGCGGCGGTGGGACTCCATGATGCGGAAAAAGTCTATGCCAGTTATCCGCACCAGCTATCCGGAGGAATGCGTCAGAGAGTGATGATAGCTATGGCTGTAATACTGCATCCTGGTCTTATTGTGGCAGATGAGCCGACTACCGCACTGGATGTAACAATTCAGAACCAGATTATTGCGTTGCTGCAGGAAATTAATCAAAAACAGAAGAATGCCATGCTGTTTATCACGCATGACTTGAATCTTGCTAAAAGGCTGTGTCAGAAAATTGCAGTAATGAAAGACGGGTGCGTGGTAGAATATGGAACAGGAGAAGAAATTTTTGGCAATCCCAGACAGGCGTATACAAAAGAGCTGATAGAAGCAGTGCCTTCCCGGTTGAAGAAACGCCGTATCCTAAAAGCTCCATCTAATATGGCAGATGAAATGAATGTGGGAATACCAAAAGCTCCATCCAATATGGCAGATGAAATGAATGCAGGGATGCCAAAAGCTTCGGTGAATATGGCAAAGAGGAAGATTACAGGAACTCTACACAGTGCTGAACAAGGTTCATCCATCCTTCAAGTACGCAATCTGTCTGTGTTTTACCAGGAAGGCAGTAATAGTTTGTTTTCGCGGAATAAAAAGCGATGTGTGGTGTCCGGAGCCGAATTTGATATTTATTCCGGGGAGAGCCTGGGGTTAGTGGGAGAAAGCGGCTGTGGAAAAACGTCGCTCTCCAAAGCGATTCTTGGGATGAACAGAGATATACAGGGTAATATTATTCATCATTCCCTTCGGCCGCAGATGATATTTCAGGATCCTTACAGCAGCCTGAATCCTGCCAAAACCATAGGATGGCTATTACAGGAACCACTTCGGGCAGCCGGCGCCCTGGATAAATCATTGGCCATGACGAAGGCGGATATGGAGACGGCGGCTTATGACATGCTGCGTCGTGTGGGCATGGGAGAAAAATATTTTCATAGAAAACCGTCCCAGCTCAGCGGCGGTCAACGCCAGCGTGTCAGCATTGCGCAGGCATTGATTACGAATCCCGGATTCATTGTGGCTGATGAACCGGTATCCGCTCTGGATGTGACTATTCAGGCGCAGATTATGGAATTGCTGCAGCAGCTTCAACAGGAAATGAAGTTATCATGCCTTTTCATTTCCCATGACATTAATGTGGTCTATCAGATGTGCGACAGGATTATGATTATGAAAGAAGGCAGAATCATTGAGATTGGTGAGACAGAGGAAATATTTCATCATCCCAGGGAAGAGTATACCCAATTGCTGTTATGTAATTCCTGATAGATACTCCTTGGCTGACAAATTACTCAAATCAGAACGGGGTCATCACACTGGTAATGGCTCCGTTCTGCAATCATTTCATTCCTGAAATCCTACTTTGTTTCTTCTAATGAGACGTTGTACTGTTCAAACAATGCCGTAATTACTCCCAGTTCGTTTTCCTTGATAGTAATTCCCCAGCGGTTTCCCGCTGTATTTATCATTCCATTTCCATCTGAATCAAACATATACGATGTATCATTTATCTTGATAACATATTGAAATAATCCACCTGCGATAGCTTCATTTCTATCACACGCATTCAGAATATCACTTATAACTTTGCTGTCTTCTTCATTGATAAAAACAATATTTTGTTTCTCATTTACATTGTACATAATAATAGAATCTTCCAGGCCTTTTATAACCATATCTTCCTGAGGGACGGAAATTATTTTCTCCGCTGGTTTATCAGAATATGGCTCTAACTGATTTTTCATATTTTCAGCAGTAGATTTTTCTAAAATCTGATAACCTGTTACCTGCCAAATTCCTTCTGTGCTTTCATATGCTATTCTTTCCATATATACCACAATACTGTATTCGTCAATGCTGCTATCAACAAAAACCCTAAACTGATTCTCATTCTGTACAAACAGGCTGTAATGATAACCATTTTCCTTTGCCGCAGTGATTGAATTCCCAAATTCCTTTTTGTTAAATTTATCCAGAAAAGAAAGTAAAACATCTGCTTGATCGAAAGAACCTGTCATATGCCCGTCTTCAATACTTACAAGCTCATCCGAAGCATATATAGGAAACAGCAATGAATGTATATATTCTCTAAACGCAGGACTTGCCGCATATGCTGTTCCAAAACTGCCTAATAACAAAGCAACTGCCGCCGCAACTCCAACAGCGAAACGATGGTACTTTTTTGTGAAATTGCTTTTTCTGCCTGTTTCCATATTTTCTATTATCTCCTGCAATATTTTTTCTTTTGTACTACTGTCCGGATTCATTTTGTTCCACGCTGTAATCATTTTATCATTACTCATTATAAAATACCTCCTAATATTTTTTTTAGATATCTTCGGGCTTCTGTTAAATGGTTCCGAATCGTTGAAGATGGTTTGTGCAGCATTTCTGCTATTTCGTGTGTTTTGTATCCCTCATAATAGTAGAGGTATACTACTGTTTTATATTTATTGGGCAAATTCATAATCGTCATATAAACGTCATCGCTTGCCATATCTTCTTTATCTGAAATAAAATCATATGTTTCTATGCTTATGTTGTGCCTCCAAGATTGCCGCAACATATCTTTGCATAGGTTAGAGGCTGTTACAATGAACCATGCTTTTTCATGGCACTCATTTTCAAATTTTTTCCCATGTTTTAAATATTTTAGAAAAACTGACTGTACTGCATCTTCTGTATCCTCCTTATTCTTTAAAAATGAAAAACATAACCTGTAAATCATATCCACATAGAGCTGATATGTTGATACAAAATTTTCTTCCGAATAGCTCATAACTCTTTACCTCCTTTCACTATAAATACGTTTTATATAGTTAATTTGCCGGATAAAAAATTTATTGCAAAATTGGCTTTCATTTTCGTAAATCAGACATGTAGCACTATACATTATACTGCATCATATCTTACAAATAGATAAACAGACGTAGGAAATAGAAAAAATATATTTCCAGTCAGACGGAGGTTGATGGATGAAAAAAGGGATAGAGATACTGGGGACGGAATTTGTGCTGGACGAATTCCGTCTGTCAGAATACACTGCCCATATGGCACGTCTGTGCGGTGAGACAGAAGAAAGCAGGGAAGAACTGGAGAAAACGCTGAGGGGATGGATAAGGGAAGAGGAAAAGCATGGAACAGCGTGTCAAAATGTGTGTTTTAGAAAAGTTAAAGTATTCTAAAGCATTCTTGTGATAGTATAACTTCCTGAGAATAATTTGTAAATGTTTGAAAATTTAAAAAATTTTGAAATGTAGGAAGAATTTCAGAAGATTATAGGTTTTTCTGTGAGATACTGTAAAAGTAACAAGATTTATATCGTTTTAAGTTTTTTCTTTAGACATTCCGACGAAACTTGCGGCGGGTTGGAGTTGAGTATCAAACATTTCTCTTTTATAATAAGAAAGAACGAATTTAGACAATATGTGTTACAGATTTTCCTGTAACGCCCAAAACTTCAAAAATTTGATAGGAGGTAGTTTGATGGAACAACTGAATTTGACAGCTACAAAGGACAATGAGAGGATATATAAGATACTTGGGGATTTGATGAATGGAGATAAGGAGTTTCAGATTATGATTACAGTGCCATCGGGAAAGAGTGCGGCAGCCCGCAGCACCGTACAGGAAAAACCGAAAACTGTAGTATCCCGCGATCTGGAGCAGGATGTGACGAATATGATACATGAGATTGGCGTTCCCGCACATATCAAAGGATATCAGTATTTGAGGGAGGCCATTATGATGTCGGTGGATGATCCGGGAATGGTCAGTTCCATTACGAAAATACTTTATCCAACCATCGCAAAAAGGTTCCAGACCACACCCAGCCGTGTGGAACGTGCCATTCGCCATGCGATTGAGGTGGCTTGGAGCAGGGGAAGAATGGAGACATTGGATGCCTTGTTCGGTTATACCATTGATACAGGAAAAGGTAAACCTACCAATTCGGAATTCATTGCTTTGATTGCTGACAGAATACGGCTTTCTTATCGTACTTAATTTTTTTATAAGAAATTTTTACTAAAAGAAATACTTTCCACTGAGCGCATATTGTTGTATAATAGAGACAAGTATATAGAAGGTTAAGTGGAGGTTACAATGAAGAAAATTCTTTTTGCAGCATCAGAGGGAGTGCCATTTGTCAAGACCGGCGGCTTGGCCGATGTGGTGGGCTCCCTGCCAAAATGTATTGACAAACAGTATTTTGATGTGAGGGTGATTCTTCCCAAGTATGCCTGTATGAAACAGGAGATGAAGGATAAGATGAGATATGTGTCTCATTTCTATCTGGATTTCAACTGGAAGAGTGTCTATGTGGGAATTATGGAGGCGGAAGAGAACGGCGTACATTATTATTTTGTGGATAATGAGTATTATTTCAGCGGTCCGAAACCTTATACCGATGACCCCAGATGGGAGATCGAGCGGTATGCCTTTTTCTCCAAGGCAGTGCTTTCCGTATTGCCGGTAATTAATTTCCGCCCTGATGTCATACATTGCCATGACTGGCAGACAGGATTGATTCCGGTATACTTGAAAGAGCGCTTCCGGGAGGGAGATTTCTTCCGCGGAATCAAGTCCGTCATTACCATTCACAACCTGAAATTCCAGGGGAAGTGGGATACCAAGACAGTAAAAAGTATCACCGGGCTGCCGGATTACTTTTTTACCTCCGACAAACTGGAGGCTTATAAGGATGCCAATCTGTTAAAAGGCGGTATTGTCTATGCGGATGCAGTGACAACAGTGAGCAGTACTTATGCGGAGGAGATTAAGACACCTTTTTACGGGGAAGGTCTGGATGGTCTGCTTCGGGCCAGAAGCCGTGATTTGCGGGGAATTGTAAACGGGATAGATTATACGGAATTTAATCCGGAGACAGATACACATATCCCCAATCCCTACAATGCAGTGACATTCCGTAAGGAGAAGGTGAAGAATAAACATGCCCTGCAGCAGGATCTTGGGCTGCGTCAGGATGACAAGAAAATGATGATAGGTATTGTGTCCAGGCTGACAGATCAAAAAGGGTTTGACCTGATTGCATATATTATGAATGAATTGTGCCAGGATGATATACAACTGGTGGTATTAGGCACAGGTGAAGAACGCTACGAGAATATGTTCCGTCATTTCGACTGGAAATACAGCGATAAGGTATCCGCTAATATATATTATTCTGATGATTTGTCCCACAAGATATATGCCTCCTGTGATGCCTTCCTGATGCCGTCTCTTTTCGAGCCATGCGGTTTGAGCCAGTTGATGGCTTTGCGTTATGGAACCATCCCCATTGTACGTGAGACAGGTGGCTTGAAAGATACGGTTGCACCATATAATGAATATGAAGGTTCCGGTACCGGTTTTAGTTTTTCCAATTATAATGCTCATGAAATGTTGAATACAATTCGCTATGCGGAGCATATTTATTATGATAAGAAACGCGAATGGAATAAGCTGGTGGACAGGGCCATGGCAGCAGATTTCTCATGGCATGTGTCCGCGGCAAAATATCAGGAGATGTATGATTGGCTGGTAGGATAAGAATAACGGGAACAGAAGGCAGGAAAAACGGCTTCATAATGCAGGCTGGTATCCTGGCGGCAGCCGGGATTATCAGCCGGATTATAGGGCTCCTATACAGGGGCCCTTTGCATAATGTCATTGGTGCTTTGGGATGGGGATATTATGGTTCTGCTTATAATTATTACACCATTATCCTTCTAATATCTTCATACAGTATTCCCTCTGCTATTTCAAAAGTGATAGCACAGAAGCTGGCTGTAAAGGAATACCGTAATGCGCACAGGATATTTATATGTGCTTTAGGGTATGTGCTGGTGGTGGGGGGAGTGGCAAGTATATTTTTGTATTTTGGTGCAGGGCTTTTTGTAAAGGGTGCATCAATCACGGTGCTCAGGACTTTTGCGCCGACGATTTTCATTTATGGAATTCTGGGAGTGCTCAGAGGGTATTTTCAAGCCCACAGGAGCATGGTACAGACATCCATATCTCAAATATTGGAACAAATCGCCAATGCGGTGGTCAGTGTGGGAGCGGCATATCTTCTGATCAATATTACCATGGGCAGCTTGGAGTTACCCACGGATGAGGCGGAGCTGGTGAAGCGTGCCACGTATGGCGCCGTTGGAAGCGCTTTGGGCACAGGGGCCGGGGTGTTGGTTGCATTGCTGTTTATGGCCGGGGTTTATTTCCTGAATCGCAGGATGATTTATAAGAGGGTAAAACGTGATCCTCATACAGAGTTGGATTCTTATCAGACAATATTGAAAATGATCACAATGGTAGTGACCCCTTATATAATAAGTACGGCGGTTTATAATTTAAGCAGTGCGGTAAATAATAGTGTGTATTTGAAAGCATTTCTGGAAGCGCGTCAGTTGGATGAGATGGAATTGAGTTCCAGATGGGGGATTTTCGTAGGTCAGGCACAGACCATATCCAATATTCCCATTGCGTTTGCCACCGCCATGGGGGCTGCAATGATTCCAACGGTGGCGCAGACGATTGCTGCCGGAGAGTTGGAGGGAACCAGGGAGAAAATTGCCACGGCAGTGAAGATGATTATGCTGATCTCCATTCCCTGTGCGGTGGGACTTTTTGTGTTGGCCAGACCAGTGACAGGATTATTGTTTCATAATACCAGGGTTGAGGAAGATCTGGCTACCAATCTGTTAATGGCGCTTTCTCTTTCGGTTGTATTCTATGCACTGTCCACACTGAGCAATAATATCTTGCAGGGGTTGGGTAGGGTGAATGTACCTATTATCAATGCGGGTATTGCACTGGTGATTCAGACGGTGGTGGGTGTTTTGCTGGTGGGATATACGGATTTGGATTTGTATGCCATTGCCATTGCTAATACCATATATTCCGGAATTTTGTGTGTGCTGAATCAATTTGCTGTATTTAGAGAATTGGGATATCGACAGGAAATATTGACAACATTTCTGGTGCCAACGTTTGCGTCTGTGCTGATGGGAGCTGTGGCGTGGGCAGTGTATGAGGGGATATTGATGCTGACTTATTCCCCGAAGATATCTGTTGTCATAGCAATTATGTTGGCGGCCTGTGTCTATTGTGTTCTGCTTTTATTGTTCAGGGGTGTTACGGAAGAGGAATTGAGAGGCTTTCCGAAAGGACATCTTCTGGTAAGGGCGGCAAAGAAGTGCAGGCTGATGAAGTAGAAGGTCAAATATTCTGTTGTAATTATTGCATTGTATATCATTCATTTCAATTAGAGTACAGAACAATCCCCCAAGGCCGGAAGAGAAACAGCCTTGGGGGATTGTTGTTATCCCTTCTGTTTTCGGTGCCGCAGGTGCAGTCCCTTTTGGAAGTGTGCACTTGTGCATAGTAATGCTGTGGTTATTCAGGTCAAGTGGAAAGTACATCGTCCCTGTTCGTCCCTGTCTATCCTTCTGCAAGCTGAAGACCTGAAATGTTGCTGTCAATTGCCATGGAGAAATTGGTATAGTAGACTACGAAACCGGGTTTGCTTCCGTTTGGCTTCTTGACATGCTTCTTCTGCACATAATCGATTTCCACTTTTTCCTGCTCCCGGCCTTTGGAGTAATATGCCGCAAGACGGGCGGCTTCTTCAAAAGTGCGGTCGGGCAGTTCTTCCGCATTGCCCAGCTTTACTATGACATGGGAGCCGGGGATTTGCTTTGCATGGAACCACCAGTCATTTCCAGTGGCAAATTTGAAGGTCAGCTCATCGTTTTGGTAATTATTTTTTCCCACATACATGTGAAAGCCATCACTGCTGATATAGTGGAAGGGTTTGCTGGTGATTTTCTGTTTCTTTGTGCTGCCTTTTCTGCGGATATAGCCGCTTTCGGTCAATTCTTCTTTGATTTGTGCCAAATCTTCTTCATAAAGTGCAATGTCAAGAGCGGCCTGGATGGATTCCAGATGATCAATTTCTTCTTTCACCTCTTTGGTAAGTTCCGTCAGGGCTTCATAGGTGCGTTTTAGTTTTCCGTATTTTTCAAAATACTTTTTCGCGTTTTCCGTGGCGGTCAAGGTGGGATCTAAAGGAATGGTTATGGTTTCGTTGGTGTAATAGTTGAGTGCCTCCAGGGATTTGGCGCCGGGCTGTGCGTGGTAGCCATAGGTATTCAGGAGTTCCCCATATATGCGATAGAGATCTCGCTTTTCCGTGTCCTTCATCTGGTGAAGCTGCAGATCATATTTCTTCATATCCCGTTCCAGAGCGGTCTGCACGATACGGCGCAAGTCGGAGGATTTCTGGCGGATACGGGTAAGGGTATTTTTCTTCGCATAATAGTTTTCAAGCAGCAGTGACATGGAATCATAAGTGACGGTAACATCTCCTGCCGGGGAGGATGTGGGATTGGATGCCGGTTTGCCGTAGCCATACATGGTCAGGGGAAGAGCACAGAATTCCTTTGGATTGCCATTGGTATATGCAATGTTGGGTGTGAAATGTTCCTGGCGGATGGCGGTAACCATCTGGTCAAAGGCTTGGTAGAGCCTCTCCATATCAGGTTCGGTTAGTGCGGCGGTGGGCCGGTCCCCATCTATGCCGCTTTCATAGCAAAGTTCCTGGGCAAGCACAGGAGAAATGCCGGTGAAGCTGCCATAGATAGCTTTAAAGGTTGGCTGGGGTTTGGCGGCCAGTGTGGTGCGGAAGCTTTCATAATCCGTATGCAGAGGGTCCTGTTTGTTCTGTGTCTGGGCTACAAAATAAGGCTTGCCTGGCAGGACTTCTCTGACAGAGCTGACGGCGGCGGATACCCGTTTGATGCTGTCGATAATGATATTATCTTCGTTGCAGAAAATGATATTACTGTGCTTGCCCATGATTTCCACGATGAGAGTTTTATGGCATAGATCGCCCATCTCATCCAAATGTTCTATTCCGATGTGCACAATGCGCTCTAAGCCCGGTTGGGATATTTCCGTAATGCGGCCGTTTTGGAGATGCTTGCGCAGCAGCATACAGAAGTTCGGCGCCGTCATGGGGCTGGGTTTATTGGATTCCGTCAGGTAGAGCAGGGGGAGGGAAGCTTCTGCTGAGATTAGCAGGCGTTTCTGGCCCGCAGGCTGGCGGATGGTCAGAAGAAGTTCATCTTCTTCGGGCTGTGCAATTTTGTATAATCGTCCGCCAATCAATTCTTTTCTTAATTCTGATACAATATTTGCTATGGTAACACCATCAAATGCCATGGTTATGCCTCCTGTTCTGTATTCATTGATTACTGTTTGGTATTTTGCCAGGGGGTGCGCTGGTAAGATTACTATAGCTTTCTTCACAATATCTGTCAACTGTTTCTCAGGCGGCTGTTCTTCCTGGCGGATAAGGATGTTGCTGAAAATTTTGCCTGACGGAATCTTGGAATGATATTGTAATGTTTTTGAAGAATATAATCCCTGAATTGCATAGATTGCAGTTTGGGGATTTTTTTGAGATTTTTTTGACACAATAAATTTCTTGACGCTTTTGTTAACTTATTTTATAATAAAATGAAGTATGTGATTGGAAAGGGTTCATCCCCGGATTGGAGTACGTATGATTAAGAGTATGACTGGTTTTGGCAGAGGAGAGGCCGCTTGGGACAGCAGAAAATTTACGGTGGAGATTAAGTCCGTCAATCATCGTTATCTGGATATCAATGTCAAGATGCCCAAGGCGCTGAACTTTTTTGAATCTGCAGTCCGCAGTGAATTAAAGAATTATATTTCCCGCGGCAAGGTGGATGTGTTTGTGGCATATGAGGATCTCTCGGAGAAGACGACACATGTACGTTATAACAGAGAGCTGGCCAGGGAATATTTGAAATATTGCCGCCAGATGGCAGAAGAGTTTTCTCTGGAAAATGATATCAGCGTATCCAAGCTGTCAAGATTTCCTGAGGTATTGACTATGGAAGAGACTGGGGCAGATGAAGAGGAACTCTGGAAGGAATTGCTAAAGGCTTTGACCGGGGCGGCACAGATGTTTGTGAATTCCAGAATCGAAGAAGGGGAGCATCTGAAAGCCGATCTGATAGAAAAGCTGGACGGAATGTATGATAAGATTGCGTTTATTGTGGAACGTTCACCGCAGATTGTGACGACTTACCGCAGCAAATTGGAAGAGAGAGTGAAGGACCTTTTGGCGGATGCAGCGGTGGATGAAAACCGATTACTTTCAGAAGTGATTATTTTTGCGGATAAAGTATGTGTGGATGAGGAAATTGTAAGGCTGCGCAGTCATATAGAGACGACAAAGAATACGCTGACGGAGGGCGGAGCTATGGGCAGAAAGCTTGACTTTATTGCCCAGGAGATGAACCGTGAGGCAACTACCATTTTGTCTAAAATCAATGACTTGGAATGTTCTAATTGTGCCATCGATCTGAAGACGGATATCGAAAAAGTGCGCGAACAAATTCAAAATATAGAATAGAGAATAGAGGGGGATACCCCATGGGCAGATGCGAAACTGGAATATTAACCAGAATATAAATAGGAGGTTGCATGTGCTGATTCATATCGGGTTTGGTAATATTGTAAATACATCGAAGATCATAGCGATTGTCAGTCCTGAATCCGCGCCTATCAAGCGATTGGTGCAGAATGCGAAGGAAAAGGGGCTTGCGATCGATGCAACCCAGGGACGTAAGACGAAATCTGTGCTTGTTATGGAGAATAGCCAGGTGGTTTTGTCGGCGCTCTTGCCGGAAACCATTGCCGGACGTGTGCAGGCCGGTGTGGAGGAGGCGGAAGAAAGTCAGGAGGAAGAGAGGTGAGGTAATGTTATGAGCCAAAAAGGAATCTTAATTGTGATTTCAGGTTTTTCCGGCGCAGGAAAGGGAACACTTGTAAAGAAGCTTATGGAAAAGTACGATGAATACGCCTTGTCGGTATCTATGACTACACGTGCGCCCAGGCCGGGGGAAAGAGAGGGCGTAGAATATTTTTTCACAGATAGAGAACATTTTGAGGAGACCATCCGACAGAATGGACTGATTGAATATGCGTCTTATTGCGGCAATTATTACGGCACACCGAGAGCCTATGTGGAAAAACAGTTGGCGGCCGGAAAAAATGTTATTTTGGAGATAGAGATACAGGGCGCACTGAAGATTAAGGCCCAGTTTCCGGAGAGTCTGCTGCTGTTTCTGACACCGCCCAATGGGGAGGAATTGAAGCGCAGGCTGGAAGGAAGAGGAACGGAGAGCGAGGATGTGATCGCAAAACGTCTGGCGCGGGCCGTAGAGGAATCAGAGGGCGTAGAAGCATATGATTATATTGTGGTAAATGACAAATTGGAGGAATGTGTGGAAGAAGTTCACGGATTGGTGGACGCAGCCCGCAGAGCACCGGTCAGACAGGAAGCATTGATTAGAAAAATCAGAGAGGAACTGCAAAAGTTCACGAAAGGAGCAGATTAGAATGTTACATCCATCTTATTCCGATTTAATGAAGGTAGTAAACAGTGAGGTAGAGCCAGGTGAGGCGCCTGTGGTAAACAGCCGTTATTCCATTGTTATGGCTACATCCAGGAGAGCAAGACAGATTATTGGCGGCAGTAAGGCAATGGTGGACAGCAAGGATAAAAAGCCTTTGTCCGTTGCGGTGGAAGAGTTGAACCAGGGCAAGATAAAAATATTAAGTGAAGAAGACGATCAGCAGTCATGAATATTCTATTTGTATCTTTAGGTTGTGATAAGAATCTGGCAGATACGGAGATGATGCTTGGCTTACTGCAAAAAAAAGGTTATACTTTTACAGATGAGCTGGAGACGGCGGATATTGCAGTGGTCAATACCTGTTGTTTCATTGGGGACGCCAAGGAAGAGAGCATTAACACATTGCTGGAACTGGCCGAACGGCGGAAAGAAGGAAAGTTAAAGGCTTTGCTTGCGGCAGGGTGTCTGGCACAGCGCTATCAGGAAGAAATCCAGACAGAAATTCCGGAGGTGGATGCACTGATAGGAACCATGGCCATAGAAGAGATTGTCACGGCAGTGGAAGAGGTTCTGTCAGGAGAGTCTGTGGAGGGGCGCAGTACGAATCATTTCCGGAAATTGGATGTTCCGCCGCCTGTGTGCAGGGACAGGGTACTGACAACGGGGGGACATTTTGCTTATCTCAAAATTGCAGAAGGCTGTGACAAACATTGTACTTATTGCATCATTCCCAAAGTTCGGGGAAATTATAGAAGTATTCCCATAGAAGAGTTAGAAGCACAGGCGCGGATGTTGGCGGAAAGAGGGGTAAAGGAGCTGATCCTGGTGGCACAGGAAACCACTCTTTACGGCACTGACTTATACCAAAGGAAAAGCTTGCCCCGGCTGCTTCGTAAGCTGGCAGAGATTGACGGAATTGCGTGGATTCGGATTCTGTATTGTTATCCGGAGGAAATCACGGATGAATTGCTTCAGGTGATGGCAGAGGAACCTAAAATATGTCATTACCTGGATATTCCTGTTCAACATGCTTCCGATAACATATTGAAACGTATGGGCAGGCGTACCAATCAGGATGAACTGCGCAGGAAAATCGGCAGGATGAGAGAGCTGATACCGGATATTTGTCTTCGCACTACGCTGATCAGCGGTTTTCCGGGAGAGACCCAGGAAGATTTCGAGGAATTATACCGTTTTGTCAATGAGATGGAATTTGACAGATTGGGAGTGTTTCCCTATTCCCAGGAGGAGGACACACCCGCTGCGCAGTTCACGGATCAGATCCAGGATACACTGAAGGAAGCCAGACGTGATGAATTGATGGAGCTGCAGCAGGCGATTGCCTTTGAAAAGGCGGAAGAGGCTGTGGGGCAGGTGCTTTCTGCTATGGTGGAAGGCAAGGTGGCAGATGAAGATGTGTATGTGGCAAGAACATATAAGGATGCGCCGGAAGTAGATGGGATGCTGTTTATCAAAACCACTGCCAGTCTGGTGACAGGGGATTTTGTAAAAGTGCTTGTGACAGATTCTAATGAATATGATCTGATTGGTGAATTGATAGATGGGAGCTAGAGGTGGCTTGATGAAAAAGATGAACTTGCCCAATAAATTAACCATATTCCGTGTTGTTCTGATATTGCCTTTCGTGGTGCTGCTCCTGGGTGAGAGCAGCGGCTGGGGCTGGTATCAGACAATATTCGGCGGTATCATGGAATATGTGGATTACATTGCTTTGGCGATTTTTATTATTGCCAGTTTAACGGATCTGCTGGACGGGAAAATTGCCAGAAAATATAACCTGGTCACAAATTTCGGCAAGTTTATGGACCCGTTGGCGGATAAATTGCTGGTGAGCGCGGCAATGATTGCGTTGGTGGATTTGAAACGGATTCCGGCGTGGATTGTAATCATTATCATCAGCAGGGAATTTATTATCAGTGGATTCCGCCTGATCGCTTCAGATAATCATGTGGTGATCGCTGCCAGCTATTGGGGAAAATTCAAGACGACTTTCCAGATGGTGATGGTGTGCCTGATGATTGCAGATATACCGCAGCTTCAGATGTTGACAGACTTGGTTATGTGGATTGCGTTAATTCTGACGGTTGTATCATTGGTTGATTATCTCATAAAGAACAAAGGTGTGATGAGCGAGCAGAAATGAGTTGTGTGGTATTGTGGGGTGAAAGGATTTTTTAATATAAGTAAGGATGCTATTGTCAAGAACTTTGGATGGATGTTCGCTGGGATATATGTATACCAGAAGCGGGCAGGAGGAACAAGCATGACAGTTGAGTTGATATGTGTGGGAACGGAGATTTTGCTGGGAAGCATAGTGAATACGAATGCGGCATATCTGTCAGAAAAATGTGCAGGGCTGGGGCTTTCCTGCTATTTTCAAACTGTGGTGGGCGATAATGAAGAGCGTTTGACACAGGTGTTGGAAATGGGGATGGAACGGTCGGATATTATTATCCTTTCAGGGGGATTGGGGCCTACGGAGGATGATCTGACCAAAGAGGTTGCTGCCAAAGTCTGTGGGAAGGTTTTGCAGATGCACAAACCAAGTAAGAAGGCAATCGAAAAATTTTTTGCCGACAGAGGAATGGAGCCCACAGACAATAATTGGAAACAGGCGATGCTTCCGGAGGACGCGATTGTTATGGACAATCATAACGGTACGGCTCCCGGTGTCATTATGGAAACGGAAAAAGCCAGCCTGATTTTACTTCCCGGGCCGCCCAATGAGCTGCGTCCTATGTTTGAAGAAAGTGTGGTGCCTTATCTTGAGAAGGTAACCAATCAGGTTATTTGTTCCAAAACAGTGAAGATATGCGGCGTGGGTGAGAGCAAGGCGGAAACCATGGTAAAAGATTTGATTGACGCGCAAGGCAATCCTACCATAGCCACCTATGCAAAAACCGGTGAGGTCCATATCCGTGTGACAGCCAATGCAGAAGATAAAAAAGCTGCAATGAAGTTGATTAAACCGGTGGTAAAGGAATTGAAGACACGGTTTGGCAATGCCGTTTACAGCACAGAAGAGGAATGTACTTTGGAGAAGGCGGTTGCAGACTTGTTGTTGGCGAATGATTTGACGGTTACCTGTGCAGAATCCTGTACCGGTGGTTTGCTTTCAGCGAGACTTGTGAATGTACCGGGCATTTCTGATGTGTATAAAATGGGGGTGGTTACTTATTCCAATAAAGCCAAGCGCCGTCTCTTAGGGGTAAAGAAAAGTACCTTGCAGAAGTATGGTGCTGTGAGTGTGCAGACTGCAGAAGAAATGGCAAAGGGGGCGGCAGTTTTTTTAAAAGCGGATGTAGCAGTGTCTGTTACCGGTATTGCGGGGCCGGACGGCGGAACGGAAGAGAAGCCGGTAGGTTTGGTGTATATTGCCTGTTATGTGAAGGGCAAGGCTGTTGTGAAAGAGTGTCACTTTTCGGGAAACAGAGATAAGGTAAGAGAGGCAACAGTTGCGGCTGCATTATCTCTGCTGCGGGAATGTATACTGGAATATTATAGTGAAATTACCTTTGGAAAATAGAATTTTGGAGTGTAATCGGCCATAGACAATTTCCCAAATGATTGGGGATTGTTTGTGGCTGTTTTGCCTATGACCCGCCAGTAAATATCCCATGTCTGTATAATCTAAACGATTTCTTCTTGGTTTTCTTCTGGCGGTGAAAGTGTTTCCTGAAGAAAATGACTGTCTGTATGTTTTTTTAATGAATAATCCGTGACGAGAAATATTAAATTTTCAAGGTTCCATAGATGGGACTTTTGCCACCAACATCATGACATTAGGGAGTGAACAGTAATTTGGGAGTTACTTTTCACACCTACGCCACCGCGAGGCGTTTTCACGCGCTTTATGCGTGAAAACCCGAGACAGTCGTGCGCGAAATCGCTGCATTTGCGATTTCTGTGCATCAGTTACTGGTCACGGAGTGATAACATTTGGGGCATGTCAGAATTGGATAGCAAAAATAGTAATTGACTTATTGTAGCAATGTCTGTTATAGTAAAAAGGAAGCATTGAAATTCTAAGAAGAAACAGTTCTGATTTATCTGCATTTCTATAGGATCATTCGGTTTGGAATCCTTGCTTTATCACCTGAGAGACAAATGAAACCAGTGGGCATGGAGAAGAACCTTATGTCATGGATGACTTCTTCTTGCGCAAGCATGAAAGGGGGAATGTCAGATAATGGAAATTATGAACAGATTATGAAAATGGCGAATTGTATTTTGAGAGAGTTTTATAGTACATAAAAAGGATTATAGTGTATCTTGTATTAAAAACAACCAATTCACTGCAATAACGGCCGTCATCAGTTACAAAGAGAACAGTAACAAGCAGGTGATCGTTCAGTTATGTGTATGAGCTGTTGCACATGCAGACAGAGAGTTGGGGTAACTGTGAAAAATTGCTTGACAAAAACGAACAAATGTTTTACACTAAAGCATACAGAACATTTGTTCCTTAATGAGAAGGAGACTAAAAATGGAAAAAGAAGAAAAATTAAAAGCATTGGATGCGGCAATCAGTCATATTGAAAAACAGTACGGTAAGGGAGCCGTGATGAAACTGGGAGACCCTTCCTCCCAAATGAATGTGGAAACCTTTCCCACGGGCGCTCTGAGTCTTGATATCGCACTGGGACTGGGGGGAATTCCCAAAGGAAGGATTGTGGAGATCTATGGTCCGGAATCCAGTGGTAAGACTACGGTGACATTGCATATGATAGCCGAAGTGCAGAAACAAGGAGGAATTGCAGGGTTTATTGATGCGGAACATGCATTGGACCCGGTATATGCCAAGAATATAGGTGTGGATATTGATAACCTCTATATTTCCCAACCGGATAATGGAGAGCAGGCGTTGGAGATTACGGAGACCATGGTGCGTTCCGGCGCTATTGATATTGTAGTTGTGGACTCCGTGGCGGCATTAGTACCTAAGGCCGAGATTGAGGGGGATATGGGCGATAGTCATGTGGGGCTGCAGGCGCGCTTGATGTCGCAGGCGTTGAGGAAGCTGACAGCAGTGATCAGCAAATCCAACTGTGCAGTTATTTTTATCAATCAGCTCCGTGAGAAGGTTGGGGTGATGTTCGGAAATCCGGAGACTACCACCGGAGGACGTGCGTTGAAGTTTTATTCTTCTGTTCGTTTGGATGTGCGGAGAATCGAATCTCTGAAGCAGGGGGGAGAAGTGATCGGTAATCGTACTCGTGTCAAGGTGGTGAAGAATAAGATAGCGCCGCCATTTAAAGAGGCGGAGTTTGATATTATGTTTGGTGAAGGTATTTCCAGAGTAGGAGATATCCTGGATTTGGCAGCAGGGTTGGACGTTGTGGTAAAATCCGGTGCATGGTATGCTTATAATGGGAATAAGATTGGTCAGGGCCGTGAGAATGCGAAACAATATCTGAAGGATAATCCTGAGATTTGTAAGGAAATCAGCGATAAGGTGCGTACACATTATGGTTTTGACGGAGCAGCGAAAAATGCAGCCGGCGGGAATGGCGCAGACAATGCGGGGTCTGGAACAAAGACCAAAGAAAGCACTAAAACGGGTACCAAAGCCGGAAGTAAAGCAAGTGCCAAATCTGCGGCAAAGGAAAATGTGAAGACCGAATCTTCTGAAGATGCGAAAGCAGAGACAATGGAAAATGCAAAGGGCGATTCTGGTGATAATGTGGATCTGGAAGCAAAAATGAGTGCGGATGTTGAGACAACGGAAAAAGAGTAGAAAAAGCAAGATAAGTATTCCGGGAATGGGGAAAATGTGAAATTATGACGGTAACACGGATAGAAGAATTGACCAGGTCTCGTGTCAGGATATTCCTTGAGGAAGAATCATCATTTGTATTATATAAGGGGGAGCTTCGTACTTTTCATATTTTTGAAGGCGGAGAAATAGCGCAGGAAAGTTATGATACCATTATGGGGGAGCTTCTGCCGAAACGTGCGAAGCTCCGCGCCATGAATTTGTTGAAAAGCAGGGAATATACAGTGAAGCAGCTTAGGGATAAGCTTATACAGGGCGGTTATCCTGAGAAAATTGTGGAAGAAGCATTGGCTTATGTGGGGAGTTTTCGTTATACAGATGATCTGCGATATGCGATTACATTTATTTTAGACCACGAGAGTACCAGGAGCCGCAGGAGAATTGAACAGGATCTTATGGCAAAAGGGATAGATAGGGATATTATGGATAAGGCATGGAGGGAATGGGAAAAACAGGGCGGAAGTCAGGATGAACAGGCGATGATCTGCGCACTTTTGCAAAAAAAGCATTTCATTCCGGAAGAAGCAGACCAAAGGGAAAAGCAGAGAATGTATGGTTTTTTGGTGAGGAAGGGATTTTCGGGCGAGCAGGCACGAAAAGCGGTACTGGCAGACTGTTATATATGATTGATAACGGCGGTTTTACTTCATGGAATGATTCACATGTATGATATTTGGTAATTATAGTAAACGTCATAACTGTTTTTGCTATGTCAGAAGCAGCGTTTGCAGCAATAATCAACAAAATGCTGTGAAAGTAAATTTTTAAAGCCGCTTACTGTGACTACATCAAATTTTTACTTAGAATACTGATAAATACGGCATTGTTTGAGTGTAGGTAATGAAAAAATGCGGTGCTAGAATATTTTACTTGTGAATAGGTCTTGACATAATGGGAAATTAAGTTTAGAATTTAAGTGTTGTAAATTGCTTGTTAGAATGTTTTCAATTTTCGGAAAGATATAAAAGAATGTTGGATTTTGAAATATATCTTTATGAAAATATGTACATACATTCTATATGCACTGTCAACAGGAAACCGTTGGGCAGTGAAATGTACAATGAAAATAAAATAAGGAGGTGCTCCTGTAGATGCTTGAGATTGTTATTGCTGTTATTGTATCTGTAGCAGTGACCGCAGTAGTAACTGTTATGATTGTCTCTTATTATCATAAGAAGACAACGGAAGCTACTATTGGCAATGCACAGGACAAGGCAAGAGAGATTATTGATGACGCTCTTAAGACTGCAGAAACCAAAAAGCGTGAATCGCTTCTTGAAGTGAAAGAAGAATCCATTCGTGCAAAAAACGAATTGGATAAGGAAATCAAGGAGCGCAGAGCGGAAGTGCAACGTTCTGAGCGCAGGGTTCAGCAGAAAGAAGAGAACATTGATAAGAAAACCGAAGCCATCGAAAGGCGCGAGGCCAGTTTGGCAGCCAAAGAAGAATCTCTTAACAAGATAAAGGTTGAGGTTTCCAAACTGAATGAGCAGCGGGTGCAGGAACTGGAACGAATTTCAGGATTAACCTCTGAACAGGCAAAAGACTACTTATTGAAAATTGTTGAAGATGAAGTGAAGCATGAAACGGCCGTGATAATCAAAGAAATGGAGAGTCGCGCCAAAGAAGAAGCAGACAAAAAGGCGAAGGAGTATGTGGTGTCAGCTATTCAGCGATGTGCAGCAGACCATGTATCTGAGACTACAATCTCCGTTGTACAACTTCCTAATGATGAGATGAAGGGAAGGATCATTGGACGAGAGGGGCGTAACATACGAACTCTTGAAACTATGACCGGTATTGATCTGATCATTGATGACACGCCGGAGGCAGTTATTCTGTCTGGTTTTGACCCTATCCGCCGAGAGGTGGCAAGAATTGCGCTGGAAAAACTGATTGTAGATGGGCGTATTCATCCTGCAAGAATTGAAGAAATGGTAGAGAAAGCGCAGAAAGAAGTAGAGATCATGATAAAGGAAGAGGGAGAAGCTGCTACACTGGAGGTTGGTGTGCATGGTATTCATCCCGAACTGATCAGATTGTTAGGTAAGATGAAATTTAGGACCAGTTATGGTCAAAACGCATTGAAGCATTCTATCGAAGTAGCACAGTTGTCGGGCTTGCTGGCTGCGGAGTTGGGATTGGATGTCAGGCTTGCGAAACGTGCCGGTTTACTTCATGATATCGGTAAGTCTGTGGATCATGAGATGGAAGGGTCGCATATCCAGCTTGGCGTTGAGCTTTGTAAAAAGTATAAGGAAAATGCAACAGTCATCAATGCTGTTGAATCGCATCATGGTGATGTAGAGCCCACTTCTTTGATCGCATGTATTGTACAAGCTGCTGATACAATATCTGCTGCACGACCGGGAGCTAGAAGGGAGACATTGGAAACCTATACTAGCAGGTTAAATCAATTAGAGGAAATAACAAACAATTTCAAAGGTGTAGATAAATCTTTTGCTATTCAGGCAGGTAGAGAAGTTCGTGTAATGGTGGTGCCGGAGCAGATTACAGATGCTGATATGGTTCTGTTAGCGCGTGATATTTCCAAACAGATCGAAGCAGAATTGGAATATCCTGGGCAGATTAAGGTAAATGTTATCCGCGAGAGCCGCGTAATTGATTATGCGAAGTAATATTGAAAACAAGTTTATAGTAATGATATGAGGAAAACGCCGTATTTAAAGTACGGCGTTTTTTTATGTTTGATAACGGGGTGTTTCATGAAGAATAATTGAAAATAGTAAAAGGTGCTGCTTGACGGACGTATGTTTTTGCGCTATGCTGGATATTGAAATGCGCAAAGATTTTCTGCGTCAGCTTGACTGTAAGTGCGGAGCCTGCTACCTCATAGTATGCTGTGGGATAGATTAGTAGTATCAGGCGCCTGCCGTAAAAACAATAAAATGAAGAAAGAGGAGAAGGTTATGTTACAAAAAATTTCAACAGACAAGGCACCGGCAGCGATTGGGCCATATTCTCAGGGAATAATTGCAAATGGAATGCTTTTTGCTTCCGGGCAGATTCCAATTAATCCTGCAACAGGTGAGATTGAAGGAGAGAATATAACATCACAGGCTGAATTGGTGATGAAAAATGTGGGAGCGTTGTTGGAAGAAGCAGGGACAGATTATACAAAAGTAGTTAAAACCACTTGTTTCTTGGCAGATATGGCAGATTTTGCTGCATTCAATGAAGTGTATGCAAAATATTTTACAGAGAAGCCAGCCAGAAGTTGTGTTGCGGTGAAGACATTGCCTAAAAATGTTCTCTGTGAGGTTGAAGTGATAGCTGCTATTTGACAGAGTAAGATAAAATAGCTGTTTTCGTATTATGAATGATAGCTATTTTCAGGACTGTATATTTATATTTTTTGAAAATACATATTTTTTCGGAATTTGGTTTATACTAGCCATAACAGGGAGAAGCATTTTGAGACAATCCTTGAATGGTGAAAGGTGTGTGAATCAAATGATGGATTATGTAAATGCCTTTTGGGTGGGTGGATTGATCTGTGCTTTGGTGCAGATTTTGATGGAAAAGACGAAAATGATGCCTGGCCGTATTATGGTGTTATTGGTGGTAACTGGGGCGATTATCGGCGTATTCGGGTGGTATGATACTTTTCAGGAATTTGCAGGCGCAGGAGCCAGTGTACCATTGTTAGGATTCGGCAATGTGTTGGTGAAGGGTGTCAAGGAAGCTGTTGATGAGAAAGGATTGTTGGGACTGTTTGCCGGAGGCTTCAAGGCTGGAGCGGTAGGAACCTCTGCAGCCTTGATTTTTGGATATCTGGCAAGTTTGGTCTTCAAATCTAAAATGAAAAAATGATGTAAGATCAGAGTTCTTCATACAGGATTCCTTTTCCGTCAAGATATTTCCGGAGGGCTCGATCCCAGATTACATCCGGTTCTTTGCTCAGGAGAAAAGTGTGATAGGCAGTGCCGGTGGTAAGTACTGCCTTAGCTCCGTCATAGCGTATGTTCAGAGCCAGAGCTTTTACTTGTGAAGGTTCTATGTCACATTGTTCATGCTCCAGCAAGGCAGTTGCTTTTGCAGGCATTAAATGCAATACAAATCGAAAAAACAAGGGTGTGCGTTTGCCTTTTATCAGGTCAAAGCATAGCCCTTTTAATTCACCCCAGGGACGAAATTCATAGGGTGGTTCAGTAGCGGTGTCATCATTGGCAGTGTAAAAATCTTGATTGATATGTCCGTCAATAGTGAATATGTTGGCAGTACTGATGACAGCTTCTTCTAATAGAAAAGGTTCAAAAGTGTCTGCTACCAGGAGATGGTTCATAAATTGTTTCATGGAAGTAATCTGTAATGCTATCATATAATTCTTCTTAATCCCTCCATTTTAAATTTGTTATTCATAGGATATTTTAATTATAGCAGTTAACATGCAGTGTGTAAAGCCTTGATGCTGTTTCGGACAGGGTTGTTTAGTCAGCTTGTGTTCACTCCGTAACCAGTAACTGATGCACAGAAATCGCAAATGCAGCGATTTCGCGCACGACTGTCTCGGTTTTTTTCACGCATAAAGCGCGTGAAAACGCCTTACGGTGGCGTAGGTGTGAAAAGTAACGTCAGCTTCATTTACTGTAACTGTGAATAATTTATGAACAAATATTTTCAGAACTTGCAAGAGTAATGCGGGGGGAATATAATTGTAGTCGCAATGATTTGTGATATATTGGCAGAGGGGGAAGAATCACTATGATTAGTGAAGCTGTATTTGGCGGTATTGTATCGAAAGTAATAAATGATTGTGTGGATATATCAAAGGGTAAGATTAAAAAAGTAATAGAAGATAAAAGCACCAAACATCAAACGCTGGAATCGCAGATATATAATCTAACTGTAGATGCACTTTATGACATTGCTGATGAACATCAGAAAAACAACCAGGACAAAATATATGAAGCAGCAGAGAGTTTATTAAAAGGTTTCTTCCATGCTGATGTCGAGAATGCTGAGGTTATCAGGACAAGTTTAAGAAGGATATGTTCATATAAGGATGATGATATTTACATGAAATTTAAGATGGTGTTATTTCAAAAACTCAGTGATGAATATGGTGATTTATATCGTAAAATAAGATTGCTGCAAGAAGAAAAGGAAAGCAGTAAAGCATCCGGCATTGAAAAAAAGGTAGATATATTAGACCAGAAGGTAGATCAGGGATTTCAGGAGATATATCGGAAATTAAGTGAGGGAAAAACGAATAACAGGCAAAGTGATGATGGAAAAAGTGAAAACAGATGCAATAAAGATATACGGTATACATTGCGCAGCAGAACGCATGAATATGCGGATAAGTGGAATCAGAATATGTTTCTGAATGATTTTGACGAGTGGGATGAAAATGCAGGTGAAAATGTAAAATTAAAGGATGTATATCTGGAGGAACATCTTCCACATTTT
Organism: uncultured bacterium; assembly: GCA_947175015.1. Classification (GTDB taxonomy): domain Bacteria; phylum Bacillota; class Clostridia; order Lachnospirales; family Lachnospiraceae; genus Acetatifactor. Next base: position 31,716 of record CAMWLE010000011.1, read on the forward strand.
CTCTGGGGTGAGAATAAACAGGTATCTACTGACCTGAAGGCTTTGTTATCCAGATATATGGCAGGAAATAATGAAAATGAGATGCTCTTGATTTTGGGTCAACCTGGGATTGGGAAAAGTACGTTAATCACATGGATCACAGCTCATTTTACTGACCGTTATGATGATATTCTGGTGTATAGGTTTGCATCGGACTTGGGAAATATAGAGTGGAAGGGGGGAATATCTAACAGGATAGTAGAAGAATTGGGGTTGGAGTATAGTGATTTGAATGGAAAGGTATTAATTTTGGATGGTTTTGATGAAGTCAGTGTGGGGGATGATAGAAGGGGAATATTAGACAGTTTATATGGGGATTTGGTATATAAAAATATAGTTAAAAATTTTATGCTGATTATTACATGCAGGGAAAATTATATTTCAGGATTTGGACGGATGAGATGTAAGTATATCCTATTGCAGCCATGGGATGAAGCACAAATGGAAAGCTTCTGCAGAATTTTTCAAGAGAAGACCAGGAATCATATCTCAGAAAGTACATTGGAAAAGCTGCTTGAAAATAAGGAAATATTAGGAATTCCACTTATCTTATATATGGTGTTGGCTTTGCATATTTCTATTGAAAAAGAAGGTTCTATTGTAGATGTCTATGATAAAATTTTTTCATTAGAAGGGGGTATCTATGATCGATGTATAGATAATAAGAATTTTGCTGACCCTCATAGAATAGGTGAAATAAAGAAACAAATACATCAATTGTCAAGAGAAATCGCAATGTGGATGTTTGAAAACAGGGCTGACGAAGCATATATTTCGAGGGAAGAATATCAGAAAATCTGTAGTAATATGATTCCGGAACAGCAGAAAAACGAAAAAATAGAACAGGATTTATTAATAGGAAATTTTTTTAAGCTAGTGAAGCATTGTGAGGGGGTTGGAACAGAAGAATTATATTTTGTTCATCGTTCTATTTACGAATATTTTGTAGTTGAAACAATTTACAGTTCGATAGAAGATGCTATGATGAAGTTAACGGAAGAAAGTCAGGAAGAGTTGGCTGAAAATATTGCATTTTATTTAAAGGAAGGAGAAATTTCTCCCACCATCGGCAAAAATCTGGGATATAAAATATTGAAACGATATGAGAAGCTGGATGATGAGAGGAAGCAGAGGTTCTATCAGTGGTGGGAAAGTGCGGTTGGTAAAATGATGGAAGCAGGTATGTTTTATTATACGAAAAGGAATATTCAGGAATATAAAAATATCACAAAAAAAGAAGGAAGATGTTTTCTGAATTTATTGGAAATATTGAGGATGCTATTACCTATAACTGATAGAAAATATATTATGGAAAGTATTGATAGGAGGAAAATCAGTGATTATATTGGCTTGAGTGAATGGGGAAATTATAGTAAAGTATTTTTAAAAGGGGCAGATTTAAGAGGAAAGCGGTTACATGAATGTAATTTAGGAGGAGCGTGTTTTCAGGGGGCAGATTTACGTAGAGCCGATTTGATTGGGGCGAATTTATATGAGGCTGATTTGACAAAAGCCGATTTAAGAGGAGCGGAATTATGTTCAATGCGTTTTAATAAAATAATTTTAAGAGAGGCAATATTTGATGAGAGACAAATGGTTGAAATAGAAGACGGTACTTATGATTTGCAGAATATAAAAATATACATAGAAAAAGAGGATCGTTTTATAAGCCATGAAGAGTATCGCAAAAGGAGCAAGAGAAATAATAGGCGTAACGGAAAAAGAAATACTTGATTTTCTAACCAAACCGTATTATAATAGCCAAAGTAAATAAAGGTAAATTCTTCGGGGCAGGGTGAGATTCCCTACTGGCGGTAAAGTCCGCGACCTGTGGCTAAGAGACAGGCGCCGGTAATGGTGCTTGTGATTCCTTTCCATGGCTGATTCGGTGAAACTCCGGAACCAACAGTATAGTCTGGATGAAAGAAGAACATATCAGTTAGTGTGCAGAGTCAGACAAAATCTGATTTTTTTGTGAGCGCGGCGAAATCCTGGCTGATAAATGTGCAGATATGATACCCCGAGGTTGTAAGACTTCGGGGATTTTTTTGCGCTGGAAGAATTTTCCTGTAAAGTTGATTGGCCTTTCGGCCGGAAAATGGAGGGAAAAAATGAATGATTTATTTCAAAAGGTAACAGAAAACTTGTTGTATGTGCTGAGCTTCTTGGGGATTATTATTTTACTTTTCGCGGCAGCGGTGCTGTTTGAAAAGGCTGTTCAGAAAAAGACCGGGAATCATGAGCCGCTTTTTCATGTGAGAAAGGTGGCGATGATTGGTATGTTTTCTGCTGTTGCAATGATTTTGATGCTATTTGATTTTCCATTACCTTTTGCACCGGCTTTCTATAAACTTGATTTCAGCGAACTTCCTATTTTGGTGGGAACATTTGCTTTTGGACCGGCCGCAGGAGTTATGATGGAATTTGTTAAGATTGTGTTGAAATTATTGATAAAAGGGACATCTACAGTCTTCGTGGGAGATCTGGCAAACTTTGTAATAGGGTGCAGTTTCATATTGCCGGCTTCTGTCCTGTATACATTACGTAAAAACAAAAAGAATGCCATTATTGCATGTATTGCAGGCACTTTATGTATGACGGTATTTGGAACCGCATTTAATGCTATTTATCTGCTGCCTGCTTTTGCAAAGCTCTACGGTTGGCCGTTAGAAAATCTACTGGCTATGGGAAGTGAAGTAAACCCGCTGGTAAAAGAGGGGAGTATCGTGAGTTTTGTAGTAGCTTGTGTTGCGCCGATGAATCTGCTGAAAGGTGTTCTTGTATCTGTTGTGACATTGTTTATTTACAAACCACTAAGCCCGATTATTAAAACCGGTCATCGGGCATAAAAACAGTTTATTCAATATATTGATATGATAAGAAAGTTTGCCGTAAAATGTGTGCTGGTGCGTCATTTTGCGGCACTTTTTATGAAAAGGCTGAAGCGTACCAATCACCCAAGTTCGATATGTCGGCAAATGCGGCAGAAGAACCATTGGTGATTATATTTTATTCAGAAAAGGATATAGTCATCACTAAGCAGACATAGTCTGTTATAATAAAATAAATATACTTATGGAGTGAGACTTATGAAATATGTAAATGCAAGTGAGGTGTTTGATATCACATCCAAGACCCATTTACAATAGCATACCTATGTTTGGGACTTTCATTTTGCTGTTTCTAAATTTCAGAAGCATTTCTGAATTTATTTTGGAAATCAGTATTGACATAGCGTATAAATTGTTGTATTATGCAAACAGTACAGCAATACAATGTTTTGAGATGTCGAAGAAGCAGGAATGATTCTGGTACGCATGTATTATAAGGGCGGAGCATAATGATAATAGTTCAGATAAGAAGCAGGCAGCAATGGAATAGGAGGTGGGGAGATGGGCGCATTGGTAGAAATCAGGGATGTGTGCAAGATTTATAATCCTGGAGAAAATGAAGTCAGGGCATTGGATCATGTCAGTGTAATGATTAATGAAGGAGAATTTGTGGCAATTATTGGTCAGTCGGGAAGTGGTAAATCTACTTTGATGAATATGTTGGGCTGTCTGGATGTGCCTACCAGCGGATTATATCGATTGCATGAACAGGATGTGTCGGAATTGGATGATGACGAGCTTTCGGATATACGAAACAGAGAGATTGGTTTCATTTTTCAGGGATTCAATTTGATTCCGAATTTAACGGCTTTGGAAAATGTGGAACTGCCTTTGATATACAGAGGTGTGGGAAAGTCGAAGAGGAAGGAATTGTCAAAGATTGCGCTGGAAAAGGTGGGATTAGGGCACCGTATGGATCACAGGCCTTCAGAAATGTCAGGAGGACAGCAGCAAAGAGTTGCTATCGCCAGGGCAATAGCGCAGGCCCCTCCCATTATCCTGGCCGACGAGCCTACCGGTAATCTGGACTCTCGTTCTACACAGGAGATTATGGGGATTCTCAAGGAACTTCATGCCGAGGGCAGAACGGTGATCTTGATTACGCATGACAATGAGATTGCCGCACAGGCAAAACGGATTATCAAAATTAAAGACGGTCACATTGAGGCGGATTCCTCTGGGCAGATGCAGCCAAGTCAGGTGGCGGCAGAGAAAAAAGCGGATAGTACAATTAATGTATAAAGCTTGTGGAAAGGAGATGACATATAAGATGGCGGGAGATACGACAGAAACAAAGAAGAAAAGGCATAAGAAAAAGCGGAAAAAACTACCCATAATCATTGCTGTCATAGCAGTTGTCCTGATTGCTTTTCGCGTGGCAGCAGGAATGGGGGCAGCGCAGCCGGGAGCGTATGTGACAACCATATCAGCAGTGCGAGGCGATTTGCAGGAAAGCATCAGCACCAGCGGCACAGTGATGAGTGAAGAGGTAAAAGTGATTTTTGCCCCGGTGAGCGGTACCTTAGCAGAGGTAAATGTGGAAGCCGGAAATGCAGTAAAGGCAGGAGAACAGCTCATCAGCTATGATATGGATAAAATGGAGAAGACACTGCGCCAATCTGCATTGCAGTTGGAAAAAAGTATGGCAGGATATGACAATGCCGTTGCCAGGGATTCTCAAAATCAGGCAGAATTAAGGGAAGCCACAATTAATTTAGGGGTGTTGAATCAGCAGATTGAAGATAACAAGGCATATTTAAAGGTTCTGCAAGACAATTTAAGCCAGAGCCAGCGCGAAACCAGCAATGCTTTGGCGGCGGAAAGTTTTGAACTGCAGAGAAGACTGCAGGAACTTACGCCGGGAACGAAGGAGTATGAGGAAGTCTCCGCCGAAATAGCACGAAACAGCTATATACAGCAGATTGCAGGATCTTCTGATTATGTGGCGCAGATGCAGAAAGAGATAGGGGATGTGCAGGAGCGGATTGCGGAGTATGAAGAGTATAAGGCACGTATGGAATCTCAGAAAACTACCAGTGAAGCGGCCATGATGAATTCCTATGACAAAACCCAGCAGGACGTGGATAATGAATTGGCAAATCTAAGCTATCAGGAAACGGAAGAAGAATATTACATAGCCAAAAAGGGAATTGTGGCGGAGTTTGACGCCATTGTCACGGAATGCAGTGCGATTTCCGGGGCAGGGGTAAACAGCGGAATGCAGCTTTTGACTCTGGAGAACAGCCAAAAACTGAAAATTTCTTTTGATGCCTCTAAATATGATATTGAAAAGCTGGAATTGGGACAGAAGGCTGATGTGGTAATTTCAGGCAGAACTTATCAGGGTGAGGTGAGCAAAATCAACCGGATGGCAGTGAGGAATGCTTCCAATACGCCTATGGTGGGAGTGGAGATTCATCTGACAGATGCGGATGATACAATTATTCTTGGTATGGATGCCAAATTGACCATTTATACCAAAAAGGCGGAAAATGCACTTTTGATTCCTGTGGAAGCCATCAATGCGGACAGGGAAGGGGATTTCCTGTATGTGATAGAGAATGGAGTTGTGGTAAGGAGATCTATTGTCTGTGGTATTTCTTCTGATGTGTATGCGGAGGTGAAGGAAGGGCTGACAGAGCAGGACGAAATCATTCTTACTTCCTATTCTGATTTGGAAGAGGGAATGGCGGTTACGGTGATTTCCGCGCAGCCGACAGTTCCATGATAATGAGCGCGCCAAGTTCACTGATTGTTTGTGCCGCCCAAAAGAGGTGGGCGTTGCCCCCTCTTAGCGGCATGACAGGGTGAGAAGCGTCCTGGCTGCAATAGGAATAAAAGGAGTACAATATGGCACAGATATGGGAATATATTAAAATAGCGCTGATGAATATTAAGAGTAATAAAGGGCGTTCCATCCTGACAATGCTGGGGATCATCATTGGTATTTCTTCTGTCATCATGATCATATCTATCGGCAATGGACTCAAGGGGGGCATTAACAGTGAATTGAACGCCATTGCAGGAGGGCAGATTTATATTTATTCATACGGAAACAATGATGAGGGTATCAGCATTGAATTTACGGACGAGGACATAGATGCTATTATGGAAAAGGTGCCTCATGTGAAAGCTGTTACTCCAAATTGGAATATGCAGGGAACCGCCGCCGGCAGAAAGGGTGTATTTTCTGCCACAGCGACGCTGGGAATGCCGGGATTGGAATATGCCAGCAACGATCCTATTATCAAGGGGCGTTATTTTAATGACAATGATTATTATTCCGGAAACAAGGTATGTATTATGTCAGAGAGCAGTGCGAAATTGCTGTTCGGGAATACCAATGTAATCGGTATGACAGTAGAATTTTCACTTTATGGTGTGGCACAGGATTTTACGATTATCGGTATCAGACAGGATAATGCTTCCACATCCATGCTCTCAGGTATCATTACGGTACAAAGCGCGTCGCTGGAGATGCCGCTGTCGGTGATCTCCTCCGTTTACGGATTTTATATCTCCAATGATGCGTTGCTGATCATCAGTGAAGGATCGGAATATGCCTCTCAGGTGGCGGCAGATGCGGTGCGCCTGATGGAAAACAGGCATGATATCCGGGGCAAAGGCGCCATCCAGGTAGAGAATTTTAATGATTATCTGGGGCAGATAGATCAAATCCTGAGTTATGTAACCATATTCGTTGTGTTTGTGGCGGCAATTTCGCTGCTGGTGGGAGGCATCGGGGTTATGAATATTATGTTGGTATCTGTTACAGAGAGAACCCGAGAGATTGGTATTCGTAAATCTCTGGGTGCAAGAACGGGCTCCATTCTGCTGCAATTTCTGTCGGAATCCGCCATTATTACGCTGTTGGGTGGTGTAATCGGCATTGCCCTCGGTGTGGCCGGAGCGGCAGGAATATGCTCCCTGATGGGATTTACGGCAAGGGTGAGTGTGAGTACGGTGCTGGGCGCAAGCCTCTTTTCTTCTGCGGTGGGGATTTTCTTTGGCATTTATCCGGCCAGGAAAGCGGCACGTTTAAGTCCTATTGAGGCGCTTCGGCATGAATAGTGTTGGTGTTGCGTTACTTTTCACGGGTAGGGGACGCGAGGTGTTTTCGTGCGCATTTTGCACGCAAAACCCGAGACTGCCTGCGCCAAAATGAGCGAATTTGGCTCATTTTGTGTGCATCATGTTGCTTTGAACGGCGAAGCCGTGAAAAGTAACGGTGTTGCTGCGGAAGTGTATATTTTATCTCTTGCATTTTTGCGTTGTTTAGAGTAAAATGATTATGTTTCAGTCATGCAAATACAGTCATAAACATTGCAGCCAATGTGAAGAGAAGCCAGAGGATGGATTATGCTTAACTTGACCATTAAAATAGAGGCAGGAGATTTATATGATTATATGTTGATGCATTCCTACAATAGTCCTGCAGGTGTTTTGGGAAGTGCTTTTGGGGCAGTGCTGATTCTGTTTGCACTTGCGACCCAACAATGGATGTTTATTGTGCTGGGAGCAGTGATGCTTTTGTATCTGCCTTGGACATTATTTATCAAGAGCAGAAGACAGATCTTGAGTAATCCCAGTTTTCAGGAACCGCTGCAATATACTCTGGATGAGGAAGGGCTGACCATTTCTCAGGGAGAGGCGGAAGAGAAAATGGTGTGGGAGGATATGTATAAAGCAGTTTCCACAAGCAGGAGTATCATTTTATACACATCACGTATCAATGCTACCATATTTCCAAAGCGTCAGTTAGGAGATCAGAAGATGGCGGTGATTGAGATGATATCTACACACATGCCCCCGGCAAAGGTGAAGATACGTTCCTGATCATTATAGGTGTCTTCTGGTGAGAGCTATGGGAATACGGGGTTGCTGTAAGCCGGTTATGATTCAGATATCTGTCTGAAATGCTACATCATTTGTGTATGTCGGGGAGTATCTCTATAGAAATAAATGTACAAGCTGTCCATTGTGAGTCAACGGTCAATTTGTACATTTATTTCTGTATTGTTAGACGCATTATTATGTAATAAATACGTTACTTTTCACACCTACGCCACCGCGAGGCGTTTTCACGCGTTTTATGCGTGAAAAACCCGAGACAGCCGTGTGTGAAATCGCTGCATTTGCGATTTCTGTGCATTAGTTAATGGTCACGGAGTGAACAGTAACATAAATACAGATGTTCATTACAATCAATGAGGCTGTTCGTTGCAATTAATTTTAGACAGGAGTATAATAGTTTTGTATTATATGGAAACGGTTGTGGAAGAAATCTTGACGAAATTGCATACGGAAGGTAAAGTGATAGTAGAGTCGAATGCTCCGGAGGATACATTTGCAATTGGAGAAAAGCTGGGTGAGATGTGCAGTCCGGGGCAAATATACACTTTGAACGGTGAATTGGGCACAGGAAAAACTGTGTTTACCCAGGGATTTGCGAGAGGGCTTGGTATTGTCGGACCTGTGAACAGTCCTACTTTTACCATTCTGCAAATTTATGAAGAGGGCCGTATGCCTTTTTACCATTTTGATGTATACCGCATTGGGGATGTGGAGGAAATGGAAGAAATAGGATGCGAGGATTGCTTTTATGGGGAGGGAGTCTGTCTGATCGAGTGGGCGGAACTGATTCAGGAGATATTGCCGGAACAATATGTGAAAGTGACAATGACTAAGAATTTGGAAAAAGGTTTTGATTATCGAAGAATTATGTTGGAAGAAGTGAAGAAGTGAAGAAGTGAAGGTGAGCGGTTTGCAGGGCGGCCTGAATATGTGCATTTATCAGCCATTGACAGGAAGTTCTCTATAACAGGCAGGAGTATAAAGTGGAAAAAGTGCATTAGGTGTAATTATGAAAATATTAGGTTTGGATAGTTCGGGACTTGTGGCAAGTGTTGCGGTGGTAGAGGATGATGTGCTGCTGGCGGAGAGTACTTTGGATTATAAAAAAACACATTCACAGACGTTGCTTCCTATGTTGGATGAGCTTAGAGGCAGGTTGGAACTGGATCTGGACACTTTGGATGCCATTGCAGTTGCTTCCGGACCCGGGTCTTTCACAGGGTTGCGCATTGGCGCTGCCACAGCAAAAGGGTTGGGACTGGCATTGCAAAAGCCCCTGGTAGAAGTACCGACCTTAGAGGGATTGGCCTGGAATCTCTGGGGAACGGACAGGGTGGTGTGTCCGTTAATGGATGCCAGAAGAAATCAAGTGTATGCGGCAGCATATGAGTTTGTACCCTTACAGGACAGTTTTCAAATGGTTACAAAGATTCCGCAGATGCCCATTGATATCGTGGAGATGATGGAAAAATTAAATGAACTGGACAGGAGTGTATTATTCCTGGGGGACGGGGTGCCGGTGTATCACCGAGAGATTGCAGAGCACTGCAAGGTGCCATATGCTTTTGCACCGGCAAGTAATAACAGGCAAAGAGCCGCCAGTGTAGCGGCATTGGGGGCTGTTTATTTTGCCCTTGGTAAAACGGTGACTGCGGCGGAACATCGTCCGGAATATCTTCGCAAGAGTCAGGCGGAGCGGGAAGCGGAAAAACCAGAAGGAAGATGAATAGGAAGTGCAGAAACCGGAAGGAAGATGACCGGGAAGCGTAAAAAGCCGGAAGCAGGATGACCGGGAAGCGATAAAGTAAGAAAGTCAGAAGCGGATAGAAATGGGAATTGAAATAAGAGAGCTGCATGAAGAGGATATTGAAGAACTGGCAAAGATTGAATCAGAAGCTTTTTCCATGCCATGGTCGAAACAGGATTTTGAGGCTTTGTTGAGTCACGCATATTGTTTTTATCTTGTGGCACTGGTGGATGGACATATTGCAGGTTCCTGCGGATATACCAACAGTTGTAATGAGGCGACGATTGACAATGTGGTGGTGGCGGAGGCATATCAAAACCGGGGAGTTGCGCAGGCTATGCTTACAGAACTGATCAAAAGAGGAGAGGCATTGCAAATAGAGGCTTTTACATTGGAAGTACGTGTCAGCAATGCCAAAGCCATCCATATTTATGAGAAATTTGGTTTTCGTTCAGAAGGAATCCGTCCCGGATTCTATGAGAAACCTACGGAAGATGCCATGATTATGTGGCGGCGCAAATGTGATGATTAGATTTTTTGAATGATGAGGCAACAATTACCAAACGTATTTATGTATATTTTTAGTATAATGGTTATGGCGGCAATGGGCGATGGCTGATATTGGGCCATTGATTGTTGAGATTGCGAAGGGAGAAAAGTATGCGTAGATACGAGAATGGACAAGACAGGAAGCTTACGGAGGTTGTCTGCAACAAATGTGGCAGAAAGCTGAATGTTGAGAATGGGTATTTGAAAGAATATTGCTTTACGGCGGACACGGATTTTGGATATTTCAGTCATAGAGATGGAATGTCGCATCATTTTGATTTATGTGAGGATTGTTATGAGCAATTGATATCGCAGTTTCAGGTGCCGGTGGAGGAAGCGGAGGCAACGGAACTGTTGTAATTGCTCTTTGTGCCTGTCTTCTTCTCGTGGATTGTTTGTGTCTCTTGCAGGGGTACTGACGCAGTTAAAAACACGATGGAAGCATGGGAAAGTATTATAAATGGAAGATGCCATAACCTATAGAAGAGATTGATAAGTGAGATTTGAAATAAAAGAAGAGGAAAGACAAATATGTTGGATGTAAGCCTGTTGGGAACAGGGGGGATGATGCCATTGCCATATCGGTGGCTCACGGCTCTCATGCTCCGGTATCATGGAAAAAGCATATTGATTGACTGTGGAGAAGGAACACAGATCGCACTGCGGGAGAAAGGCTGGAGCCCAAATCCCATTGATATTATCTGTTTTACGCATTATCATGCAGATCATATCAGCGGATTGCCGGGCATGCTGCTGACCATGGGGAACGCAGAACGTAGAGAGCCGCTGTTGCTGATAGGTCCCAAAGGATTGACCAGGGTGGTGAATGCACTGCGTACCATTGCACCTGAGCTTCCTTTTGAAGTACAATATGAGGAAATTACGGAGGAAGAGCAAGTATTTTCTTTTGACGGATTTCAAATTAAGGCTTTCAAGGTGAGCCATAGTGTGGTATGCTATGGATATAGTATGATTGTAGAGCGAAAGGGACGCTTTGATAAGGAGCGTGCGCTGGAACAGCAGATTCCCATGAAACTATGGAGCAGGCTGCAAAAGGGCGAGACAATTACGGAAAATGGTGTTACGTATACTTCCGACATGGTACTGGGGGGGCCACGGAAGGGATTGAAGGTGACGTATTGTACGGATACCAGGCCAACCGAAAGTATTACATCCAATGCTGCAGGTTCCGATTTGCTGATTCTGGAAGGGATGTACGGGGAGCATGATAAACTTGCGAAAGCAAAGGAGAATAAGCACATGACCATGTATGAAGCGGCTGCGATTGCGAGGTCTGCGCAAGTACCTGAGCTTTGGCTGACACATTATAGTCCGTCTCTGTTGCGGCCGGAGGAATATCTGGGGAGTGTCCGGAAGATTTTCGCCAATACTATCGCTGCAAAGGATGGAAGGACTGTGGAATTGCAGTTTGAAGAAGAGTAAAGGGGATGTCTGTGTAATGCGGACATAGAATGGGGGGCAATATGAAGAAAAATACCACAACAAAAAAAGCAACGAACAAAAATACCACAATGATCGTGATTATAATTATAATAGTGATTGTGGGTATTGTATGTCTGTATGCCTATCTGTCAACGAAGCAGAGAAATGTGCTGGCGGATTCTGCGCTTTCAAAGGTTCGATTGACATTGAGCCGCGATTTGGAAAAGGACTACCCGCCTACGGTAAAGCAGGTATTAACTTATTTTTCGGAGCTTCAGCAATGTCTTTACAATGAGGAATGTACAAATGAAGAAATAGAGCAGTTTGGGATGCAGATGAGGCGGATGTATGATAATGAGCTTCTGGATAACAATGAGGTGATTGCTTACATGGTGAAGCTGAAAGAGGATGTTAAGGTGTTCAAGGAAGCGGGCAGCAGGATATCCAGGATTTCTATTGCCGCAAGCAACAATGTGGACACTTTTAAACAAGATGGATACGAATTTGCCAGACTTAACTGCACTTATTATATAACGGAGAGCGGACACACGATTCCTCAGGAGGTGGTATATTTGATGCGCCGTGATGAGAATAGGCAGTGGAAAATCTATGGTTGGGATAAGGCGGAAAATGTGAGTGTGGGTTCGGAGTCACAGGAAAGCGGAGACGAATAAGAGGCAAGTGGGGTGGAACCCGAATGACAAAATGAGAGTCAGGCAGTGAGCAGCCGGATGACAAAATGAAAGTCAGGCAGGGCGGAGCCGGATGACATGAATGAGAGGAAGTCAGGTCTTGTGGAACAGCAGAATAAAGTAAATATTACTACACAGGACGTATTGATACTGGCGATTGAGACATCTTGTGATGAGACAGCCGCTTCTGTGGTGAGAAATGGCAGGGAAGTACTGTCCGATATTATTTATACCCAGATTGCATTACACACCTGTTATGGTGGGGTGGTGCCGGAGATTGCGTCCAGAAAACATATAGAGAAAATGAATCAGGTGATAGAAGAAGCGCTGAAACAGGCACAAGTTACCTTGCAGGATATTACAGCGATTGCTGTTACTTACGGGCCGGGGCTGGTAGGGGCGCTTCTGGTAGGCGTATCCACAGCCAAAGCCATCAGTTTTGCTGCTGAGATTCCTTTGGTGGGGGTACATCATATCAGTGGACACATCAGTGCCAATTACATTGAACACCAGGAATTGGAACCTCCCTTTGTCTGTCTGGTTGCTTCCGGCGGCCACTCTCATCTGGTGGTGGTGAAAGACTATGGTGAATATGAGATTATCGGCAGAACCAGGGATGATGCGGCAGGGGAGGCGTTTGACAAAGTCGCCAGAGCCATAGGGCTTGGTTATCCGGGAGGCCCTAAGATTGACATGCTTTCTAAGGAAGGGAATCCCGATGCAATTTCTTTTCCCAGGGCCAAGGTTGCTGAGAATGAGTATGATTTTAGTTTCAGCGGATTGAAATCCGCCGTATTGAATTATCTGAATTCATGTCAAATGAAAGGGATTACAATCTGTCAGGCTGATGTGGCGGCCTCTTTTCAGAAGGCGGTGGTGGATGTGCTGGTGGAGCATTCTCTACATGCTGTGAAAGAATTTGGATATGATAAATTTGCCATTGCAGGCGGCGTGGCTTCTAATTCTACTCTGCGGAAAGCATTTGAAGAGGAATGCGCAAAGAGGAAAATTCAGTTTTTTCATCCGTCACCAAGGCTGTGTACGGACAATGCTGCCATGATTGGTGCTGCTGGATATTATGAATATCAAAAAGGTGTGACGCATGGTTATGATTTGAATGCGGTGCCAAATTTGAGTTTGTGAATCCGCAGTAAACCTCCGGACTTTCATGCAAAGTGGGGCAGTCCGTTGCATGGGGGACTATGAAATGGAGTCTGATGGTTTGTGAAGGATTTCGCCTAGCTGGAATAACTGGCACAATAAGGAAGGAAAAATATATATGGTTAAGAAGAGATGTACAGCCATTGTTTTGGCAGCAGGCAGCGGAAAAAGGATGAACAGTAGTGTTGCGAAACAATTTCTGCTATTGGGCGGTAAACCTCTTCTGTGGTATTCTCTTCAGGCAGTAGAAGCGTCAGATATTATTGATGATTGTATTCTGGTCACAGGGGCAAATGATATTGCCTATGTGTGTAAGGAAATTGTAGAAAAATATGGTTTCCATAAGGTGGACAAGATTATCGCCGGCGGAAACGAACGTTATGAATCGGTGTATAAGGCACTTTGCGCGATTGCGGAGGGAGAGATGTCTGTGCCGAACGAGGATGGCTATGTGTTTGTTCATGATGGAGCAAGGCCATTTCTCACAGAGAAGCTCCTGGAAGATACTTATCAGGAGGTGTGCAGATATCATGCCTGTGTGGCAGCGGTTCCTGTAAAAGATACGATAAAAATTGCGGATGAGAGTGGTTTTGCTGTGCAGACACCCGCCCGAAGTCTTGTGTGGGCCGTACAGACACCGCAAGTATTCGATACACAACTGATTATCCATGCTTATCAAAAGCTCTTTGAACAAACAAAAGCTTTGCAACAGGAGATAACCGATGATGCTATGGTGGTAGAAACCATGCTGAGGGTCCCGGTGAAGCTTGTAGCGTCTTCTTATGAAAACATCAAGATAACAACTCCCGAAGATATGCGGATGGCTGAAAATTTATTATGAAAATTTCCGGTTTTTTGTTTTTGTCAGGGGTGTGTCTAAAAATTATGTTCCCTGGGATGTGTGTTATACTTTGTGGGATACAAGCTCCAAGTTGGGTATGTAATGGGACTTGGTTGATCAAATCTGTACTTCATTTTGAAAGTCCGTACAAAGGAATGTGGCACACATGAATATAACAAATACAGATAGATGTTCTTAATGTGGGAATGAGATTAATATATGGATGCCTTAAGTGCATGAATGTAGTAGATACATAAATGGTAATAATAACAAGAAAATGTGCAGAAAAAGCGAATTTTTGGTGATAGTGACATTGAAAAAGCAGAATGCGAAATAGTATATTAGAAAAAACTACAAATAAGTATTGCTTTTTTTTGTGTTTGTTGTATAATTAGAAATAAGTAATCTTTTTCGTACTTAAAAGAGAAGGTGTCAAAAGCACCAATACATAATTGGACTCGCCTGAGAAGGCAGCTTAACAGACACACATCTTAATTGGGAGGTTAAGAGTGCTGTGGGCTGAAAATATATAATCAAAACAGGAGGAAAAAAATGAAAAAGAGAAAAGTTTTGTCTGTCGTGACTTCCGCGGCTTTGGTTGCAGCTATGCTGTTGACCGGATGCGGTAATAACGATGGAAACAATGGCAGCAGTGCTAACAATAGCAATGCAAGCAACAGTGGTGCTGACAACAGCAGTGAAAACAGTAGTGCGAATAATGGCAGCAGCGATAATTCCGGAACGGGGGGGGCATCTAACGATAATAATTCAGATGCAACTCTCCTTCCTGCATTAAGCGAAAGCGAGCAGGGCAAACCCGGTGCGCTGACTACCCCCAGAAGCAATTATGTGCAGTATCCTTATGCGGATGGCGAGGGCATTACGCTTACTTATTGGATGAGTGTTCCAAGCAACATTATGAACCATCCGGACACACCGGATTCCGTTCAGATGACTGAGTGGGCAAAGCGCTGGCAGGAGCTGACAGGTATTACCATTGAGTTTGTGGGACCTGCAACCAATAAGAGTGATGAGGTTACACAGCAGTTTAACCTGATGACCACGAATCAGACTCTTCCTGACATTATTGAGTGGGAGTGGACATCCGGATATGCAGGAGGACCTTCTCAGGCAGAGGCGGATGGTTTGCTGATTTGGCTGGATGACTACATTACCGCAGATGGTCCGGCAGCAGACTTGTGGCAGTATCTGCAGGATAATCCCTGTCTGGATACCGCTGTGAAGACGGACGATGGACATTATTACACTTTCCCGTTCACCCGTGGCAACAGGCTTCTGGGAACAACTTCCGGTCCTATTATGCGTGGTGATTTGCTTGAAGCAGCGGGCTATAAGACAACAGATTTGGTGACTGTGGAGGATTGGACCGCAGCTATGACCAAGATGAAAGAGAATAATGTGAAGTATCCTTTGTCTTTTGAAAGTGTAAGCTATATGGAGAACCTTTTGTCCGGTACTTTTGGTGTTCGTGCCGCTATGTATGTTTCCGCTGAAGATGGCAAGGTTCATTTCGGCAAGGCGGAAGAAGGTTATAAGAACATGTTGGCACAGGTAGTAGAATGGATGAAGGCAGATCTGGTGAATCCCAGCTATGGTGACTGGACTCCCGCTAATACCAAGGCAGATATCATGAATGGCGATTCTGCAATCGTTTACGGTGCACTTGGTTCCAGAATGGGTTCCTGGAATACGGCAGCATGGGCTGAACCTGATACTTATGGCAAGGACTTCGAACTGGTAGGTGCACAGTTCCCGGTAGAAAAGTCAGGACAGAAGGTTCAGTACAGCGGCGGTTCTACTGACTATGCAACAGGTTCTAAGGCACATGCGGCTATTTCCGCAGACTGCAAGTATCCTGAAGTTGCTGCAGCATTCCTGAACTTCTGCTACAGCCAGCAGGGACATAATGAGATTAACTTTGGTCAGGAAGGCGTTGCTTACAACGGCTTTGAAGAGACTCCTTATGGTACCGCTTGTAAATACTCTGATACAATTATGAATGCTGACAATATTGCAGTAGAGATGGCTCATCATGGACGTGCAAATATGTCAGGTGCGTTTATTCAGGATCCTGGATATATTTTGGGTTACTATGCAACTGATCAGCAGAAGGCAGCAGTTTCTCTCTGGGCTGAAAATGAAGTAAGCGGCACGATTATGCCTCCTGTTACCATGACTCCTGATGAAGCAAAAGAGTATTCATCATTGAATGGTGATGTTACTACTGCGTCAGACGAGTTCCGCGGCAGAGTTCTGGCAGGTTATGCTGATATTGATATTGATGCAGAATGGGAGACATATCTTAACAAGGTAAAAGATAGTGTAGCTCGCATGGTTGAGATTCAGCAGGCTGCTTTGGATCGCTATAATGCAAGATAGTACTAAGAGAAATGTGTGACTGAGATATAGGAAATCTGAAAAGGCTGTCAGCTGCATAGGCAGCGGCAGCCTTTTTGACTACTAATGTCATTAGGAGGGATTGCGCATGAAGAGAGGCGAGGTATCTGCACCGGCAATGGCGAAAAGCAAAGAGGCTTTTTCTGTCAGATTGCAGAGGATAGGGAAACTTATCTTAAAAAACATGAAACTTATCTGGAAAAACAAGGCTGTTTATCTGATGCTTGTTCCTGTCATTGTTTATTACATCCTGTTCCATTACAAACCTATGTATGGTATTATCATTGCTTTCCAGGACTTTAATCCCAGGCGAGGTGTGGCTGGAAGTGATTGGGTGGGCTTTCAGCATTTTATAGATTTCTTTACAGGCGACTATTTCGGGCGTCTGCTTTTAAATACCCTGAGACTGAGCTTTGCAACTTTGATTTTTGGTTTCCCGATTCCTATTATATTGGCGCTCTTGATCAATGAGCTGCGCAGTAAGAAATTTTCCAAGATTGTACAGAGTATCACTTATATGCCTCACTTTGTATCCATGGTGGTATTATGTGCAATGATTCGTCAGTTTGTAGGCGCCAATGGATTTATTACGAATTTTATGACTATGTTTGGATACGAAGGGGGCAGTATGCTGACTAAGAGTCAGTATTGGATTCCTATATATGTTTTATCTAATATTTGGCAAGGCGCAGGCTGGGGCTCTATCGTTTATCTGGCAGCGCTGACTGGTATTGATTCCGAATTGTATGATGCGGCAAAGGTGGATGGCGCCAACCGCTGGAAACAGACTTTGCACGTTACGATTCCCTGTATTCTGCCTACGATTATCATTATGTTGATAATGCGTGTGGGTCAAATTATGGGTGTGGGATATGAGAAGACAATCCTGCTCTATGATGGCGCTATTTATGATGTGGCTGATATTATTTCAACGTATGTTTATCGAAGAGGTCTGCTGGACAGACAGTATTCTTTCTCAACGGCGGTGGGACTATTTAACTCGGTGGTCAACTTTATTCTTGTAATTATTGCGAATAAGATTAGTAAAAAGACCACGGAAACAAGCTTGTGGTAAGGAGGAGAAAAAATGGCGAAAAAAGATAAAGATATGATGGACTCCAGCCCCAAGGTGAAGCTGAGCCGTGGTGAGCGTATATTTGGTGTATGTAATATAATTATTCTGTCATTATTTACCATAGCATGTGTTTACCCTTTTTGGTATGTGATCGCAGCCTCCTTCAGCGAATCCAATTTGCTGATTGCACATCCGGAAGCGATTTTGTGGCCGGTAGGATGGAGTACAGAGGCTTATCAATACGTATTTAATACCAAAGCCATCTGGACCGGCTATGGCAATACGATTATTTATGTGGTGGTAGGTACGGCAATCAATATTTTTATGACTTTGCTGGCAGCATATTTTCTTTCAAGGAAGAATCTGCCTGGAAAGACATTTTTTACTATCATGATCATGTTTACTATGTATTTTTCCGGTGGTATGATTCCGGGGTTCCTGAATATTCAGGATCTGCATTTATATAACACACGTTGGGCATTGCTTCTGCCCGGTGCATTGAGCACTTATAATCTGATTATCATGAGAACAGCTATGTCAGGTATTGATGATTCCCTTACCGAATCTGCTATGTTGGATGGTGCGGGGCATATGACAATTCTCTGGAAGATATTGGTGCCGCTGGTAAAGGCAACGATTGCGGTGTTGGTGCTGTATTATGGTGTTGCGCATTGGAATTCATGGTTCAACGCATTTATATACCTGGATAATGATGCGAAGGGAAAATCATTACAGCCATTACAGATTGTATTGCGGCGTATCTTGATTCTGACGGATATGACGGATACGGGCGGTGCTGAAGATGCGGCTGCCATTGCGGAAACAATTAAGTACGCAACCATTATCGTATCTACCGTTCCTATCCTGGCACTATATCCGTTCTTGCAGAAATACTTTACTAAGGGTGTTATGGTTGGAGCTGTTAAGGGCTAACCTGTATTCATAAAATCAGGGGTAGAACGAAAACTGAAATCAATAGAGAATGGTAGAGAAAGCGCCTGCTTATTTCAGGCGCTTTCTCTATTGGGAAAGATATAAGGAAGTATGAAGAAAAATGATTGAGTTTTTCGGGACTTGCGCCAGTTCATAAATTGTTTGTGGTTTTTACAGAGGCATTGACGCCGTTGGCGGCATGAATGGAAGTGTGAAAAGAAGTGTGAAAAGGACACGGAAAGCTGAGAAAAACAGGAAAGAAAAAGGGTTAAGAAAAAAATTGAAAAAATTTGAAAAAAGGTGTTGACAGTTTGACTTTCATTTGGTAGAATAGTCCTTGCCGTTGAGACAACAGCACACTTGGAGAGATATCGAAGTGGTCATAACGAGGCGGTCTTGAAAACCGTTTGTCCGCAAGGGCGCGTGGGTTCGAATCCCACTCTCTCCGCTCCGGGGGCAGGTACAGAGACCTCCGACGATTCATATAGAGAAGCGTTAGTTCTGCCGTTTTGGAGAAGTACCCAAGAGGCTGAAGGGACACCCCTGGAAAGGGTGCAGGTCGTTAATAGCGGCGCGAGGGTT
>CAMWLE010000012.1 GCA_947175015.1 uncultured bacterium
CCGATCCGGGAATATTTAAAGGATGTAGCGGAAGTGTTTGGCTGATAATAGTTAACATCAGCCGTGTATTAATTATTGAGTCCAATGAGGGAAGTCATTCTATCATTGATGAAATAATAAAGACTTTGAAAGAGCATCCTGAATTTGAACTTTTGTGGTTGAAGCATGAGCCAGTGTTATCACTTCCTGGTTTAGAAATTGATCTGGCTCATCGAAAGGTATATTGTGATAAGCTGGGAATTAATCTGACGGCAAAGGAATATAATCTTCTGTGCTTGTTTGTGGCAAATAAAGGGCGTGTTCTTACCTATGACCAAATATATCGGAAGGTGTGGGAAGAGGAGGCTTTTGGAAATGCGAACAATGCCATAGCCTGCCATGTACATAACTTGCGTGAGAAGATAGGCAGACTATTGCCGGAGGGATGTTTTGCTATCCGATGTGTACGGGAAGTTGGTTATTGTTTTGAAACAGACTCTGAATGTATCGCAGCTACATAACGGCGGCTTGGGAAACTGAGCCGTCTTATTTTTTGTCCGTTTTTCTAACTGCTATTCCGGGTGTTTTCTACATAATTCTGTATGATTAAATATTATCTGTTTTGTTCCGTGCTGCCGTGTCGTAACTTGCGGTACGCTACAGCGTTCCTACAGATTCACTAAAGCAGTTCTACAAAATCATTTTTTATAATTTCCCCATTGACAAGCTGTCAGGGGAAAGCGGAACTGTATGTTGTGTATCCCCGGAAAGGGGATGCCATGAATCTACCACAGGCAGGGACAGGCTTCATGCCTTACATACCAAAACAATATATGCTTTCTGTAAATACCACAGTCCTTAAGGGGATTGCGGTATTTTTTCATTCAACATATTCCCTGTCAATCCCCATAAGTCCACAACAAAGATCCGGAAGAATGGCGTGCGGTCATCGGAAACAAACGCCACAAGGATGAACTTGCTAAGAAGTTCAAAGATAATAACAGTCTTTTGAAGATTGCAATCGTGGTCGATATGTGGCTGACAGGATTTGATGTTCCGTCCCTTGCGACCATGTATGTCTATAAGCCGATGCAGGGATATAACCTGATGCAAGCTATCGCTCGTGTAAACCGTGTATTTGCTGATAAGGAAGGTGGCCTTGTTGTCGATTATGTCGGCATTGCCTCCGCTTTGAAAGAAGCGATGAATGATTACACTTCTCGCGACAAAAAGAACTATGGTGATACCGATGTCGCAAAGGCGGCTTATCCGAAGTTCTTGGAGAAACTGTCCATTTGCCGCGACATATTCCACGGCTACGATTATTCCAAATTCACAACGGGAACCGACCTGGAACGCTCTAAAGCTATCAGCGGCGCGGTCAACTTTATCGTTGGTGTTGATAAGGAACGGGAGCGCGAGGACTTCCTGAAAGAATCCCTGCTTATGCGTCAGGCTTTGTCGCTGTGTTCTTCTCTTGCGGAAGAGTCCCTGCGTATCGAGGCGGCATTCTTTGAATCTGTCCGTGTCCTCGTTATGAGGCTCATGAATCAGGGCGAGGGGAAGAAAATCTCCTTGCCGGAAATGAACGCACGAATAAATGCCCTGTTGGAGCAGAGCATAAAGTCGAGCGGCGTTATCAATCTGTTCTCCGATGTGAACGGCGACTTCTCCTTGTTCGATCCAAAGTTCCTTGAAGAAATTGGCAAGATGAAGGAAAAGAATCTCGCTGTGGAACTGCTGAAAAAGCTCATCTACGAACAGGTCATCATTTACAAGAGAACGAATGTGGTTAAATCGGAAAAGTTCAGTGAGATCATTCAGCAGACCATGAACCGCTATCTCAACGGTATGCTTACCAACGAGCAGGTCATCGAGGAACTGCTGAATCTGGCAAAGCAGATACAGGCGGCGCAGAAAGAAGGTGAACAGCTCGGACTTACCGCCGATGAGCTGGCTTTCTACGACGCTTTGACGAAACCGCAGGCAATCAAGGACTTCTATGAGAACAAAGAACTGATCGCGATTACAAAGGAATTGGCTGAAGCACTGCGAAACAATCGCACCATCGACTGGCAGAAGCGCGACTCTGCAAGGGCGAAGATGCGGATGATGATAAAGAAACTTCTGAAGAAGCACAAGTATCCGCCGGAGGGCATGGATGATGCCGTGCAGACGGTGATGCTTCAGTGCGAGCTTTGGACGGACAATAATGATATGAGTGGCCGGGTTGAGGCTTATGCCGAAAGATTAGGCCAGTATGTGAAGTCTTCTTACGAATATAATACATCGGAGCAGGAAATGATGATGGTTGCTGAAGATCCGGCACCGTATGGAAAAAAGGATGAAAGCTAATTGGAGGTAACTGATAGTGGATGCGAGAAAGGGAAATATTTACGAGATTTTGAACGGGAATAAGCAGTTTCTTATCCCGAACTACCAGAGATTTTATAGTTGGGATACAGAACAGTGTAATCGCCTTTGGAATGATATCGTAGAGATGCAGAAAAAGGGGAAAGCCGGTCATTTCGTCGGATCAATTGTCAATATTGCAGAACAGGCTATGCCCACTGGTGTTCAGAAATACATGATTATAGATGGTCAGCAGCGCATGACTACATTGACACTTCTGCTTCTTGCGCTTCGAGATTACGCTATAAAGAATCCGGATAATACTTCTATTAACTCGAAGCGTATAGACAATATGCTTTTGAAAAACGAATACGAAAACGGTGATGAGCGTTATAAACTTCTGCTTACCGAAACAGACCGGGATGTCCTTACAAGGCTTGTTGAGGAAAAGCCGATTTCTGAGGATACACGTTCGAGAATACTTGAAAACTACAAATTTTTCTCCGGCAAGATCGCTGATATGGAACTTGCTCCTGCACAGGTTTATGAATCCATAGGGAAACTTCAGATAGTCAATATTACGCTTGACCGAACAATAGATGATGCACAGGCTATTTTTGAGAGTCTTAATTCTACCGGCAAGGAACTTTCTGAATCGGATTTAATCCGAAACTATGTGCTGATGGGGCTTGAACCCAATGAACAGAACTATGTGTATGATCACCTATGGCGTCCGATGGAACTCTTGTTTGAGTATGAGACTCAAGGATCTGTCATGGACAGATTTTTCAGAGATTACCTAACAATGAAGCTTACAAGGATCCCGAAGCAGGATCGCGTATATGAGGAATTCAAGGCATATCATCTGAATTGTGAATTTGCCACTATCAGAGAGTTATGTCAGGACATATACACCTATGCAAAATACTATACGAACATGGTGTTTAAGCGAAGCAGCAATTCTGCGCTAAAATCTCTCTATGAGGATATAAACGACTTAAGGATGGAGGTTTCTTATCCATTCCTGCTCCGGGTGCATAATGATCAGGAAGAGGGGCTCGTTACGGTTGATGAATTGTGTGAGATTATACGACTTTGTATAAGCTACGTATTCAGACGAAGCATCTGCGATATACCAACCAACTCTCTGAATAAAACCTTTGCAACACTGAGAAATGAGATCAAGACGGATGACTATGTTAATTCGATCAAGGCGTTCTTTGTACTCCGCGATGATTATAAAGAGTTCCCGGATGATGACAAGTTTGAAAAGGCTTTTGTATCAAGAGATGTTTATAATATGCGGTCTCGAAACTTCCTCTTGAGCCATCTGGAAAATTACAAGAACAAAGCTCCGATAATTATCGAGAACTTCACCATTGAGCATATCATGCCACAAAACCCGAAACTCAGCATTGAATGGCAACAGGAATTGGGACCGACATGGAAAGAGGTACAGAAGACATATCTGCATACAATCGGCAATTTGACTCTTACTGCCTACAACTCGGAAGAGTGACAATCCATTTATGGTGAAAATGGATATGGAAGGTGGCTTTAAGGAAAGTGCGCTTAGGCTTAACGCATATCTTGTAAAGCTTACAGAGTGGAATGAGCAACATATTAAAGAACGTGCCAAGCAGCTTGCGGACAAAGCGAAGGAAATATGGGAGTTCCCAGAAATGACAGATTCCGATCTTGCGCCGTATCGCATTGAAGAGAAACCTGCAGAAAGATATACCATCGATACTTATGATGTTAATGTGTTTACAAAGACACTTTTTGATGTGCTTGACAGACGAATCCAGAATCTCTCGCCAAGCGTAAAGAGAGAATTCAAAAAGCTTTATGTGGCTTATAAGCTGGATACGAATTTTGTAGATATAGTTTTCCAGAAACAGAGACTTCGTATTTCTGTAAATATGAAGTTTGGCGATGTAATTGATCCTAACGGTATATGCAGGGATATAACCGGACTCGGAAGATGGGGCAATGGCGATGTTGAACTTTATATGGAACACACATCAGATGTCGATCAGGTGATGGAAATTATCGAACAATCATTCAGAAGTCAGGCAGATTAATAAAAAAGAAACAGTCCACATTGGCAATAGCTTCTGTGGACTGTTTTCCGTTTGTGATTAAAACGGAAGATCAGGTTTTTCAATATAATTTTTCAGTATCTCGACGTCTGCGTCGATATTCCGGGGTTGAATACGCTGTAGCACTTTTTTCTCCACTTCCGGAGTCCAGTATATTTTAAGCTCATTTTGGGCTCTTGTTATGGCAGTATAAAAAATATTATGGGTGATAAGCTCATCAACTTCATCCGTGATAACAAGCTTTACTGAACTGTATTCCAAGCCTTGCGCCTTATGGATGGATACCGCATATGCAATCTGGAATGGGACGATGGTGCTTGCGGTACTTCCGTCGTCATCCTCATCGGTGCTTTTTATTTTGTTGACACAGAAGCGGACTACTGAGTTTTTGGTATCGGAATCATCCAGCACCGTTAGCGGCATAAATCTTGTATCGGCGGGATTGATGGTGGTGTTCAGCTCGATATCAAACTGAATCCGTTCAGTCATTTCACCTACATCCAATTTTTCAATTCCTACAATCCTTCCGCGCATATTGTTATAGATGACGGGATGGAAGCGGTTGTTCTCCAGAAACAGAACGGGATCGCCGACCTTGTATTGCTGCACATCCCATTCAACGGCTGAATTTGGATTGCTTTCCTGAAGGAACCGGTTGATGTTATTGATGCCGTAGAGCCCGTCATAATTGAGGCAGAGAACGGCTTCATCCTCTCCGGCAGCAGTTAGCAGTGATTCATCGACTTTCAGGGAGCAACTCTGTTTATCAATGATTTCCTGTACGTTGTCATCCATAGCTCTGACTTTTGACCAGAGAATAAGAAGACGCTGGTTTTTCGTTCTGTAAGGCGTGGTGAGCTCAAAGACGGATGTTTTCGGAAGGAAGCTCCGCAGCGCCGTGAACCAGTTCCCGAAGCGTATGGAGTTTATCTGGTATGTATCGCCCACAAGCAAAATCTTCTTAAATTTGACCATTTCGAGAAGCTTCTGCATATCGGTGTTGCTTACGGTGCTGCACTCATCTATTACAACCAGCTCATATTCAGGATCTCCGTATCCATATTTGAGGAAGCTTGCAATGGTTGAGAATTTACAGTAATCCTCATTGGAATCAACTCTTCTCTTCAGGTTATCAATTGCCGGATTGGTCTGGGCAAGATACAGCTTTTCTTTATTATCGTAATAATGAGAGATATGGTTCACGAGTGTTGATTTTCCAACGCCGGCGGAACCGTATATTGCGGCAACCGCAGATTTGGAAAACATCTTTGTGAGGATATCTATCTTTTCTGGGCAGTCTACTTCATAATCATCAAGCATCAGCCAGAATTCAACATCATTTGAGTAATCTGGATCCTCCACTTTACTAAGCTCCATCAGCTTTTTAATGATGCTGGTGGTATCTAATCTGTATTCCCTGATGTAGGCGTAGTCATCCTTTACGACTATTTTGCTTCTATCTTTATGCCCGAACCATAATGTGGCATTATACGTTCTTGCGAGATCCTTTATATTACCATAGTGCGCAAGCTCCTCAACAGGCGTGAAAATCCTGCCGGAAATCTCTGTGTTATTCCTAAGCTGTCGTGCAAGAAGTTCATGCTTTCTGTTATAAGTCGGAATGCACTCAAATAAAGCATGAAGCCGGGGATTGTGATTTATCGGCGACTGGTTAAACGGCATTTTGTCAAAGGGGATGCTGCCGTTTTTCAAACAAAGGTTGGATAGGCTGCTATTGGCTGCGTCCTGCCGCTGATCTTTTATGATTGCGTTGTGCATGCCATAGAGAAGGTAACGGAGGACGTTCTGGCCGGGTCTCTTTCCCCGGATTATGCTGCGGCACCGGTTCAGAGCATCGAAAAAATATCCGGTTTTTCCTTCAGCCCGAAATGAATTGATAAGCCTTTGATATGCGGCTTCCGGAAAGTCCATAATTTCGGTGAGCGTGAAGCGGTTCTCCGTTATATAGCGACAAATGGTGCGCTGCTCTCCGTATGGTACATCGCGCTTGGATCCAGTAATTATGGAATAGAAATTTTTAAACTCACAGCCACGTAATGACACTTCCCATCCCGTGATTAGAAGTATGGGCATGGTTTTTCCGAGGATCTCTATGCTTTCGTTCTGCAAATAGAATCTCGATGCATAGTTGCTTATGACCGGTAATCTGGTGAAAGCAATAATGCGTCCTGCTTTATTTTCTCTGTCCTTTGCAGTTGTGAAGGTGACTTCAAAATATCTGCGGCCGTTCACATAGAACGGTTTTAATTTCTGTATGTAATATTTTTCTCCTTCACCGGCAAGCCGAGCTTTGTATTTGTTGACTTTCTCAGCGATTTTGGAATAATACTCCTGCAGGGCTGTGTCCAGATTAAGAGGGAACTTATCCAGATTATGCAGGATGGAAATGCCGAAATCATAGTTAAGGATATCCCTGATTTGAAGTAGATAGTCATAGTATTTCAGCATCAGTCGCTCAGAACCATCCTCATCGAGGGTATAGTGTGACGCGACTATATCAAGATAATTCCTGAAGCGGTAGAGCACTTTCAAATGCCCGTCTGTCTGGGTATGTTCTGCCGCTTTTTCTATATTCTCTTCGGAATCTTCTATATCAATGTATGGGGCGTAGTATTTTAACATCACATGCTCCACCAGGTTCTTCAGGCGGCCAAGGATGTCCTGGGATATTACGGCTCTTGTAGAATTGTCTATATTATCAAGGTATCGACAGATTGCTCGATCGATGACCCTGATTTGATCATCGATTATAGGCATAAGTATTCTGTCCTTTCGAATCAAATCAGAAACGGGTAATGTTTCTATTCTGGTATTTACATGTCAAATTCATTTTCATCGTTCCAGTCATCTATAAATGCGTCATACGGATATATGCCCGCATAGTTGTCCGGGTGAAGTTTGACGTAATTGTCTCTCAGCTTTGTTCTCAGTCTCCGGACTGAAGAACCGGGAACGGATTCACTGTCCGGATCCAGCGCCTTGCAGAAATCCTGCAGGGCGGCTACGGTGCTGAGAATGTTCGATTGAAGACCGATATCCTCAAATCTGGAAATCTGATCTTTCCATTTTTCATTATATAGGCTGTTGATCTTTGCAACCATGCTACCGGTAAACCATACCTCAGCCTGATCGCTTGCGATGCATTTCTCCAATATGCTGTCAAAGTCGATATTGAAATCCTTCAGCAGATTTCTGTCGTTTGCTGATAGCTGCGAAGCTTCTTCTCCGTCTACAGGACTCTTATCCGGAAGTTTTACTTCCGAACCATCTGACGCGTTGGGATAGGCAATCTTAAAAAATATATCTTCCAGTAGTGAGTCGCAGGCGGCAGAAACATCGAAAAAATCGATTTCGTTGTTTGTAAGCCATTCCTCGATTTTATGGAATGTATCCTTCTCGAACATCCTGGCATTCAGCCATTCACGATATCCCTGTTCATAATGCTTGGAATATACGTACTGTGCATACTCTGGACTAATCTTGTTCGGATTTTTCTCTCTTAGGTACCGCCTTTTGGTATCCGACTGACAATTCAGAAGACCACAGGCTTCTTGGGCTTCTTTATAAATGAAGTGTCCAATCATACTATCGCAGAAGTCTACAGGCTTCTCATCATCTTGAAGGTATGGATACAGAGCATTTTAATACTCTGAAAATGTCATGAAATCACCTACTTCCGTTTGCTTCCGTCCGCTTCCGCTGCTTCCCATTTTTCGAGGGGGTACATTGCTATACTGCACTCATAGAAGTGGCTAACTGCTGATGTGAACAGACAAATATTTAATTTATTATACCAAAGTTTAGGCGTAAATTCAATTAAGCAGGAAAGCCAATTCCTATAAATTTTAATCTCATAGTCCGAGATGGCCATTAGGACGATGGGATGCATAGAGAGTTTAGGCAGCGGTGATAAAGACCGCTCCAGAAACGAAGATGCACCCACCGTTAGATTTCTGCGCCCATTTTCGGATTTTCAGAAGTCTGTGGACATCTTCACCACGGGCTCTTTCTGCGTTCCATCGTTCGCGGTCGAGGACGGAAAGGAACGCAGACATGAAACTAAAGATTCGTTACGAGAATGAGTACCAGACAATCACGCTGGACGCAGAAACAACGGAGGAACTGTGGATATCCCTCTCACTTGAAGGCGAGGGATTATCACAGGAGGAGCGAGAAAAGCTGATACAGGAGGAATGGGAGAAACAGTTCAATCGGCCGGATTATAACTGCTGGCATAAATTCTGGCGGCATCACGGCGAGTCCAAAGCGAAGCCGGGCGATGAAGAAGATGAGGTTGATACCTCCGATCCGCTGAAGGATGAAGTGGCGGATGATCGTATTTTCAGAAAGGACCAGCTTGGCCGTGAAGAACGTGAAAGATACGAGGCAGTCTGTCAGCTTGTCAGAGAAGCTTGTGGCAAGAAGGCTGACTGGGCAGAGATGTTCATTGCTATCCGTATTGACGGTGTCAGCATTAACGATTATGCCGAACAGATTGGAGCCGATTCGAGCAACATCAGTCACAAGTTAGACCGTGCGGCAAAGAAAATCGAAAAGTTTATGCAGAACCGTCAGATTTGACTGCCTGCCGGGGCTACCTCTTAGAGGCGTAGCCTCGGCAAATTATTTATAAGGAGGTAGTTGATATGTCAAACAAACCAAAAAACCGGACATACAGACCGCTTGTCTATATCTGCAGCCCATTGTCCGGCGATGTGCCTGGCAATACGGAGAGGGCAAGAAAGTTTTGTAAATTCGCCCTAGAAAAAGGGCAGATCCCGCTGGCACCGCACCTTATGTTTCCGCTTTTCATGAATGACGATGATCCGGCCGAGTGTGAGCTTGCAATATTCATGGACGTGATCCTTCTTGGGAAATGCGACGAACTTTGGGTGTTTGGAGACCGTATTTCAGAAGGCATGGCTGTTGAAATAGAAATTGCAAAGAAGCGCAGACAGCCGATCCGTTATTTTAGCAGCAACTTGGAGGAGGTGTCCGAGCATGAGTGAGATTAGAGCAATCCAAACGGAATATAAAGGATACCTCTTTCGATCCAGACTGGAAGCGAGGTGGGCCGTATTCTTTGATGCCTGCGGTGTGGACTGGGAGTATGAGCCTGAAGGTTACGACTTGGGTAATGGACTTTACTATCTGCCGGATTTCCTGCTCCACGGTGTAACTGTAAATCATGGGTATTTTGAGAAGAACTGCGATATCTACGTTGAAGCTAAGGGACAGATGAACGATGTCGATGCGGAAAAGATAAACCGTTTCTATGCAGCAGGATATCCAGAGAATAACGGATGGGGTGTTTCGCAGACAGCAGTTTTGGTAGTTGGAAATATTCCCGCTGGTGATAGTATGGACGAGATATTGGATTGCCTGCAGACCGTTGCCTACCGTGCCCATCATAACTGGCCAAACTTTTATAACTTCGAGACGGTCGATGGCGATTATTTTGGGGCATATCCTGGTGTAGATAAACATGGTGTTTTTAATCTGTTTGGCGATGACTGCAACTATCTTTGGAGTATGAACGCGACAGCAACGGAACATGCCTATCGCTTGGCAAGGCAGGCACGGTTTGAACATGGTGAGACTCCCAAGGTAAGGAGGTTCATATAATGCGGGATTTAGCGATAGCCTACGGGAATAACCGTCGGGCAAGGAAATGGGTCAATAAGACCACGAAATATGCAGATTTAAAAGAATGTCTCAAAGTCACAATCCGCACGACGGAGTCGGTCGAAGAATATGCAAAAATGAGTAAGGCCCAGAGAGATGCTGCCAAAGACCACGGAGGTTTTGTCGGTGGCGTCCTGGCCGGCGGCCGCAGAAAGGTAGATACGGTTGAGGCACGTTCTATGATTGCGCTGGATGGGGATCGTATCGATACGGCATTCCTTGATCACTATGAAAGGAACGCTCCTTATACATCTTTCCTTTATACAACACACAGTCATACAGCGGATAAACCGAGGGTACGCCTGATCTTTCCGCTGACACGGGACATCACCTCGGAAGAGTTCGTGGCAGTGTCCCGATACCTGGCGCAGATGCTTGGTATTGACTATTTTGATGAATGCTCTTATCAGCCCAATCAGCTGATGTACTGGCCGTCCTCTCCTCAGAACGGCGTATTTGTATATGCAGAATGTGCAAAAATCAACTGGCAGTTTAAGACGCAGGATGCACGGATTAAATTGGCCAGGCTGTATCCAGCTATAGTTTAGAAGCTAACCGGATAGAGCACTAGACTGTTGTAAACGAGTTGAATTATAGTTGAACGATTTGCCCCTATCCCCATAAATTTTGAATTACAAAACAAGCCGCAAACATTGTCTTTCCGGCATTTTCCGTAAAACACCCAAGTTGTTTAGGACACTATCCGGGGAGGGCTCCCGATACGAAATGTATTACAACCGCATGACATCCCCCCACACCTTTTCCTTTAAATTGCGGATAATAGTATCTTTATTGGCGGAATGCAGGTTGTCAGCGGCCTGAATCAACTGTTCTATGCGGGTGTTTTCACCTTTGGACAGCCAGTAATCTGCTAATTGGTAATATGTGCTGCTGATATCTGTTCCGGCGTTGACTGCAAATTCCATAAGAGTGGCAGCCTCATCCGCATAACCGGCTTCGGTCAAGGTATCGGCCCATTTTTGCAGTGTGCGCACCAATATGGTAAAGTTCTGGTCATACTCTGTAAGTGGGGAAAGGTTGGCTGTGCCATATTCCAGCTTTAAGTCGGTGTTGGACCATCCGGTGAGATTGACAATGTTTTGTGTGGAGAGCGTTTGCACAGTGTCAATACATTCTTTTACAATGGGATTTTCTTCTAATAACTGCATGGGAAAATGTTCCAGCGGTATGTGAATATAGTTCAGTTTGTCCAAAGGCTTGCGGCGGACATTGTTCGCCTGTGCTTCCCGCTCCCAGAAATTTTTGTCCTGTGAATTTCTCGTTTTTGATGATCTTTTTGCAAGGACAGAAATAATAATTGCAATACCAATAAAACTTGCCAAAAACCCTAAAATCATATATAATATCCTTTCATAAGAGAGTGTTTGCCGGTTATGGTTCCTGCGGCTGCATATGGCCGTAAAGTGAGTCGTAACAATTGGTGGAAAGGAGTCAATTATGTTTCGATTAAATAATAAGAAAACTACGCAACGTATTTCGGCAGCCATTGTTATTCTTCTAATTCTTGCCATATTAATACCAACTGTATCATATTTATTTTAGTAATTCAAGTAGAGAGGAAGACATGTTATGAAAAAAAGTGGTAAAAAATGGCTGCTTTTGGGCTGCTTGTTTTTGGTATGTGTGTTGATACCCAGAACAATGGTGGGGGCAACAGGCAGCGATACAATCAAAAATGGGATTTATGCGGATGATATTGAACTGTCAGGCATGAGTGCAGCAGAGGCAGAGCAGACGATCAGGACTTATGTTGATGGGCTGCGGGATACGGAGATTACATTGTTGGCAGCAGGAAATCAGTCTGTGGTGGTAACTGCCGGTGAATTGGGAATTGCCTGGGGCAATCCGGAGCTGGTGGAAGAAGCGCTGGCAGTGGGAATCCGGGGGAATGTGATTGAACGCTATAAGATATTGAAAGATTTGGAAAGAGAAAATCTCGTTTATCCGATTGCGCTGACGTTTGATTTACAGTCCATCAGCGATGTGCTGATTGAGAAATGTATACCATATGATGTGAAAGCGGTGTCATATGGTTTGGTTCGTGAAAACGACAATTTTCGTATTGTGGAAGGGCATACAGGCTATGCGCTTGATGTTGAGACGTCCATTGATAAGGTCAGTCAATATCTGACGCAGGAATGGGATCGTAAAGTATGTACCATTGGTTTGGATGTGGTGGTGGAGGAGCCGAAGGGAAGTGTGGAGGAATTGTCCAAGGTGAAAGATATCTTGGGAAGCTACACGACAGAGTATACCACCTCCAATTACAATAGATCTGCGAATGTGGATAATGGATGTAAGCTGATTGATGGTGCGCTTGTGTATCCCGGGGAAGAGTTTTCCATGCACGCGCTTGTGACGCCGTTTACTACGGCAAACGGATATTATATGGCGGGTTCTTATATGAATGGGCAGGTAGTGGACAGTCTGGGCGGAGGTATTTGTCAAGTGTCAACTACGCTATATAACGCATTGTTGTTAGCTGAATTAGATATAACGGAGCGATATAATCACTCTATGATTGTTACTTATGTGGAACCTTCGGCGGACGCTGCGATTTCCGAAAGTTCCGGAAAGGACTTCAAGTTTGTCAATAACCTGGAATATCCTGTGTATATAGAGGGATTTACCAAAAATAAACATATTACTTTTAATATCTATGGCTGTGAGACGAGGGACCTCAACAGGGAAGTTCGGTATGAGAGTAAGGTATTAGAGGTGAATTATCCTCCTTCTGATACAATTTATGCGGACGCATCCAGACCGTTGGGATATGTGAGTGACAGTGGTTCTGCCCATGTGGGTTATAAAGCGCAGTTGTGGAAGGTGGTATTGGAGAATGGCAGGGAAGTCAGCCGTACGCAGGTGAACAGCAGCAGCTATAAGATGGTACCCAGAAGCGCCGTTGTGGGAACTGCTACCGAAGACCCGGGTGCTTACGAAGAAATCATGGCGGCAATCGGCACCGGAAATGTAAACCATGTGAAGGATGTGCTGGCAATTTTGCTTGCGCCGCCGGAAGAATATAATGATGATGACGACGATGATGATTAAGTGGTTGGTAGCAGGTTATCAGGGCTGAGAGGCAGCAGCATGGAGAGAGGAAAAGTATCAGGAAATGTCTTAAAGCGTTCTGTTTTAAGGCAGATTGGTATAAAAAGAGAAGAAGTGGTCAGTGGCGCAGGAATAGGGGCAGACTGCGCCATTTTCTCATGTGCTGACGGAGAGAGGCTGGTGACCTGTATGCAGGAGGCTGCGGTGCATTGGGCAGAGTCAAAGTTGGTGCCTGTGGAGTCGGAGCTATCAGCAAATAAACCGGAGCATATGGAACCAAAAACATCAGTGTATGGAGGGGACGTTACGGACTCGGAATTGTTGGTGAACGAGTCAGAGAACATAAAGTCGAAAGTGTCGGTGAATGAGTCAGAGAACGCAAAGTCGAAGCTGCCGGTGAATGAGTCAGAGTGTGCGAAGCCGGAAGTGTCAGTTGATGAACCAGAGCCATATATAACATTAGCTCAATTGATACAGAAATGTGCTAACAACATAGCAGTTAGTGGCGCACAGCCGGTTGCTTTCATGTTGACACTGCTTTTACCGGAGAATACGGAAGAATATGATATCAAAGCATTGCTGTCAGAGGCGGAGCAAAAGGGCAGAGAGTTGTCCATGATGCTGATGGGCGGACAGACCCGGATTAGCGGGCAAGTAATGTCACCCCATGCGGTGGCAGCGGGATATGGCAAGATAAGAGCGGAAAGAAACCATACTGTGAAAGTTGCGGCACCAGGGCAGGATCTTGTGATCAGTAAGTGGATTGGATTGCAGGGAACGGCAGTGTTGGCGAAACGTAATCGGGAAAAACTTTTGGAGCGGATTCCATGCTATCTGGTGGAGGAAGCGGCGGGATTTGACCGATATTTATCCATAATACCGGAGGCCGCAGCAGCGGTGAAGTCCGGCGTCTGTGCTATGCATGATGCTTCGGAGGGCGGGATTTTCGCCGCACTCTGGGAATTGGCAGAGGGAGCAGGTGTCGGACTGAACATAGACATGAGGAAGCTGCCGATTCGTCAGGAGACAGTGGAGGTATGTGAGTGCTGTAATGTGAATCCCTATGAATTATTGTCAGGAGGGTGCCTGCTTATGACTACTGATGATGGACTGGGATTGGTGGAAGCACTTGCGGCGGAGCACATTCCGGCAGTGATTGTTGGCAGAGTTACGGAAGGTAGGGGAAGAATCCTGCGAAACGGGGATGAAATCCGTTACCTGGACAGACCGAAACAGGATCAACTATATAAAATACAATAAACTGCAAACCCGGAAGCTTGACGGAAGGAAAT
The DNA here is from genome assembly GCA_947175015.1 of uncultured bacterium. Taxonomy (GTDB): domain Bacteria; phylum Bacillota; class Clostridia; order Lachnospirales; family Lachnospiraceae; genus Acetatifactor. Next base: position 14,507 of record CAMWLE010000012.1, read on the forward strand.
GGAATGATTGCAACGGTTTTTCAATGATGTGAGCGACAAAAGGCAGACCAGCGCCACAGCAGAAAGCAAAAGATGAGAGTGCAGCCATAAGGCGTAAATATAGGAGCACCACAGCAGAAAGTAAAAAATAAGATCGCAGCATATAGAAATTGATATGGAGGTATATGGCATGAGAGAAGAGTTGTTGAAAGTAATAGAAAAGAATAGCCGAATAGATACGAAGGAGCTGGCAGTTATTCTTGGCGTGGAAGAGGTTGAAGTTGTGAATGAACTGGCAGCTTTGGAGGCGGAAGGAATCATCTGCGGCTACCACACTTTGGTAAATTGGGAGAAGACTTCCGAAGAAAAGGTGACAGCATTGATTGAAGTACGTGTGACACCTCAGAGAGGTCAGGGGTTTGACAGTATTGCAGAGAGGATTTACAATTATCCGGAGGTGCGCAGTGTGTACCTGATTTCAGGCGGTTATGACCTGATGGTAATATTGGAAGGCAAGTCTCTGCGAGAGGTGTCTGCGTTTGTGTCCGATAAGCTTTCTACGCTGGACACTGTACTCAGCACTGCGACTCACTTTATTCTGAAGAAATACAAGGATCAGGGTACAGTGATTTCTTCAAAAAAACAAGATGAAAGGGAGATGATTACCCCATGAGAAATCCATTAGCAGATAAGGTGGTAGATATTAAACCGTCGGGCATCCGTAAATTTTTTGATATTGCCAGTGAAATGAAGGACGCAATTTCATTGGGGGTGGGTGAGCCTGACTTTGACACGCCGTGGCATATTCGTGATGAGGGCATATACTCTCTGGAGCAGGGCAGGACGATTTACACTTCCAATGCAGGGTTAAAAGAACTGCGTCAGGAAATCTGCAATTATTTACATAGGAAGCAGGGAGTAAAGTATGATCCTCTGCATGAGGTATTGATTACTGTGGGTGGGTCCGAGGCAATTGATATAGGGCTTCGAGCTATGGTCAATCCGGGCGATGAGGTATTGATTCCCCAACCCAGCTTTGTCTCCTATGAGCCCTGTGCGATATTGGCCGGAGCAACGCCTGTGATTATCAATTTGAAAGAAGAAAATGAATTCCGTTTGACTGCGGAAGAATTGGAGGCAGCTATTACGGATAAAACCAAGCTGTTAGTGCTGCCGTTTCCGAACAATCCTACCGGAGCTATCATGGAGAGGAAGGATTTGGAAGCCATTGCGGAAGTCATTTTAAAGCATGATATATTTGTGATGTCAGATGAAATCTACTCCGAATTGACATATACGGAGAAACATGTGTCCATTGTGGAACTTCCAGGCATGAGAGAGCGGACTATTTTAATCAATGGTTTCTCCAAGGCTTATGCCATGACCGGATGGCGTCTGGGGTATGCCTGCGGCCCGGCAGAGATTATCGCCCAGATGACCAAGATTCATCAGTTTGCCATTATGTGTGCGCCTTCAACCAGTCAGTATGCGGCCATTGAAGCGTTGAAGAACGGAGATGAAGATGTGCTGGAAATGCGGACGGCGTATAACCAAAGGCGAAGATTTCTGCTGAATGCTTTTAAAGAAATGGGGCTTTCCTGTTTTGAGCCTTATGGGGCTTTTTATGTGTTTCCCTGCATTAAGGAATTTGGCATGAGCAGTGATGAGTTTGCTACCAGGTTCTTAAATGAAGAGAAGGTGGCAGTGGTGCCGGGAACTGCCTTTGGAGATTGCGGTGAGGGGTATCTGCGAATTTCTTATGCCTATTCACTGGAACATCTGAAGACCGCCATGAGCCGGCTGGAGAAGTTTGTTTCACGGCTGAGGGAGGATTGAAATGCACATTATTTTACATCAGCCGGAGATTCCGGGAAATACCGGGAATATTGGGCGTACCTGTGTTGCTACAGGTACGCCCCTGCATTTGATAGAACCCTTGGGGTTCCGTTTGGATGAAAAGTCTATTAAGCGTGCCGGGATGGATTACTGGCACCAGCTTGAGGTACACAGGTATGTGAATTTTACGGCGTTTAAGGCGGCGCATCCGGGTGTGACAATCTGGATGGCGACAACCAAGGCCAGGCATACCTATACGGAGGTGGATTTTGGGCCGGATGATTATATTATGTTCGGTAAGGAAAGCGCCGGGATTCCGGAAGAGATTCTGGTGGAGCATGAAGAGCATTGTATCCGCATTCCTATGCTTCCGGCCATACGTTCCCTGAATTTGTCCAATGCTGTGTCCATTGTGCTCTACGAGGCACTGCGGCAGAACGGGTTTGCGCATATGCAGCATGAGGGAGAGCTGCACCGGCTGCAGTGGCATTCGCAGGGGGATAGGCTGCAGCATGATTTACAGCGGCAGTTTCAAGCGGAAAAGTCACAAGCGTATTCTCATGGAGGAGCAGCAAAGGAAGCGTTCCAGGAGGGCAAAGAGGGAACAGAAGTATTGTCTGCCGGAAACATGGCAGCGCCGACAAAGTATTTCATTGCTTCAGGAGCAGTGGTATCCGGAGATGTGCGGATGGGAGAGTCAGCCAACGTCTGGTATCATGCCGTAGTGCGGGGGGATCGGGCACCGATTCATATTGGCAGCGGTAGTAATATTCAGGATAATTGTGTGGTGCATGTAGACGCAGGTTATCCGGTGGAAATCGGGGCAAATGTGACAGTGGGGCATGGCGCGATTCTTCACGGATGCAGCATTGGGGATAATAGTTTGATTGGTATGGGGGCTATTCTCATGAATGGTTGTCACATTGGAAATAACTGTATCATTGGTGCAGGTACCCTGGTTACGCAGGGCATGGTCATTCCGGATAACTCGCTGGTAATTGGTAATCCTGGAAAAGTGAAGCGCCCGGTGACAGAGGCTGAGATAGAACAGAACCTGAAAAATGCGGCATTGTATGCAAAAGAGGCAGGGCTGCTGTGAGTGGTAATAGGTTTGGAGGAACGTTGGATTGGTAAAAAAATATAAGTGATTAAGATATCTATTTGAATGATACTGCTTTCATTGGACTAAGTAAAAAAACCTGATAAACAGGGGATTCTGCTTAGTCCAATTTTATTTTTCGGTTTTCTGGCTTGAGAATAAAAAGTATAGTGTTGTATTGAGATTTATAGTATAATGGCATTAACCTGTTAAGGGAATAGTTATCATAAATTGTTATGAAGGAGGAGAGGGGAATTTGATAAAAGAGGAATATCAAGGAGCACATTTTCAGACTTTCTTAAAGGCATTAGCATAAGGTGATTATGGAACAGGAAGTATGAGAAAATGATACTTAGAAATGTAGAACAGGGAGGAGAAATGGGTGAAGAAAGGAATAAGAGTAATTATTGTATGCTTGTGTTGCATTGTATTAATTTGGGTGGGCAGGAATGCATTAAAGGGTGACAAAAAACGGGAATATATAAGATCTGATGAGTATTATGAAGAATATATAGAAGATATCAATATCAATGAAGTCACCTTTCATTTCCTCCAAGTAAGTGAAGTTGCTAATCTCAATGTATCTTTTTATAACATATATGATTCAGATAAAGGCGTAGTAGTGGGAAATGATGAAAAAGATGATGTTTTTGAACAATATACGGGTATCGATACTGCATCGGATCCAGGCTGTAGAGGAATAAGATACTACTTAAATGAAGATGAAAGTCCCATTGGAGCTCATTTTAACTATGCTTTTGAATATGAAAAATATGATGGAGACACCACGGATGCTTCTATTGAAATATATATAACGGATGAACCGTTAGAAGAGTATGAAGGTTTATTGCCGGCTATTGAAGAGGCTGATGAAGGAAATGTATACAGTATATATGATAATATCTTTTTGCACATGGAAGGTTATGATAATATGGACTTATTTGCAACTCATATATGTACAATTATTTTCGATGGAACCAAGTATTATTATTTTGCTGGTGTTATAGATGATGGTGAGAAAGAATGTTATTACAAGAAATACTGTAGTATTATATATGAATTTCTTCAGCAAATATACCAATGATAACAAGCTTTATAAGAATGATAGCAATCTATGAAATGTTCCTGAAGGCATATAGTGTTTTATAAAATGCTATTAATATAGATGTCTGATCACAAAACAGCAGGGTAAAATAACAGGAGGTACTTAGTGTATGAGAAAAAGAATTGTGAGCAGCTTATTGATTTTGAGCCTTTTTATTACTGGCAGTATGTCAGGTAAAGCACCCGTTGCATATGCGAGTGAAAATCCTGAAGAGGGGATATCTGAACAACATGATTCCATCAATGCAGCAAAACTCATTGTTGCGACATTTGTAGCAGAAGACATAAAAAATAATGTTGAATCGGGATGGAATCAAGATAGTGATGTATCCGGCGATGCAACTATTGTATATGGTACAAATGACAGTATATTGGGGTATATGTTTCCTGTATATAATGCTGGGACAGGAAACGGGTATGTCGTTATTTCTACGGAAGATTATGGCTTCTCAGTTATTGAGTACGCTTATGAAAATAATCAAATTTCAGAACTTGCAATTGATGGTCGGGTAGAGAATGCGGCAACAAGGCAGGTAAGTATGGTTGAACGTGTTTATTTGTCTGGTACGTTGGATTATATCGCTGCCGATAATAACGATAATTATTTCAATTATTCAGGAGAAGCCGTTGGCTTTGAAGAAGAGCCGGAATTTGAAATTCATACGGATAGTGACGCTACAAACGAGGCAAAGGATTTTGTGAATTTGGTTGCGCAGTATTCAGATACGGATATTGACAGTCTCTTTGAGGATATAAAGGCCGGAACGTCATCGGGTGATAACACAAGTGGAGGACTTATTACTGGTCCGGAAACATATTTAAAGAATGAAGTGAATTCTTCATATACTTATACAATAGACAGCAGCAATTCATCAGTTCTTGTAAGTGTTGGCACTAAAACATGTGACGATTTGGGAGGGCATAATAATTGCACATTGACGGCTCTTTATAATGCAATGGTTTATTATAGGGAAGAGAAAGGATATTCAGAGATATCAAATACACAAAACGATTTATATAATGTAATAAAAACCGAGGCTGCTGCTTTAGGATATGATTATGACAAATCAATTGGTTTAGGGGTTACAAAAAATGATAATCTTGTTACCAATGTATTTAAACAATATGGATATACTTCCGTTACAGGAAGTAATAATTACGCATGGGGAGCTGCAAGTGTTAAAAACACAATCAACGATTATGGACCTTTTCTATTTTCATTAGCAAGCGGGGTTTATTACGATCACACTGTAATGGTATTTGGATATAGGACTTATAAAAACACATCAAACTCTGATGCATATCTTTTTTGGGTTATTAAGGATGGCTGGAGTGCCACGACCAGATATCTTGCCATGTCAGGAACACCAGAAAGTTATTTGGGATGTATGACAACTATTAAAGCAAAATAATTGGCGTGAGGTAATTTGTGATTGAAAGGGAATAATATGGGAAAAAAGTAAACGTTTACGGCACAACAACAATACCGGTGTATTCCGGATATTCCTGCAGGAATTGTGTTATAATTTCCGGCTGTTCCCAATAGTGCATGGGGTAGACATGTTTCACGGGGATCATTTTCAGGAAGGTCAGAAAGCCTTTCGCATAGTACTTCCCAAGCCTGGGATCTAAGGGCAGGAAGGCGACGTCAATGGATTTTCCTTTTAAGCTGCGAATGGAGGCGAGGTAGCTGCCGGTCATTTGGCGGCGTTCCTGTTCCGGTGTTTCTTCCATAATCCAGTCGTTTAAGTCTCCGGCATGGTAAAGGGTGCCTTCAGGACAGGTCAGGAAAAAAGCAACTCCTGCATCTGTAGAGAGCAGGGTCTGCAGGTGGGTGTGAAAAGGAAGCGTATATTCTTGGCTGTGATAAACTATGACAGCAGGAATAGAGCCCTGACGGCGAACCTGGTCACAATCTTCCAGCGTGGCTGACATCAAGCAGGAAGGAAACCTCTTCCTGGGAATGTCATTAGAAAGAAACGCGGTTATGTGCTTCATGCCCATGGAGGTAAGCAGGGAGAAGAGTTCGGGATTGTAATGATCCGTATGTCCATGACTGACGAATACAAATACAGGTTTGTCCGTATCCAGTTGAGGCAGATCTCCTTTATCATAATCAAAGATATAGTATACTTCCTGTGTATCTACCAGGAAGCCGCTGTGATGGATGTAGGTAATTTTCATGGTGTTTTCCTTTATCATAGGTCCCGTAATCATCATGCCGGGGGAATAAGAGTATTCTTATTTATCGAACAGTTCATGTTCAGCAAAGTATTGTTTGGCTTCGCTTATTTGAATTCTTGAATAAGATAATATGTTCTATGGCGATAAAATATTTTACAAAGACATTATACGCATGCACAAAGAAAAAAGCAACCCCTGAATTCTATCTTATTCACTTCCGCTTTTTTAGACATGTCCTCCGTTTCCAAATGGATGTCCAAGATTGTGTTAAGGAACGGAGGATTCAGTAAAACACCAAAACGGTGCAGCCTGCCAGATGCACCGTTTTGCGGAAATGATCTCAATGCCGTCTTAGGAATATCATTCTGATGAGATAGGGCGTCTTTTCTCAAAGAAATGATCTATTGCTTTTTTTACAGATTCGGCAGGAAGGAATTTGGATAGATAGCCATCAGGTTTGAGTGATATTGCCTTTTTGACGCTCTCACTGTCCACTCGACAGGTTAGAAAAATGACAGGGATATCTGTAAAATCTTTTTCTGAGCGAATCATTTCCAACACCTGGCTGCCGTTACAGACAGGCATCTCATAGTCCAGTAGTACAAGGTCCGGTCGGGTAAGTGAAATATTTCTGATGGCTGACATGCCTGAGCTTGCCGTCAGCACTTCGTAGTCGTTACCCAACAAATCCAGCATTGTCTTTCGCATAAAGTCCGAGTCATCCACCACCAGTATTTTCTTTTTCTGGTTGCCTGTGGGCTCCACGAAGCTATTGATATGCAGGTGGTCTATGGGTTCCACAGAGCTATTGACATATAAGTGGTCTTCGGCTTCTACAGAAGTCTTACTGTGACGCATGTAGTTCTCGATTTCAGCCACGGCGTTTTCTGTGACAGCCGAAACACCGTCCTTGCGTCGGGGGGATTCGGAAGTGGTCATACAATATGCAAAGTACCCTCTGCCGGTATCAAACAAAAGGCTGAATTGGGGACTCTGTTTCTCATACATTCTATAAAACTGCTCATAGGTCAGCAGTTGTTCTTCTGTCATTTCAAACTGCGCCAATGACGAAAAATGCCGTTTGACACGTTCTACAAGCTGTTTTGCCGCATATCTGGCTACGCTGGAAAGCATCATATCCGTAGTCTCCGATTTAGTATCTATGATGTTGCCAATAGTGCTGCCAATCAGTTGTTCTTCAAAGAGCAGGAAAAATTCCCATTTCTTTTTGTCTCTGCTGGTATAAATCAGACGGCAATAGATTCCATGTCCGAATTTTTCACCAGCATAGTAATTGCTGATCAACTGTGAATCCAACCGAAACATGCTGTGCAGCAGGCTGGCAATTGTCTGTCCCATCACTGTCTGATCTTCCTCTGGTAATAGTTTTTCCCAATGTTTGACAGGTTCGCCGCTCACGATCATATGATCTTCGATCAATGTATGTCCGATTAGCCAACCTGCGCACACGCCGAGAAAATGTTGAATGGAGGTCTTGGAATAACCAGTCAGCTCCAGTTCCTTTTCAAGGGCAGGCAGCATTCGTTCGCGGAAATCCTTATGGATGCGTCTGTGTGTCTCAACCCCCGGGTAATTTATGGAGACCATATAGGCTTCCTCATCTGCAAAATGCTGGATAGCATGTTCTCTAAAGTACTTTATCGCCTCCTGGCAGGCAAAGTGGCTTTTATCTTCTCTACGTCCAAAGTCAAACAATTTATTGAGAATGCTGAAGAGTTTTTGATGTTCCTTATCGATAATGTCTACGCCCACATTATACCGTTCATCCCACTTAAAACGATTTCCCATATGTTTTCCTCCTGATTTCAGTTTTGCATATTCGCTTCCGGTACACAGGGATTGTGATTTATATGCGCCTGCCTGCGTATTTGTATATAAATCAATGTACTTTCTGAGAATATGCTTTGATATCACTGTGACTGCAGTTGCGCAATATCAAGTATTCATTTCTATAATTTATTCCAAGGCTGCGAAAATGTGTCAAAATATGACTTTTTTTTCTGTTTTTCGCACAGCGGACTTCTTTGGCGGCCTTTATTGACAAATGCCGTCTTAAAGGGATACAGATAAGCAGGGGCATGGTGTGAAAGGAACGCGCTGATTTTATGGTCGATGCCGATGGAGCCATCTGTGCAGATGTTTTAGAGCTGGTTCGACATGTGAAGCCAATTGTTTTGGCATAGATGGGAGTAGAAGGTTACTTCGGCCTGATTTTTTCAGCCTGCATTGTTTGATTTTTGCCAATTATGCCGATATAATTGGTAGAAGCAGGAAAAAGGTTCTTGTCCGTATGGGCAGGACGTCACATGGATGTGGGAGGTAAGATCTATGGATGGATTGAAAGGAATTGCCAGAAGTGTATCCATTTCTTATGGTAGGAATGATACGGCAAAGGCAGGACGACTTAGTGCAGGAGCACAGGCAGAAGAGGTAAAGCAGAGCTATACGAAGCAGGATACCAAAGATGCAAAGCAAGGTTATGCAGGGCAGGATACCGGAGATGCAAAGCAAGGTTATGCAGAGCAGGATACCGGAGATGTAAAGCAAGGTTATGTTAGGCAGGAGGCCGGAGATGCAAAGCAAGGTTATGCAGAGCAGGATACCGGAGATGCAAAGTCAGGTTATGTTGGGCAGGAGGCCGGAGATGCAAAGTCAGGTTTCGTGCAGCAGAAGACCCAAGCCGCAAGCCCGGGAGAGCAGCAGAGTCATAATGTATGGCAAATGTCTCAGGCAGAAGAACAGGGAGAACATCTAAACCAAAAGGTATGGGAGTTGTTTCAAGTTGCACAACAGGCGGGGCAGAAGGGTCAGGATGTATGGCAGATATCGCAGGAGTCAGACAAGGGAAAGCAAATTGAAAAACAGATAAGGCATAAGGCGCCAAGGGCAGTAGTAAGGCGATATGGAGCATATAGCAGATGGATATATTTTAGAGCACAGAGTAAGAATACCAGGGCGCAAAACGCGAATTCCAGAATGCAGAATGCGAACACCAGGGCGCAAAACGCGAATTCCGGAATGCAGAACGGGAACACCAGGGCGCAAAACGCGAATTCCGGAATGCGGAATGGGAAAGCCAGGGCGCAAGGTGCGGATTTCTGGATGCAGAATGAAACTGCCGGGGCACAGGATGCGAATTTTAGAGAGCAGGGTGCGAGTGCCAAAGTACAGAATACGAACTCCAAAGCGCAGGCTGTAGAGTCCGAAGAGCAGAATGCGGCGCAACAAATCTGGCTTGCCCAGAAAGAGGCGGAGGAGCGACAGCAAAAGGCAAAGGAGCAGGAGGAAGCAGGCAATCGTATTTTAGAGCAGTTGAAGGCGCAGTCAGAGGCAATTAAGAAGGCATTTGACCCTAAGAAACGCAAGAATCTGTATGATGCTACTATGGACTTGACGTTGATTGCACAGATGGAAAAGATTCCGGGATTGAAAGCAATGCAATCAAGGCTGATGTTTCAGATGAGATCTGTGAAGGCAAGTGGCGCGGAAATCAGTGAGATTAGGGCAGCAATCAATAAGCTGAAGAAGGTTGTTGGTAAGGTTAAGACAAAGATAAAGGCGCTGGAAAAAGAAGGCGTGATGGAGAAAAAGCGTAAAAGAGCGGAAGAGGCCAAACGCAAAGCAAAGGAATTGGCTTTACGCAGGGAGCTTGAGTGGCGCAAAAAAGCCCGAAAAGCCAGAGAACAGAAGGACATTGAGGAAAGCAAAATGGGAATGGGCGCCAATTATGGCGGACCAACCGGAGATCCGGCGTTGGACATGGCCATGGATGCTTTGGCGAGTATGGGAAGTACTGCAGTGACTTTGGATGTGGGGACTGTGGTTGATGTGGCAGTAGCAGATGTGGGCGTTGCAGCAGCGGATGTAGGCGGAGGTGCTGTGGATGTAAGTATATAATGGTGCAGAATAGCCGCAGCAGAATAACTGACAATCATTACCGGATTTGTGGAACAGAGAATATGTTACAAACAGTTATTAAGTGTACGGAAACGGATTGTAACGGTAAATTCAATCATAAGAAAGAAGGAATGGAATGGCAATTAGCATATTGGTTCATATCATACAGTTGATAGGAATTCTGGTTCCGCTTGTGGGTTGTGTTTCCCTTGTGAGAAAAGTTCAGAGCAGGGCTTCCATGTATCTGCTTCTGGCCAATCTGGGAGGTTTGATTATCAATGGGAGCTATATGCTTTTATTACAGACGAAGACTTATGAAGGAGCATTGATAGCACTGAAGATGGAATACTTTGGTAATGTGGTATTTTATCTGATGTTTGGCATGTTTCTATGGTCGTATCTGCGGCTGAAACGGCATACATGGGTGAAAGGTTTATTTAGCTTGTGGTGTGTGTTGGATGTCATGTTATTGCTTTCCATATGGATCGCAAACGGATTCCCGCTGGTGTTTGAGAAGCTGGAGTTTCAGTGGAATGAGAGGTTAGGACTTGTATTGCTCCAATTTGCGCCCGGAGTACTATATTTTGTGCGTTATTGTATTGTATGCTTCCTTTTGTTCTGCGGTATGATATACACTACAGTACGGATGTTCCTTGTAAGGGTTTCCTCAGAGCGTAACAATCTTGCTAAATTGGCAGGGGCGCAGTTGGTTATCTGCGCCTCCTTGGTTTGTATGTTATTTTTTAATTTTTCTTTTGATTTGGTTCCCATCTGTGCTTCTTTATCTATTTTGTCCATTATTATCAGCGTGCATCGGGATGAATTCTTCGGCGTTATGGAAATCGGTCGGGAATGGGTGTTTGAACAGATGGAAGATGCTTTTGTAATTGTGGATGAGTTGTATGGCTATCTGGATTCCAATGCTTATGCCAAGAAAGTATTCGCTGAACTGAAGTCCATGCGTAAGAATAAGACAGTAACGGGGAAGTTGTATGAGCTTTTTGTGGATTTGGACAGGATACAGCAAATCGAGGGAAAGTATTATAATAAGAAAATCATGGAAATCAGGGAAAAGGGTGTACTTTCCGGGTATTGTCTGTTGTTGGTGGACATTACGGAGCAGTATGTGTTGATGGAGCGGGTCAGAGAGGAAAAGGAGAGGGCGGATGCGGCGAACCAGGCAAAGTCCGCTTTTGTGTCCAATGTGTCCCATGAAATCCGTACCCCAATGAATGCCATTGTGGGAATGACCCAGATTATGCTGCGTAGAGATTTGCCTGAGCAGGATCGTCAGTATTTGATGAATATCCGTAATTCCGGTAATGCACTGCTTACCATTGTCAATGACTTGTTGGATATGTCCAAGATAGAAGCGGGGAAGATGGAGCTTGTGGATGAAGAATATGATTTTATGGGAATGTTGAGTGATCTGGGAATGATTATCTTGAACCGGATTGGCAGCAAGCCTGTGGAGTTGCTCTATGATATTGATCCGGATATTCCGGCTAAACTTTATGGGGACGCACTCCGGATTCGCCAGATTATCATCAATCTCATGAATAATGCTACAAAGTTCACAGAGGAAGGATATGTGTGCCTTACCGTTCAGGTAAACAGTCTCCAACAGGAGGATTTGGAGTTATTTGTTTCGGTGCAGGATACAGGGCAGGGAATCAAAGAAGAGGATTTGGGCAAGCTGTTCGGCACGTTTCAGCAGGTAGATACAAGTAAGAACCATCACAAGGAAGGGACGGGGCTTGGGCTGTCGATTTCCCGACAATTGGTGGAGCTGATGAATGGAAATATCGGCGTGAAGAGTGAGTATGGGAAGGGAAGTGAGTTCTATTTTACCATTCATCAGCGAGTTGTGGATACCAGCAGGGCAGCAGAGCTTGCTGAAGGACGTGAGGCTGTGATTCTGGGCCGGATGAGAAATGAAGCTGCCAACCGGATGCTGAAGGCGCTTACCGGGAGATACGGGCTTTATTTTAAAGAAGATTTGATGTCTGTGGAACAGAATGGCATACCTGTGTTCTGTTTCACGGATCAATATGATATCCTGGGCGATGCAGAGAAGCAAAAGCTTGCGGAATTGGGCGCTGTGGTCTGTGGTATGCAGAATCCTATGGCAGAGAGCGATTTCCCGGAAGGAATGCTTACCATGAATAAGCCTTTGTACAGTTATAATTTCTGTAATTTGATTGAAGACAGGCACCGACAAGATATGGGGAGGGATGCAGTAAATATAGCAGACGAGGGGGCAGCAGCAGGAAATAAAGCCAGCCGGAAGCGGGATGAGGAAGGTGATTCAAGTGTCAACATACAAGAGGATGAATTGGATTTCCGGGCACCGGAGGCTTGTGTTCTGATTGTGGATGACAATGAGATTAACTGTATGGTGGCGGAGGAAATGTTAAAGCCTCTTGAAATGCAGATGGAAATTGCTGTGGATGGCCGCCAGGCATTGGAAATGGTGCGCAAGAAGGAATATGATTTGATTTTTATGGACCATTTTATGCCTGTGATGAATGGTATTGAGGCAGCGAAGGAGATACGAAAGCTGGAGGGCGCATATTATAAAAAGGTTCCCATCATAGCTCTGACGGCTAATACTGCCAAGGAACAGCAGGAAGAATATCTGCAGGCCGGTATGAGTGATTTCCTCTCCAAACCCATAGATATGGCAGAGCTGTATCAGATGGTCAGAAAATGGCTATCGGTAAAAATAAAGTAATTTGTGTTGAATCATTTTGCGTGAGTAGATACATGGGGCAATCGGGTGATAATCTGATTGCCCCATGTCATATTGAAATATAATAAAAAGTGTATATTTTCCTTCACAGAGTGAAATGCTAATTAAAATGGCAGGCGGCTATTTGCAGCCTGGTACTCTGGAAATGTGCTGCAGAGCACATGAATAGCAAAAGAGCATTAAGTATATTACAGCATAGTCAGTTGATGTAAATAGCATAAATATATGCGCTGTGGAGGATTTTTATGGGAAGAACCGTGGATGACAAGGGAAATGTGAAAGCAAATGCTGGTGAAAATGTCCGCCCTTTTGGGCTTCGTGATAAGATTGGATATATGTTTGGGGATTTTGGAAATGATTTCAGCTTTATTTTTGCAAGCAGTTATCTGATGGTTTTTTATACGAAAGTGCTGGGGTTAAGCGGTTATGTGGTAGGGCTTCTGTTTATGGGTGCCAGGATTGTGGACGCGTTCACGGATGTGACCATGGGACGTATCGTGGATCGTATGAAACCTGCTAAGGATGGGCGTTTTCGTCCCTGGATACGTTGGATGAGTGTTCCGGTAGCGGTGGCCAGTACGATTATGTATCTCTATTTTGTGCGGGATTGGGTGTATTGGGCGAAATTGACTTATGTGATTATTACGTATTTGTTGTGGAGTAGTTTCTGTTATACAGCAATCAATATTCCTTATGGTTCCATGGCCTCTGTGATCAGTCCTGATGTAGAAGGAAGGGCATCGCTTTCCACCTTTCGGAGTGTAGGGGCCAGTTTGGCAGGTCTTGTCATTGGTGTATTGGTGCCTTTGATTATATATGAGACGGATGTGGAGGGAAACCAGATTGTAAAGCCGGTGAGTTTCACCATCACGGCAGTGATATTCGGTATCTTTGCCATTATATGTTATGGACTTTGCTATTCTCTGTGTCGGGAACGGGTTTTCTTTGATAAAAAGGAGGGGCAGAAGGACAGCGTATGGGATATGCTGAAAGGACTTGGGAAAAACAGGCCGCTTCTTGCGTTGGTCTGTGCGGCATTGATGTTGCTGCTGGCCAGTCTGTTGGGGCAGACCATGAATAATTATCTGTTTCTGGACTATTTTAAAAATGCCAAAGCCATGTCGGTTGTCAATGTGCTCAGTGTGGCCGGAACTTTGCTTTTAGCGCCTTTTACTTCCAAGATCGTAATGCGTTTCGGGAAAAAGGAGGCGGGCGCAGTGGGGATGCTGGCAGCAGGCGTACTTTATTTGCTGTTATTTATCCTACGTCTTGAAAGTATTCCGCCTTTTATGGTGATTCTGTTTCTTGCAACGGTGGGGGCGGGTCTGTTTAATCTGGTGATATGGGCTTTTATTACGGATATTATTGATTATCAGGAAGTGACCACAGGCAGGAGGGAGGATGGTTCGGTTTATGCAGTGTATTCTTTTGCCAGGAAGGTGGGCCAGGCGCTTGCTGGGGGTGTGGGCGGTTTTGTGTTGACTGCCATAGGGTATGTATCCGAGGCACCTGCTCAGACAGAAGCAGTGGCCGGACGGATTTATACGGTTGCTACATTGGTGCCGGGTCTCTGTTATCTGATCGTTTTCCTGATCATTCAGTTTGCCTATCCTTTAAATAAAAAAGAAGTGGAGAAGAATACGGCGGCTTTGCAGCTGCAGCGTGGGGAGAAATAAGTTATCATTTGCAGAGCATGATTGCAGAAACTGCAGGTAGTGTCAAATGAGTCAAGAAAATCAGAGCTGAAATAGTAGGTCAGAGGTAGTGCCAAATGATTTAAGAAAAATCAGAGCTGAAATAGTAGGTCAGAAGCAGTGTCAAATGAGTCAGAAAAAGTCAGAGTTGTAAAGGCGAAAAAGGGGAGATCGTATGAATTTTGACAGAACAGCACCGGGTGAAGGCGTAGATGTAGTATGTAGATTGGAAAATGCCAAAGTGTATTTGGAGTGGAATTTCTATTTGATAAGCAGCAGCGCGGAAACACAGGGAGTTGTCAAGCTCTGCCTTGCAGATAGGAATGGAAATGTGGTGATGGAATGTCGGAAGGCATTGCAGGAAGAAGAACCTATAGGAGGGATTCTTCTGCAGCCGCATCTCTGGAGAGGGGAAAAGGAGCCATATTTGTATGAGTTGGAGGCAGTTCTGACAGACCGGAAGGGAAAAATCATGGATAAACTCCAGAGACAGATTCCTTTGCGTGAACTGAGAAATAGAAATATTGGTAATGGGATGGAACTGCTGTTAAATGGAATCCGCTTTATTCCAAAAGCAATCTTCTATTCGCTGCCGCATGCGGAAATGGAGGCCCAACAGCAACGGCAGATGTTGGAGGACTTGCAGCAGATAATACGGTTGGGAGCAAACTGTGTCTGTATGAAGAAGGAAGAGCCGACAAGGCTCTTTTTACAGTTCTGCAGATTATGTGACCGTTATGGGATTCTGGTTTTTCTGAAAGAAATACAAGAAAGGCAGGAACGGCTGGAAAAGGAAGAAACACGGGAACGACGAGAACGGCTGGAAAAACAAGAAGGAATAAAGAATCAAGATGAGGAAGGAAATTGGGTATGCAGTTTTGATAGAAAGGTCAGAATGCAGTGTCAGGAGAACATACCTGATTATCGCAGCATGGAAAATGGTCTGTTTCTGCCGGGCAGCCGATATCCAACCTCTCTTTATTACAAATACAAGGCAAAATGGAGTGATGAGCCTTTTATTTATCTGGCACCGGAAAGTGTGCAGAAACTTCAAAGCGGCAATTATTCGGTGTGCTGTTACAGTAATTGCAGCAGAGTTGCACTGTATGCAGACGGCATTCTTTTTGAATTCCAGAAGGGCAAAGGGGAATTTATATTCCGGGAAATCCCGGCAAGGTCTCCCTGTGTCATGCTGACAGCTGAGGGTGAGGGGTGCAGTACATCTCTGTCAGTACACAAATTGCTATTATCATACGCGTGAGCGCATACATTTGCCGTCTTCTAATCTATACTCACGAGCGGTGAAGTTTACCGCAATGACCATGACAGTGCTTGGTCATGAGTATAAATTTTGATTGAACAACTTTTCTCATTGACAATATTCCATATTGCGAGTACCATTTTAGTAAGCGATTCTATTGCCAGGAGGAAGCATATGGAGCTCAATACATCAAGGATAACCATCTCAAACTTATGGGATGTAATTATGGAACATGAAGGAAAAAGTTTTCTGACAAAAAAGGGATTACCCTTTACTTATGTCATCAAAGGGGGTGAGCTGTTTACAGACAGGCGGGAACGTTCTATTACCAGAAGTACCTTTGAAAAGGCATATAACAAACTTATTCAGGATCAGGTGGGAGAAAATGCTCCCAAGGAAATTGTTGGCCCCAAGACCCTGAACGTATACGGCGCACCCTATGTGTGGGCCGTATTCACCGGAATCGGGCTGATAGAAGAGACAATCTACATACAGGAACAGATAGAATTGGAATAGCACATGTGGATATGCTGCCATGAAGAATCAGGCAGGAGATTATAGTTGAATTAATATTGTCTGTGATAAGCAGGTTTTGCTGTTTTATATGAAGAAAACGCAAGATACATAAATAAGATAGGAGGTATGGCATATGGAATTATGGTTTTCGGAACCCCACACCCCGGATGTGAAGCTGTCTATTCGGGTGGACAAGCAGCTTTACAGTGGTGAGAGCGATTTGCAAAGGATTGATGTGTTTGAATCAAAAGAGTTTGGGCGGATTTTGGCGCTGGATGGCTCTGTGAAGCTGACAGAGAAGGATGAATTCATTTTCCATGAGATGATCGTCCATGTGCCCATGGCGGTACATCCTAATGTGCGCAAGGTATTGGTGATTGGTGCGGGGGATGGAGGTACTGTGCGGGAGCTGGCAAAGTATCCGGAGATAGAGCAGATAGATCTTGTGGAGAGTGACAGGCAGGTGGTTCAGGTGAGCAGAGAGTATCTGCCGAAAGTATCCTGTGCTTTGGAAGATGAGAGGCTATATATTGTATATGAGGATGGATTGAAATTTGTCCGCAGCAAGGAGGATGAATATGATCTGATTATTGTGGACTCCACAGATCCCTTTGGGCCGGGGGAAGGATTGTTTACGAAAGAATTTTATGACAACTGTTATAATGCGCTGAAGAGTGACGGTATTATGGTAAATCAGCATGAAAGTCCATTTTATGAGGCGGATGCTACGGCTTGCATGAGAGCTCACAGGCGAATTGTGGAGAGTTTTCCTGTGAGTCGGGTATATCAGGCGCATATCCCGACCTTTCCATCAGGGCATTGGCTGTTCGGCTTTGCTTCCAAACAGTACCATCCGGTGCATGACTTGAACGGTGAAAAATGGATGGAGCGAGACATTGAGACAAGATATTATACACCAAGGCTTCATGTGGGCGCGTTCTGTCTGCCGGCGTATGTGGAAAAATTGCTTAGAAAAGTGGAGATACGAGGATGAAATACAACAGCATTTCATCAAACAGTACCATTGCGTACAAAGACACAATACAAATAGAAATGGCCTTTGTCCCAAAAGTGTCTTCGGGCACAAGGGCGCAACACAAATAGAAATGGCCCTTGTTCCAATCATGTTTTTCGTTTACATGTGCAAGATGAATATCTGGACACATATATTTGCGTCCGGGTATTCATCTTGGTGAACAGAGACAAGTAGGTAGATGCAAAAGGCCATACGTTATTGTCTGCAGCAGAATGTGTCAAAATTCTCAAACATAATTTCAAATCGGTCAATCTTTTTTTCAGTATGGTAGTGCCCGCAGTACCATTTCCAATATTTCAGACGGTCTTCTATAGTATCCAACCAGATTTCCGTAGATTTGTCCACGGTACATTGATTGATGCCGGGCAGGAAAACCTCCACCGGCTCATATTTCAGTGGGGCAGTATGGCTGAGCACAACATCTACGCCCCAACCAAGAGTCTCCAATTGTTGCTCTACATAGGCC
Organism: uncultured bacterium; assembly: GCA_947175015.1. Classification (GTDB taxonomy): domain Bacteria; phylum Bacillota; class Clostridia; order Lachnospirales; family Lachnospiraceae; genus Acetatifactor. The sequence continues at coordinate 32,352 of CAMWLE010000012.1, forward strand.
TTGATTTCGTCTGAGGGCTGTTCGTCCTCCCACCATCCATATCCATATAGGAGCCGTACCATTTTGTCAATGCTGTAAGCGCCGCCGATGACGATGGTCTGTTTTCCGTTAAAGTCAAATAGTTCTCCATCCTTGGCAAAAAGCAGGTTGGGATATGCTTCTTCATAATACACAGTACCATTATGCCATTTTTTCTGCTGATAGCTGCTGATCGTCTGGGGCCTTTGCTCGTGGTTTCCATGGATACAGAAAAAAGTTATGGGGAGGGAAGACAGATATTTTTTGTTCTTTCCATCAATGGATGCTCCGCTGTAATTGATTCCGGCATCTCCTAAGATGATCAATATATCTTCATAATTGGTCTTAAATTGTTTGCAAAATTGCTCCACTCGCCTGAAATCTCCATGTGTGTCACCTGTGATATAAATCATATCAATATCTCCTGCTGTAAGTTGTGCATCAGTTTGGCAGTGTCATAGCAGGCAAATCTATTCCGGTTGCCTGAGGCTGTATTGTAATTCAGCACTGTAAACCCAATGATAAATTTTAGGTTCCGATACATATAGGATTATTATGCACTAAAGGAATCTAAAAGGCAATACTATTTTCTGATTACTTTTGGGCAAACAAAACCTACAAGCTTTAAAAAACGGCTGAGAAAAATTGTTTTTAAGTGTATATTATTGCTGGTATGCCGAAGCAGAAGTATAGGAATGTGCTAAATTACCTTGCCATATATTTCCAGAAAAAGCTGTCAGGATTTCCGCATACATTATGCCAATGGCAGCATGGAAAGAGTAAAAAATATATTTTTAGGTCGCTCGTACAGGAAGAGGAAAGTGCAGGCCAGCCATGCAGGAACAGCCTGGTTAAATACCCAGAATAACTGGGTGGTCATGGAAGAAAACTGGAACCCAGAGGCCCACCATTCCAAATGAAAAGACAGCCGCAATCTTTCCCTTTTGAAACGCAGTGAGAGGTATGGAACCAACGGATTGGAAATCATGCTCCCTGCAGCAGAGGAATATCCCCCAAAGCACCAAAAGCGCCGCCGGGATACCGATGGGGCGCTTGAGCTAGAAGAGGAAGAATAAGATGACGGGGAGGGCAAGGTAGATATAGACAGCGGTGAAAAGAAGGCGGGGAGTTTTAGTGTATAAAGTTATCATGCTATCAGTGCTCCTTAAATCATATATTTAGCTTATTTTAACGTTATGGATATATTAACAATGTTGTTATATTTCTTTCATTAAACTGGAGACCATCTTTAGATTCATCTTTTATGTGTTATAATAATAACAAAAAGTATCTCAACATTCAGAATCCGCTGCAAAATGGCATAAACACAGGATTTTTGGAATGGGGTCAGAAAAAATAAAGACACAAAATAGCTGTTGAGAAATCCATTCAATTATAGTAGAATGACTGTAATCCATACACGATATAAACAGATTGGACAGGTATGAAAAATGAAATGGCGACGGATTTTATATCAAAATAATAGATTGTGTTTGGAATTATGACAATATGAAAAACATATAACACGGCATGTTATGGTATTTGTTTGAACATGGCTGTGACAGTATGCTTTTTGATGGACTGGAAATTGAGAACAGGCGGGAATCATGTTGGAAGGGTAATTGATGAAACATATTTTGCTGATTGAAGATGATATCTATATTGGAAATGCAATTGAGGAAATGTTAAAAAGAGAGGGATACAGAGTGTCACGCGCCTATTCAGGTACGGAAGCTGTTCTTGTACTGCCGCAGGCAAAACCGGATCTTGTATTGCTTGATCTCATGCTGCCGGGGCTGTGCGGTGAAGAGGTGCTGAAGCAGATAAAGGGAATTCCGGTCATTATACTCAGTGCCAAGGCGGATATCGATCATAAGGTGGAATTGTTGCTGGGCGGTGCGGCAGATTATATCACGAAACCTTTTCATCAAAAGGAGCTTCTGGCAAGGATTTCCGTACAGCTTCGCAATGCGCCGGCCATCGGCACGTCCACAGTATTAACATTCCAGGACTTGGTTCTTGACATGGATAAGCATATTGTTGTTGTAAATGATTATGAGGTAAAACTTACTCGTACAGAATATGCCATATTAAAACTGTTAATGAAAAATCCGGACCAAGTCGTGACAAAATCTTTGTTGCTGGATCGAATCTGTGAAGATACACCAGATTGTACAGAAAGTTCTCTAAAAACACATATCAGCCATTTGCGGGCGAAGCTGCGGGAAACGGGCAACAGGGAATATATAGAGTCGGTGTGGGGGATTGGGTTTAAAATGAAGGAAGAATAAATATCATATGGTGAATCTCAACCATATTTCAACGATTTTCTTTACCATTTTCTTAACCTTTCGGAGGTAGAATCATGAAGTACTGATAGTAATGGCCGCATATGTGGAAGAAGCGTGTTATTTTCCGGTAAAGCTGTGGATAAAGTGCTTTGGTGTGCGAGGAGATTGTGGATAAGATTCTATGTCCTGCATGGAGAAGGCTTTTGTCCTGAAGAGGTATTATGGATGAGGCCTTGAACTTGTAATGACATTGGGTATGAAGCACTTGTCTCTGCAAGAACATTATGGATGAGGCTACATTGCGCCAGCCAGTACATTACAGAACGAAAACGGAGGTAAAATGTATGGAATATGTGTTAAAGACAAATGCGTTGAGAAAGGAGTATGGAAAATACAAGGTTTTGAATGGACTTTCCATGAGTGTTCCCAAGGGAGCAATCTATGGTTTTATCGGTAAAAACGGTGCCGGTAAGACAACAGTAATCCGTTTGATCTGTGGTTTGCAGGAACCTACAGAGGGTGAATATGTTCTCTATGGGATTGACAATCAGCAGAAGGAAATTGAGAAGAGCCGGAGGCGGATGGGAGCAGTGGTAGAGACACCATCCATTTACCTTGACATGACGGCTGGGGATAATCTAAAGGAACAGTACCGTATTCTTGGACTACCATCCTTTGACGGGATAGACGGGCTACTGAATCTGGTAGGACTTGGAGATACGGGCAAGAAGAAGGCGAGGAACTTCTCGTTGGGAATGCGTCAGCGCCTTGGCATTGCCATTGCATTGGCGGGAGACCCGGATTTCCTGGTATTAGATGAACCTATGAATGGACTTGATCCGCAAGGAATTGTGGAGATTCGCGAACTAATCTTGAAGCTCAATCATGAGCACAATATAACAGTATTGATTTCAAGTCATATTCTGGACGAACTTTCCAAGCTTGCCACGCATTTTGGATTTATTGACCAGGGCAGAATCGTAAAAGAGATCAGTGCGGCTGAACTGGAAGCGTCTTGCCGTAAATGTATCCGGGTGACGGTATCTGATATGGGGGCGCTTTGCAGGACATTGGATGGGAAAGGGCTTTCATATACGGTGATTTCAGATAGTCAGGCGGATATTTTCGGAAGTGTTACAGTCACGGAGCTGACGCTGGCTTTGCACCAGGAGAATTGTCAGATTAGTTCCATGCAGGAGCGGGATGAAAGTCTTGAAAATTATTATATTAATCTGGTAGGAGGTGAGAAGCATGAATAGGTTATTGGCATCTAATTTTTCCCGTCTGAAGAAAAACAGGATTTTCTGGGCGGCGTGTGTGTGTATGTTTGCTTTTGGAGTGGCTCTTGTGGTGAATAAATATCTTGATCAGGTCATGTATCATTCAGTTGAAATATTAGACAATGTATTCTTTGTATATGCCATTGCGATTGGATTAGTCATAGCTGTATTCGGGAGTCGGTTTCTTGGAACGGAATATCGTGACGGCACCATCAGGAATAAACTGATTGTAGGACATACAAGATCCCGGATTTATTTCGTGAATCTCATTACCAATATAGCGGCGGCTTTTGTTCTGTGCCTATGTTTTCTTGTGCCTGTATTGGTCATAGGTATTCCTTTGCTGGGGACATTGACTGTAAGGATGGACATCATATTGTGGATGTTGCTGGGGACCTTTCTTCTGGCAGTGGCTTTTTGTTCCATATTTACCATGTTCAGCATGGTGTGCAGCAACGAGTCTGCGGTTGTGGCGGCCAGTATGTTATTTTTGTTCGCTTTTTTCATTGTGGCTGTTGTGGTAAATGCAAAACTGGAGGCACCGGAATTTGTTCCATATTATTCTCTGAGTGAATCAGGGGGGATGGAATCTCATATGGAGCCGAATCCCAAGTACCTGACAGAATCGGAGAGAGTATACTATCAGTTTATTTATGATTTTCTGCCCACAGGACAAGCGATTCAGTATGCCAGTATGTCTGCCATACATTTGTGGCAGATGCCATTGTATTCATTGTTGGTTTCTATTGGCACTACGGCTGCAGGAGTAACAATCTTCCGACATAAGGATATAAAATGAGATTTTCGCCTGTGCGGATGAAATGTGGACAATTCCCCCTTCCTGCAGCAATAGCGATAAGATTTACACCAGTGCGGATGAGACCTTGAAAGCTGCATGTGACAAGGCAGAATCTGCTCTAATTGATACTTAAGAATCAGACAATTCCCAATGTATGCAGTTCAGGGAATCTCGCCGCACAGGTGGAATATAATTTCACGTGTATAGTGTTCGTGGGAGAGCATGGGGGAGAAAACAGCCTTTCATAGCCATGGTAGTATCTGCCATGGGAGGTGCAAAAGTATATAGTTATTTCACATACTTGTGATGCTTGGATAAATTGTATGACGGAAGTAAGAGGTGTTGATTATGTTGTGGCTTATCATGTGCTGCTGCGCATTGGCAATCCTGTCAGTGGCGCTTCTGGTCAAAATATTCCTGATGCGGAAGTCAGCAGGGGAAATAGAGAAGGAATTTGCCGATAAATTAAAAGAGGAAACCAACACTTTAATCTCTATTTCTTCCCGGGATAAAGCGATGATGAGCCTGGCAGACAATATGAATGGTTGTCTTCGGGAATTACGGGTTATCAAGCATCGTTTTATGCTGGGAGATTTGGAGCTGAAAAATGCCATTACAAACATTTCTCACGACATTCGTACACCCTTGGCAGCCATCTGTGCATATCTGGACTTACTTGATACCTGTGAGAAAAATGATGTTGCAGCAGAATATATCAATATTATCAGAAACAGAGCGGAAATGCTTCGGCAGCTTACGGAGGAATTGTTCCGTTACTCTATGGCAATCGCACCAGTCTGTGAAACCGTTGTGGAAGACACGGTTGTAAATACTTTGCTGGAGGAAAGCATTGCAGGATTTTATGCTGTTTTACTGGAAAAGAAAATTACACCCAATGTTCGTATGACAGAGAATAAGATTGTGCGGAAGGTAAACAGGGAATCATTGAGCCGGATATTTTCCAATCTAATTAGTAATGCTGTGAAATATAGTGATGGCGACTTGGATATTGTGTTGACGGATCAGGGTGAAATGATATTTGCCAATACGGCATCGAAATTAAATGAGGTACAGGTGGGAAGGCTGTTTGATCGCTTTTATACGGTGGAGACTTCCGGGAAATCTACCGGGTTGGGTTTAGCTATCGCCAGGACTTTGGTGGAACAGATGAACGGAAGTATAACTGCCAAGTACGAAAAGGGGCGGCTTATTATTTGGGTGGTGATTTGATAGTAACAGTTCAGCCATGCGAAAATGATTGTACAATCGCTTCCATAGGGCGAACGCCTGACATGAAATAAGTTGCCCGCAATATTATCTTGTTGTTTAACCGGTTTTATCCTCGCATCTTGTGTTGTAAACTGTCATTTTATTTTCCAGCATTCGCTGTTTCGCTTAATAGTCTAAATACATATCTGTTCCTTAAAACCAGCAATATCTATAGGTGTTTTTGCAGGTGCCTGGCGGCTTAATACACCTATTTCAATTTCTGGCATATTGAGCCGATTCCCGCATTTTGGCGTATGATGCCGAATGTCGATCAAAACGTTCTGCCAGACGGCGGGCTTCTTCCTGTGTAAGTGCCTTATAGAGAGAAGCTGAGGAGTGGCTCTGGTTCATAATGCAAACTTGATTCAACATAAATGGAAACAAAAAAATTTCCTTATATGTCGATTGAGACAGGCTGAAAATAACTATATAATAGGTTTGATAATTATTAGCAGCGGTTAGCTGTATACGAAGCAAGACAAAGGATGGATTTAGTTGATATAGAGCGAAGAAGAAATCCTTTATCGTAAAGTGCGGGTTGTAATGAAGGCGGAAGAACAGTTTGTGAAGGCAAAGGAGATATAACAGGTCGTCAATCGCTAAACCAGGAGCTTTGATATTGCGTTTGATGATGACATAGTTCCGTATAAGTAAATGAGTGCTGTTGATTTCTGCGATGCAATCAATAAGATTTGGAAAGAAAAGTAAAGGATTATTTTGTTTTGGAGGATTATTATGAAGCAGATGGAATCATTTCGGGTAAGCGGAGGGAAGGGGGTTGCGCTCTGCTGTATAGCGACGGCAGGAAAAGCGGTGGATGTTATCATCCGTTATTACTCAGGAAGGCTGGTTGATAATGGAATAGGCAGGGATACATTTATGGCAGCTCTGGCAGGGATAATAGCGATCTGCGGGATAAACCTGTTGCTACAGTACCTTGGCCCGTATGCCGGTGATAAGCATGAAGCTTCTTATACCGGGAGTTTATTTTCCAAACTGGAAAATAAAATTCTTTCTTCAGAACAAGAACAGATTGACAAGAGAAGTATCGGAGAATTCAGTACATGCATTTCTTCCGATGTTTATGGCATTTTACGAAATGCTAAGAGAATGCTGCAGGTTTTCTTCCCTGATATCATTTCGTTTACCATGTGTGTAGTCCTGATTGCAAATATGAAGCTGACACTTGGAGTGGCTGCCCTTGCTTCCGCGTTGGTATCTGTTTTCTGCATGACAAAGTTAAGCAAGGGCATGATAAAGAGCTTGGGTGACTATCAGGATAAATTAAAAAGCATAAATGGATTAACGTCAGACGGCCTGTTTAATCTTGAAATGGTCAAGGTGAATATGATGGAAAAAGATCTTGCTGAACAGTATGGGGAGGAACTGGAACAGCTCCATAAGCTTAAGAAGAAAGCGAATCTAAGGCAGGCATGTATTTCGGTGCCCACAATGATACTTTCGTTTGCAACATTGATAACAATCGCATTCTGCGGCGGATATTTTGTTCTTGTGGGTCAGATGAGTGTGGGCCAGCTTTTGGCGGCAGTGACGTTATCAGACTATATTGTGTCGCCTATCATGAGACTGGAAAATACCCTTGTCCAGTATAGGAGAGCGGCGGTGAACCTGAAGAATTATTCCCTTTTTGAAGAAATGGAACAGGAAAAGGAAACAATTCCAGGGGTAAAGGCTGCCACGGAATGCGTTATAAGCAATCTTCATTTTCATTATCCTGACGGCAGGGAAGTATTTGACGGACTGGATTTAGGTTTTGAAAAAGGGAAAATCAATTATAGCATCGGGGAAAACGGTTCCGGGAAATCCACATTAATGAAATTAATTGGAGGTATCTATGGAATTGACGGCGGGGAAATAAGTCTTCCCGTAAAAAGCAATGACAGAAACAGCATGAGGGAATCAATCTCAATTATGCCGCAGGAATCCCTTGTTTTTGCGGATTCCATCAAAGCGAACCTGTTGGCTGGGACATCCTTCTCTGAGGAAAAAATGTATGAAATGTGTGTGTGGTTGGGCTTACATGACGAAATCCAGAGTATGGAAAATGGCTACGACACAATACTAAAGGAAAAGGGAGCCCCTTTATCCGGAGGCCAGAAAAAAAGGATTGCTTTTATACGCAGCATACTTCGTGATGCCAGGGTTTATGTGTTTGATGAACCCACGGTAAATGTTGACAGGGAGAATTCCATCCGCATGATGGAATCCATAAGTGAGCTGGCAGAACGGCGTTATGTGATTATGATCACCCATGACAGGGAGATGATGGACAGGTATCCGGGAGTTGTACATGATATGACACCCCAAGAGGGTGTTTAGACATTTTCTTATGAGCAGGCAGGAGGTATCAGAATGAAAAATGATTTGAAAAGTCTGAAAAGTTTTTTTTGCCTTTTCAAAACGCAGTGGATTCCATATGCTATTGCAACCCTGGTGGTAGCCAGTCGTAATTTTATCATTACATATATCAATGCGATGATCAGTAGCAAGGCAATCGCAATTGTCTCTTCCAAAACTTCTCTTGCCGGTCCGATTCTGACGATTGTGGTATGGGTTGTCTGCTTTGCGGTAGCTGATACTGCCGGGGTTTACTTCCAGACTACTGTCATCCATAAAATATCAGTGATTCTTCGGAAAAAAATGTTTTCCCATGCGCTGAACATATCTCTTTCGGATATCGATCAGTTTGGAAGGCGGGAAGAATTGGTTGCAAGGATGAATTTTGATATTGATAATGCCATAGGGTTGTTATCATACGGATTATTATCGCCAATCATGTATTGCATTTCGGGTATTGGTGCAACTGCGATTGTGTTTCGGGCGGACTGGGGAATCTGTGCTGCAATTTATGTATTAGGTTTGTCTGCTTTTTTGGCTCAGATATTTTTCTCAAAACTTGTCCGTAAGCATATGGCTGGGATACAGGAAGAGAAGTCTGCCATATTATCCGTTTCCATGCAGACATTCCTGAACTCTGCGGCAATAAAGATGGCTGACATGGCCGATTATGCGGCTGGAATTCATCAATTAAGAGTTAAGCGTTATACAAAAGCATTTTCCAGAAAAGGTATGGTGGACGGAGCTTATGGAGTGATACAGGGGGTGTTACGGCTGTTCTGCTTTTTTGGTGTGTTCTGTTACGGCCTGTTTGGGGCAGGGATGGAACTTGAGGACGTTGTCTTTATAAGCCAGCTCACGCCGCTGATGGCTACAATGTTTTTGTCATTATCCGACTGTACGGCAAATGTGCAGAGGTCAATGGTGGGAATTGACCGAATCCTGGCTCTGTTCAGGCTTCAGGCAGAAGAAGATGTAGGGGATGAATTCACTGTCCGGCAGAAGGGCAAAGGCATAGAAACGGAAGGACTGGTCTGCAGATATCATGATAATGAAGTAAAAATATCAAATATGAATGGAGCAAGTACTGGCGCTTTCGCTGAGGACGGAAATATCATCGCATTGGAAGGGCCCAGCGGATGTGGGAAAACCACGTTGTTAAGGCTGTTACTGAAGCTGTATCCGTATTCAGAAGGCAATCTGAGGCTTTTCGGACAGGAGATTGACAGATGTAGCCAGAGTTCCGTCAGGAAAAACATTGCATATGTTCCCCAGGAGAATGTTATTTTCCCGGGGACTGTACGGGAAAATATACTTTTGGGCAATCATCGGGATGCGGTTACAGACGAAGAAATATTAAGCGTGCTGAAGCAGATGGGAGCGGATGAATGGGTAGAAAAAATAGGGCTTGATTCTGCATTGAAAGAAGACGGGCTTAACCTGTCAGGCGGCCAGCGTCAGATGATTGCAATCGCCAGAGCGATATTGTATAAAAAACCAGTTATAATATTAGATGAATCATTGGCAGCAGTTGATGATGGACATATCAGAAGGATTATGTCCCTGTTGTCTGAAATGCAGAAAGAGATATATGTAATTATAGTAACCCACGATAACCGGGTCATGCAAAGATGCAGTGCGGTAGTGAATGTACGGACAGAACGATAGTGCATGACCTGCCCGATGATATATCTTATGCAATTGTAAAAGAAACATCATTGTCTATGCTGGCATATAACGATTGCTTCCACAGAAGAATAGGGGATTATCAAAGGAAAAGGTATCTATTGTAGGGGAAAATGGGGCAGGAAAGACAACACTTATCAAGTGGCTTCTGCGGCTCTATGACCCCACGGAAGGAGCAATTTACCTTAACGGAGTGGATATAAGGGACATTGATTATGAGGATTATTGTGGGATTTTTTCCACTGTCTTTCAGGATTTTAACCTGTTCTCATTGACCCTGCGGGAAAATCTGACACTGGGAAATGAAGAAATAACGGATGATGAGATCAGGGCAGCGAAGAAGATTGGATTCCTGCATTTCATTGATTCTGCTCCAAAACAGCTTGACACGCTGTTGTTCAGTGATTACAAAAAGGAAGAATAATGTATTCTTTTATATCATCATAGTGTCCCAATCCAGGCAACACTCAAAGGGTGGATTGGAGAATCATAACAAACAGGAGTTCCGGCTTGCCGGAACTCCTGTTTTAAGGGATAACATGAAAGAGAAAGGTATATAGGAAACTGCCGAAGCAGTGTTGTTGTTTGTCGAAGCTGACAGAACCCTAACCCCAATTTGTTAAAACCCCACAGCTCCTTTGTTTATGTATCTATCATAACTTAAAATTGTGTCTAAAGTTTGACTTTGAACTTAAGGAATTATAAAATGTATTAAAAAAATTTCCTCTTATATTTTTTGAAAAAAATGTTTGTCTATTAAAAATATTTTTTGTAAATCTTGTAAGAAAATATTGAAAATGCTGTCTTATATGATATAAGCATTCATGTACTGAAGAGACAGAATGTATTTCATGGGACAAAAAGCCGGAACATGAAAATAGCTGTCCCAAAGCAACATCTGGAAGTAGCTTCTGGCATCGCATGCAACTTGGCTGGGAGGGTCATGGAGCAGAGGTTATTCGGCAAGCATGGATGCCGGGGTTTTATTGAATTTGACGGTTGGCCAAACGGAACGCATTGTTCCAAGCAGCAATTGTATAGGAGAGAAAGCCATGACAGATGAGCAGATTATAGGCATGTATTATGATCGGAGAGAAGAGGCCATCAAGGAGACGGAGACACGATATGGGAAGTATTGCCTTCGGGTGGCGGATGCTATCCTGAAGAACAGGGAAGATGCGGAGGAATGTGTCAATGATACATGGCTGCGTGCCTGGAATGCCATACCGCCTGCATACCCGAAGTGTTTGCGTATGTTTTTGGCCAGGATTACCCGAAATCTTTCTTTCAATCGCTATCAGTTGAAGCATACGGCGAAACGTGGCGGCGGGGAGATAGAGGCAGTGCTTGAGGAACTGGAGGAATGTGTGGCGGACAGCGCCGATATAGAGGGGCAGATTATGGCTAAGGAGCTTGGGCAAAGTATTACTCATTTTGTGTACGGGTTGTCGGAACGGGAGGGAAATGTATTTGTGCGGAGATATTTCTTCATGGAGGGTGTCGCGGAGATTGCGAAGAAGTATGGATTGAAAGAGAATCATGTGTCGGTTATCCTGAGCCGCACCCGCAAGGCTTTGAAGGAACATTTGAAGAAGGAGGGGTATGTCTGTGAATAGAGAAGAATTATATAGGGCGATTGGGGAATTGGATGAGGCATTATTGGAGCGGAGCGAAAGAGCGTCTTCGGGGAAAAAAGGGCTACGCAGGCTGCTTTTGGCTGTTGCGTGCATGGGACTTCTTATCATGGGAGTACGGGAAACCATTGACAGATTAGATTTGTTCAGGATGGGATGCAGCACAATCGCAGGGACATTGGTGGACGGAGTGTATTATTATCGTGAGGGACATAACGGACTTTGGCAGTATACCCCGGAGGATGGCAGCCGCAAGATTATCAGAGAATGGGATATGGATGGATGGCAGGTAAATACGTATGGTGTCTATTATTCTCAGGGACGTAGTCTCTATGTAAGGGAGCATGAAAGCGGAAAAAAGCGCTGTTTATTTAAGACTGGGTTCTGGGAGAGCAGTTTTATCAATTTTTCCCTTCAAGAAGATGGCAATGTGGTGGTATCAGTGCACAATACGCGCAAGAAAACCATTTATCAGGTTTTGTTGGACGGCGTTACCGGAGCGGTGTTGGAACAGGTGACGGATGTTCTGCCCTATCCAGGTTATGAAGGGTTGTTGTACAGTGAAGCGCATTTTCAGGTGGGAGACAGACAGATAACGCTTGTGCCCATGGAAGGGAAAAATGATTGTGATGTTATGGAAAATGGCGTGTCTTTGTTAAAAGAGGGAGAAAGTGTTAATTATTGGATGGGGACATATTATGGCGATAATCTGTTTCTGCGGTTCCGGGATGAGGAAAATCCCATGTTTGTCCATTATCTGGTGCTGCGTCCCGATGGCAATGACAGCGAATTGGTATCCATAGGGGGGATTCCGCTGACGGGAACCAATGATTATCTGTTCAGCAGTCTGGACCCCAGGGTATATGGAGGTGATACGGAACCAAAGGAACCGGACAGAGCATTCCAAGGTGATATGGAAGCAGAGGAACCGGGAAAGGTAAGCGATGAGGAAGCAGAGAAACCGGGAAAGGTAAGCGAAAGCGATGAGGAAGCAGAGGAACCGGGAAAGGTAAGCGAAGATGATGCAGAGCCGGAGGGACAGGACAGAGTATCCCAAAGTGGTACAGAATCAGGGGAAGAGGACAGGGAAGATGGAGATGAGATAGAGTCTGTGGGGTATGCTTATGATACCGTATGGTGTATGGAAATTGCCACAGGAGAGTATTGGCAATTAGAGATAGAGATGGGAGATTTGACAGATAATTCTGCAGGAAGAAAGGTATTGGCGTATGACATGGAGACGGACGGAGAACTTTTATTCACCTGTGCACCCTGGCGCAGCGAGCAGATGTGTTGGCAGATTATCTATGATGAGGCGGGGCGTCCCAAGGCGCTGCGTCTGGTCAGCGGGGATATCAGAAAAGAGTGAGTTAAGGTGCTTGTATCTACAAGTGTGACGCAATCTTGGGAAAAGCCGTTTTCAGACACATCCCAAGGGCGATTCAGGCACGTCCCAGGGGCGATTCAGGCACGTCCCAGGGGCGATTCAGACACGTCCCAGGAACTGCGGCTGAAATATATCACGGAATCAGTGGGTCATAGGAAGTGCCATGCTTTTTATTCCACAATGACAGCATTAGGATAAATCCGTTCCATCCGCTCATCCTGGAAGCGTTCATCCAGGAATGCTTCCAGAGCATTTTCTGCCGGAGCGCCGCCCGGTGTGGTGTTTCGTTCCGTATATCGGGCCAATGCAAGGGATGAGAGGATCATATTGAGGAGCATAAATACAATCATACAATTACACACTATTTTTCCTGTCCGGAAGGGCAGCTTTTCCACCAGATTGGATAGCCTTGGATAGATCACTTTCAACCATACCACAGCGGCAATTCCCCAGAAGAAACAGTACAGCAGGTTAATACGTCCCCCCAGGTTAAAGGCAAAGCCGCTGTAATCCCAGAATACGGTTCCGAAGACCAGCTCGGTGAACACGCTGCAGACATATTCATAGACACCTCCTAACAGGGTACCTGCAACGAAGATATAGCGGTCACTTTTGTTGCGGTAACGGTAGAGGAAAAGGGTCAAAAGCGCACAACCCAATCCCCATACAATGCTGAAAGGCCCATATACCACACTGCTGCGGCTCATGAGGAGTCCGGTAGTGACATAGCAGAAGATGGTCTCCGTGATATCTCCAAGGAAAGCGCCAATAAAAAACAGGGATACCAGTTTGTAGAAGCTGCACCCCTGGGCAAATACTTTTGCCTCCGGTTTCATAGGAGTGGCTTCTGTCATGATGACTTCCCCGGCAATTGAGGGAAATGATTTCTGCATACGTTTCCGGACAGCAATTGTCAGCTTGTTTTCCAATAGTTTTGAGGTCTGCTGCATTCCTTCGGACAGTTGCGAGAGTCGTTTCGCAGTAATTTTCATGCCAAGGATGGCCATGGCGGTTGTGACAAAGTCAAGAAGCAGCAGGAGAGCAAGAGCCCACTGGATGATCAGTGAAATCGGTCGGGGAATCATAGAGAATAGATCACACAAAAGCGGATTGACGAACAACATTGTCACCAATGCCAGCACACCCCAAAGCAAGGCATAGCGTATACATACGTAGCCGCTGAGATTATACTTCATCTGGGAGTAGTCCCATAATTTCTTCTTGAAAATTCGCTCCATAATCATTCCGGTAGCGTATTCCAGCATGGTAGCCAGCAACAGGCCGCCTAAAAACAGAAAAAATGGATTTGCTGTCAGTTCCGGCAGGAATATAGCAAAAAGAGTGGATGCAACACCATAAATGGGACAGAGCGGGCTGTTCACAAAACCTCTGTTTACGAATTTCCTGCGGCAGAAGGCAGAGTAACATACTTCGATGCACCAGCCTGCAAATGAATAAACAAAAAATAACCAAACCAAATTAGTAAATGTGTATTCCATTATTTCCTCTTTCTTACAGTATAGTCATTAAGCTTGTCTGTTATGTCGAAATTGCTGTTTCTCACTCCGGCCATATCTGCTACAATATGCTCATGTGAAATTCGGTGTCCGTCATTTGCAGTCGGATGCGGTATAAATCGTGATCCCAAGCCATCTGAAGCCTCTGATCGGTGATTGGAAGTACTTCAACTGCTGCCAGTGAAGCGCCTGAAAACGTAAGCCTGGCGGTGCCGACCTGAATGGCATTTCCTGTTACACAAGGTTCCTCGTAAGTGATAAAGTTCAGAATCACATTCCGGCTGTCAGTACGGTCGGTCAAAGTGATGCAGTTGGTGGTTTTGTCCAGAACAACGCTTCTTCTATAAGAGCATGTCGGGGCATCGAGCGGATAGGCGCCTGACAGCTCCATAGAAATGGAAGATTTGCCGTTTTGGTTCATGGAGGTTACAACTTGTCTGGCACGATAGTCGGCGCCGGCGCGTTGATCCATGCCCTCTATGGTGGGTAGATTGTGATAACCGGATTGGAGGGTCCAAAGGCTGTATCTGTCGGCGGAGAACGTTTTCCGGGTATAACTTTCCACACCGATATCCACTAAAATAGGTTGTCCGTTTTTATAGAGTGTCAGACTGCCCACATCATTATGATTGTGGCTGTCATTGTTATCACCGGCTTTGACAGCCAGGCTGAACATTTCATTTCGTGTCAGGAACAGCCCGACGCTTGGATAATAGATATCCCGCTCCGCCTGAGGGATTGGTGCATCATAGGCAAGAAGCTCCTCGTAACAGAATATGGTCTGCAGGCGGTAAAAGAGGTTTAGCTGATGGGATTCGTCCGCAAACAGCATATCCCTTGCAGCTCTGCAATCATCTGCGGCAAACTGCATCAGTGCAGGCTGTTTTGTGTGCTTGCCGAAAAGATATTCTCTGACACCGGCCCGGCCTGCAATGGGGGAACAATCTGCGAAATTGAAATAATATTTGTCATCCACATGCACATGAAAAATATAGGAAGCGATATTTTTCACCTTTGTCCATTCCATCAGTTCGGTGAAAGCCCCTCCGGTTACCTGATTCAGCACATTTGCCGTCCCGTCCAGGCAGAGACCGGCATGGCGGTAGTATTGGGCACCTTCGTCACAGCAGCCGTCTTCGCCGTAATCTTTCAAGAAGTAATCACAGCTTGCGGCTGCTTTCTGGATCATTGCCCGCCCTGTTTCTTCCATATCATAGAGAGGATATTCTATGCCGCCTTGCATTTTCTTCTGTGTCTCGGCAGACAGGAAGAAGGTCAGAAGCACATTCTGGGTGCACCAGGGTGTCCAGTTACACATGGGTTCTGCCCCCCGCCCCATCCACCAGAAATGTTCCTTCAGGTACGGGGAGATAATACGCCGCTGCAGTTCGTAATCAATTCTTTTTAAAATATAGGGGCTGACCATGTTGAGTTGTTCCGGCAGCAGATAGGAAATACAGGCAAGTCCGGCACCTGTTTCACAGGCAAATAAATCCAACACGGGACGGGTACAGTCCGGAAGGATGAGTTGTTTCTGACTGCGTGCATAGGAATTATGGGGCGGAAGCTGCCAGGCACTTTCCTCACAGATAACAAAGATGCCGTTTATGATATCATCCAGAAATCTTCCTTGGTATTCCACACATTCCGCCGCAACAAGCGAGTTCAATGCGTATCGTCTGGCAAAGTAAACATCTTCATAGGCAACCCGGTTCCCGGTGCGGCCAAAAGCCATAAAGTCAGTTGCATGGATGGGGGGATAGGAATATCCCAGGAAAGCTTCGCCCATGGAAATAACTTTCTGTTTCAGCCAGGAAGGGAGCTTGTCATATGCTTCCCGCTGTGATGCTGTGGGAAAGGGGCAAAAGGGCAGCAGCATTCCGCCCTTGGATAAGAAACTTTCTGCAGCTTCCAGAAAACGCATTTCTATATTTTCTTCTTGTGCTGTTTTTACTTGAGATGGCATAACTTTTTCTCCTGAGGCCGGTGAACGAAAATGACATGATGGTTATGGTGTGATTGTCCGGCTGTCTATAGCTTAAACTCTTCTTTTAACTGAAAATACCGCTCCGCTATCATGCCGCTGACATGGGTACCAAGGTTTTTCCTGATATTTTTGTCCAATTCCTTCAGATAAATAGGTTCTCCAAAGTCGATAACAACAGTAGTTTTCTTAATCCATGGCAGGTGATCTTCAAAAACCCCGGCGGAATTTACAATGGTCATGGGAATTACAGGAACGCCGCCTTTTTCCGCAATTTTGAAACTGCCTTCATGGAAAGGCAGGAAGGTGTCGTTCACTTTGTTGCGGGTGCCTTCCGGGAAAATACACATGGATATTCCGTTTTTCACTTCTGCAGCACCGGTCAGAATGGTTTTCAAACCTTCTTTGATATTGTCCCTGTCCAGGAAGAGGCAGTGGATATTTCTCATCCAGGTACTTAACAGGGGCCATTTCCTCATCTCAGCCTTGGCAACATAACCGGTCACATTGGGAAATACAGGGCAGGTGAGTACAATATCGAAGTAGCTGCGGTGATTGCCTACAAACAGAGCCGCGCTGTCCGCAGGGATGTTTTCCGTTCCCCTGACAATGACTTTGGTGCCGGTGAAGAAAGCAATACAGCGAAACCCCCAGCTTACAATAGCTTTCGAGCTTCGAGCCTTCAGGCCGGGATTGCGTTTCCCGATAAGCCATTCAACCAAAAGAACCGGAATTCCCAGAATAAGAAACAGGAGCAAATACGTTACTGCTAAAATCAGACGAATCATAGTGTAGCACATCCTTTACATTGATATGAGTAGTTTTCACATCCATATTTTAGCATAGAAAACGGAAGCTGTACATAGAATAAAATAAACAGTAAATATAAGAGAGGTTACCCATTGAAAAAAATACGAATTGCCGTCAGAGCCTGTTTATGTGGAATTTTACTTGCCTGTGTATTGTCTCTCACCGGTTGCACTTTGCTCAGTGAAGAAAAAATCAAACTGCGGGATCTGGAATTTACAGTGCTTGGAGAAGAGAAGATACCGGAGCAGTTGAAAACCATAATTGAAGAGAAGAAGAAAATGCCTTTTCAGATTACTTATACGGATAACGCCAATTTGTACATATGTATCGGTTACGGCGAACAAGAGACAGGCGGGTATAGTATAGCAGTCAATGAACTATACCTGACAGACACCAATATCTGTGTCAGCACCGATCTCTTGGGGCCGGAGGCCTCCGAGAAGGGCAACAAAACGCCTTCTTACCCTTATATTGTTATCAAGACGGAATTCCTGGAACAGACAGTGACTTTTGAATAGACATAACATTAAGATCTTCCAGGGCAGAATGACTCTTTTGATAGTATGCGGCGACTGTAAACAAGTCGCCGCATACTGTGAAAGGACAAGATTAAAAGTTACTTTTCACACCCACGCCAGATTTGTGTCCAGGGAGGTTGAGAAATTTAAATCCGGGGAAAAGTATGTGAAGATGGAGGCGGATTATAAAAAGCTGCT
>CAMWLE010000013.1 GCA_947175015.1 uncultured bacterium
TTAGAATATCTTCAGAAGCATTTGAAATAGACAAAAATGATAAGGAAATATATATGGTAAAAAGATAATATCCAATCTGGTTTGCTTCTTTATAGAATGCAGGGAATGTCATGAAAAATGGTATTATGGGAGGAAGTACAATGGCTGAAAATAATGAAAAATCCAAAGAAAAAATGATTCATGATGGTGTTTCACCAATCAATGTTCCGGAGGGGGACGAGGATGAGGCATTTCAAGCGCTTTGGGACTATCTTATTCCATCATATGGAAAAGCACAAACAGCGCAGGGGGAAATTATACGAATTGCGGGCAGGGTGCAACATGAGTTTTTGGACAACGGCTGTATTAACTGGGATGAGGATTTTCAAAAAATGTTGGATACCTTCTTAAAATATCTTCAATTGGGCAATGGATTCGATGACGAAGATTTGAAAGTTGCAGAAGTTCTGGTGCAGCTTCTAAAGGAAAATGGGGATAAAGGCTTCATAGATGACCGATTGACCGCAGTTCTATGTAGCTGTGCTATGGCTTGGGTCAAACAGAATCCGGAGGTCATAGCTCCTTTGAAAGCAGAATATAGCAGATAAATCTAATTTTCCATTTATTGGTTTGGGGAGGAATTTTCAAGGAATTGTCAGGAAACAGGAGGGATGTATCAATGATGGTAGATGGAGTCATGGTGAGTGGGGACAGCGAAAACAAGAAACTGAAAGAAGCGCTGGACCTTCTGGAACTCACTCAGAGCAATCGGGAGCTGGCGGAGACATATCTGGACATGTCCGAGTCGGAGAAGCCAGGACTGTTACAACAGGTGGAGCATCAGAAATTTTATGATCTGCCTGGGAAAGCGAGACAGCCGTTGTATGATTTATTAAACTATTTCAAGGTAAAGGAAGAGGCGCTGGCGGGCCGCTTTATCAAATTTGTGGTGCAGGTGGGGGGAGTCACCGCCCGAGTGATTTTGACACGCAATGGATGGGGCAGTGATTTCAGGTATCTGGAAAAATGTCTGTCCGAGCTGGAAATCGGGGCTCTGTATGCAGACAGAATTGCGTGGTTTACGAATGATATGTGTGAACAGAAGCTTCGTCCTCTGATTGAGCTGGGGAAGAAGGACCCGGAAGTGTTTCCCAAGATGATAGAAATGTGCTATCATGATGGCTCCTGCAATACCCAGATGCTTCTGAGCGCATTGTATCTGCATTGTGTGAAGCCGCAGGCCGGGAGCAGGCTTTCCATGCCTGTGGAGGAAGATGCGAGGGCGGAAGGAAGTCCGGAGCGTATCTTAGAAATGCAGGACTATCTGGAAAAGCGCTTGATGGGTAATATTGACGGTCTCTTTACGGAGGCGGACGAGCCGGGAGAGGAGGATGTGGAAAAGCTGAAGACTTTTGTGCGGGAGTCCGATCCCGGGGAGGAATTTCCCTATGAAATAAGAGCCATTTTGTCGGGGAGGAAAAGAAATGATTTTAAGACGGTTTTCCTGCCCATGTTGGCATTTCTTGCGGTGGAGCATTCCAATCGGTTTGTGTCCATGATTCGTCTGGCTGCGGCGGTGGAAACGGATATGATTCCCAGTCTGCCGCTGGATGCCTGCCAGAGAATGGGGGAGGCATGGTTTCAGGGGCATATCAGGGCCCTGGAGGAGGTTCTGTGGATTCCTGATGAAACCTATATCCGCTGGGCCATCCTGCGTAGAGAGAAAGAAGTGTTGGAACGGATGGCGGTAAAAGCGCCGGAGGTCATTGCGGAAGTCATTAAAAAGATTCCCACGGAGGATTATGGCTATCTGCTGGCGCAGGTAAAGAGCGGCAATCCGAAACTGTATGAAGAGGAAGGAAAGAAATATGTGGAGGATTACCGCAGAATTGCCGCCGAACAGGATGTGAAGAAGTATCAGCCCGGGAAGGATAAGGCGTTTGAATATCTTCTGGGGGAGGCTGAACTTGGGGATATTCTGCCCTATGTGGAGCAGTGGCGGGAATTGTATCTTTTTGACTCACAGAAATACAGCCGCATTCACGGCTATCTGGACTATGGGGAAAAACAGTTGTACCGCCGGGCGCTGGTATTGGAATGTCTGTGTCTGGAGAAGGATTATTTCAGACGGTATTGGGTGGAGGATGGTCCTGAACTGAAGGAGGCATGGCGCAATAATGCAAAGAATCTGGAAGAGCGTCAGATGGAAGGCATAGCGCGGCTGTTAGAGGAAGAAAAGGTTCCGGCCCGATATCAGATTGATTTCTTTGGGACGGTGTACAACGGCATCTATGAGTATAACAATGGCGCGCCCACTGCCGTCCTGATCTGCGTGAAGATGCTGGCGGAAGCCAGGAAGGGTTGGTATCAGGAATGGGTGGAAGCTTCAAAAAGCAATTATATGGAAGCGCGGATTATGGCCATCCGCGTTATGGAACAGCGGTGGGAAGAATTCAAGGACGTGCTGCTTGGCGCTTCCTCCGAGAGTGCGACGCGGGCGCGGGTGGTTCTACGGACCATTTATACAAGGCATCAGGATTGTGAAGAGGATATCCTGGAGATGCTGAAATCCTCCAAGGGAAGCTGTCGGGAGATGGCGGTGGAAGTGCTGAAAATCTGGGGGGCCGAGAAGTATCGACAGGCATTGGAGCAGGCGCTGGCGGCGGAGAAAACGAAGAAATTAAGGACCATAATTCAGAATCTTCTGTCGCCGGAGAAGGCGTCGGAAGGTTTGCAGCCCAAGGAACCGACCGTGGAGGAGATTATCAAGGAAAGCCTCATGGGCGGCAGGAAACGGAAACTGGCATGGCTGTCGCCGGAGACTTTAAGCAGGGTGCATAAGTCGGACGGGGAAGAGGCATCGGAAGATTATATGGCGGCGATTTTGATCAGCTACGCAGATATGGAAAAACTGGGTGTCAACAGGGAAGCCGGGCGGCTGGCAGCAGGACTTCGGCCAGAGGAGCTGGCGGCATACATAAGGGAGGTATACGGGCGCTGGCTGGAGGACGGCGCGCAGGCCAAGAAGAAATGGGTGGTTTATGCAGCATCTATTTACGGCGGAGAGGCAATGGTGCCCCTGCTGTATGCCCAGATTCAGGAATGGGCTAAGAATTCCAGAGGTGCTATGGCGGCGGAAGCGGTGAAGGCGCTGGCGTTAAACGGCACTTCCACGGCGCTTTTGCAGGTGGATCAGATTGCCAGAAAGTTCAAGTTCCGTCAGGTGAAAGCCGCCGCTGCGGAGGCCCTGGATTATGCTGCGGAACAGCTTGGAATTTCCAGAGAAGATTTGGAAGATCGGATAGTGCCGAATCTGGGCTTTGACGAGCGGATGGAGCGGGTATTTGACTATGGAAAACGGCAGTTTAAGGTGTTCTTGAACTCGAATCTGTCTCTTGAGGTATATGACGGCAATGGAAAAGAATTAAAGAACCTGCCCGCGCCCGGCAAAACGGATGATCCGGAGCTGTCCAAAGAGGCAAACGAAGCCTGGAAGCTGTTAAAGAAGCAGTTGAAAACCGTGGTGACGAATCAGAAGACACGTTTGGAGCAGGCGCTTCGCATCAATCGTCAGTGGGATACAGAGAAGTGGCAGGCGTTGTTTG
Source organism: uncultured bacterium (assembly GCA_947175015.1). Lineage (GTDB taxonomy): Bacteria > Bacillota > Clostridia > Lachnospirales > Lachnospiraceae > Acetatifactor. The sequence goes on from CAMWLE010000013.1 coordinate 3,585, forward strand.
TGAAGAATCCGGTGATGCATCAGTTTGCCATGGGACTGGTCTGGGGCGTGTATGAAAATGGCGCTTTGAAAGACACTTTCCGTTACATGGAAGACGGCACCTTTAACACTGCGGACGGAGAAGAATATGAACTGCCCAAGGCAGACAGCACTGGGGAGAATCAGGCTGGCACTCAGAATCCTGCGGGCCAAGACCAGGTTGCTGCTCAGGAACAATTTATAGGTCTTGTGCATCCAATTGAACTTACGGAGGAAGCGCTGGCAGCGTGGAAGGAGCAGTTGGCAGATTATGAGATTATCCAGCCCATTGAACAGTTGGATCGTCCGGTGTATCGAGTGACGGAGGAGGAAAAGGAGGCAACGGAGCTGATACGCTTCGGCGGCGTGGTTTTAAACGGACTGTCTCTGTCCGGAAAACTTCAGGACATGGGCTGGTATAGAGGCGAGGTGGGAGACGGTGGGTGCTATGACACTTTTTACCGATATGACCAGAACAGAGGAGTGGAGCTTGCATTTTCCGGAACATGGGTGGGCGGTGAAAACCAAATGGTTGTGGTCTATGAGGCATATTTCTACCAACCGGGAGTGACGGAGAAGGTTGGGAACTACTATCAGCCGATTCGACATAAGCTGGGGCAGGTAGACCCACGCTATTACAGCGAAGTGCTGCTGCAGCTCACCAAGGCGACAGCATCCTCGCAGGAGCGGCGTCCCTATCCCGACTGCAGGAAACCCTGAGTAAGAAAAAGGGAATTAAAGTTTATGCCCCGGTTTCAGCATAGGGTCAGCAAGGATATTTACGGATCTCAGCTCCTACAGAGAGTATATTGTCCTCTGTAGGAAAGGCTGAGATTCCCATTTTCTGAATAACAGAATTAATTGTTTGCATAATATTGCGCCTGTGCGAACCATAATTCATGGTATTTGCCGGAGCTGTCCTGCATCAGACTGTCGTGGCTGCCCTGCTGTACCACAGCTCCTTTGTCAAACACCAGAATGCCGTCGCAGAAGCGGCAGGAGGACAGGCGATGGCTGATGTAAATCGCCGTTTTATCCTCGATAATCTCATTGAATCTGCTGTAAATCTCCGCCTCGGCAATTGGATCCAGAGCGGCGGTGGGTTCGTCTAAGATAATAAAGGGAGCATTCTTGTATAGGGTTCTTGCAAGGGCTATCTTTTGCTTCTCGCCGCCGGACATGTCCACACCCTCATCGCTGAAGTTTTTGGTCAGGTAGGTCTCCATACCCAGGGGAAGCTCTCGGAGCCGCTCATCAAAGCCGGCTTTGCACAGACAATCTTCCACATGCGTTTTGTCATATTCCTCTTTCGCAGCCACATTCTGTCCCAGAGTGAAATCCGTCAGGCGAAAGTCCTGAAATACCACGGAGAAGATGGAGAGATATTCCTCGTAATTGTATTGGCGGATGTCGGTGCCGTTCAGGAGAATCACGCCTTCGGTGGGATCATAGAGACGGCAGAGAAGCTTGATAAAGGTAGTTTTGCCGGAACCGTTCTGCCCCACCACGGCAAGCCTCTGCCCCACACGTAATTTCATATTGACATGGCGCAGAGCGTACTGTTCACTGCCCGGATACCGAAAGGAGACATCCTGAAATTCAATTTCATATTTCTTGTCGCTGGACTTGTCCAAATGCAGGTCTCCCTGAATCATGGTGTTCTCAATATCCAGAAAATCAAAATTCATCTTCAGAAAAGTAGCGTGATTGCGTGCCTGCCCCAGTACTTGAAACAGTGATGAGACTTTGCCGGACAGTTTGGAGATGGTGGAAATGTACTGGGTCACCATACCAAGACCAAAGGCGCCTGCCCATGCTTTGGAACATACGAACAGATAGACCACACCGGTAAAAATTACGGAAAATATCGTGGAAGCGACATAGTACATACCCACAGCTCCCCGCGCCTGCATGGCATAATATCCCCTGGAATAAAAGGTTCCCTTCTTGTCTGTGTTATATTTCTCACAGAAAGCTTCCTGGCGGTACATACGGACATCCCCTGCCACGTTATTTTTATGACCTAAAAAGCCGTAAAAGCCGAACAGACGGTTGCCAAGATTATGAGAGTTGGCGCCTTTGGACCAGACAGCGTCCGCTTTCACGATGAAGATAGGGGACAGGTAGGTTACGGCAAGCAGAAGTCCAATCATCAGCACGATAAACAGCGGATGATTTAATGCGGTCAATCTGCCGGCACTCTCCGGCACCCTGCTGGTAAACAGGCTGATAGAGAGGGAGAAACCACCGAACAGCGAGACAATGCCGGATAATATCATATCATAAAACCAGATAACTCTGCGGAGACTTCTGCCCGCACCATTACAATATTGTTCCAACGTATCCAATTGTTCGTGTATTTTGGTGTCATCCACGAGACAGTAATCCATCCGCAGCATTTTATCCGCTCTGATTTGGCGTTCCAGACAGAACAAAAACTGGTCTTCGACCTTGAACTGTCTTCTGGTCAGGGCGCCGATGAAAGAGAGAAGCGCCGCAAGACCGAGAGTGAGCAGCACCAGCAGCATAAGCTTCTGAGGATCTCTGTCTCCCGAAAGTTCTTCGATAATCCGCGCCGAGAGAAAAATGTTGACAAAGGGAGTCAGTGCGGTATAAATGGTGTAAAAGGTGTGAATCAGAAGCATATTCGGGCGATAGTGATAAAACAGTTTTAAAGCCCGCAGACATTGAATCCATGTCTCTTTCCAGGATAATAGGTCTTTCTTAGCTTTTTTTGGCGTTTTCTCAGACATTGGCGGGTTCCTCCTCTCTGTAATATCTGCTTTGTACTTCAAAGAGCTCCGCGTAGGCGGCTCCTTTTTGAAGCAGTGTCTCATGGGTGCCTTCTTCGGCAATGCGTCCGTCCGAAATCAGGATAATGCGGTCGCAAAAGCGGGTGGAAGCGAGGCGATGGGAAATGTATACGGATGAGCGGTGTGTGGTCATTTCACTGTATTTTTGGTATAAATCCGACTCCGCAATAGGGTCCAGGGCAGCAGTGGGTTCGTCTAATACCACCACAGGACCGTTTTTGTAAAGGGCTCTGGCAAGCATCAGGCGCTGGGTTTCTCCGCCGGAGAGCATCACAGCGTCAAGATGGATTTCTCGATTCAGTTTTGTCTCATAGCCCTCCGGAAGAGATTCAATTTTCTCTGTCAGGGATGCTTTTGCCACACATTCTCTGACGCGTTCCATGTCGATATCCTCTTCCGATTGCGCTACATTGGCGGCAATGGTGGCAGCCAGCAGGGAGAAATCCTGAAAAACGGCGGAAAATAATTTATAGTAATCACGGCGGTTGTATTCTCGGATGTCTCTGCCGTCCAAAAGCACACGTCCCTGTGTGGGATCCAACAGACCACAGAGCAACTTTACAAGGGTAGTTTTTCCGGCGCCGTTTAAGCCCACAATGGCAAGTTTCTCTCCGGGATGAAGTGTGAGGTCGATGTCGGTCAGGGTATCTTTCTCCGCCTCCGGATAGCGGAAGCTGACATGATCCAGACGAATCTCATAAGGATGTTCCGGCTCTGCCCGGAGCGGTTCGCCATCCTTGATGCGAAAAGGCTCAGAGTATTCCAGAACTTCTCTGATAATGGAAATATCCACGCTTTGTCTGTGCATTGTCAGCAAACTGTTTAAAATACCGCTTACCCAGCCGTTGAAGCTTCCCACCGCGCTGAAGTAAAGCAGGAACATGGATATGCTGATTCCGTTGTTTAAGACAAGACCAATCAAATAGGCATAAGCAACGCCGTTTCTCAGAAAGGCCAGAACTAAATCAGCGATACCTGACCAGATAAGGACATTCTGTTCCCTCATCAGATAAGCAAGGTATGCCTTGATGGCCTTGTCCTGAAGCTCCTGAAACCAGGGGCGCAGCCCGAAGAGACGGATGTCCTTTGCCATGGTGTGATCTTTCGCGGTATTCAGGAGGTAGCCTAACTGATTCAGGATTTTGCTCAGTTCTTCCTTGTGCTTGTAGCTGTAATTGTTGAGAGGCTTGCTGATAAAGTAGTTCAAAAGGCTGGTGATTAGCACCACTACAATGAGTATGGGCGGAAGGGCAGACATCAAAAACAGGTAAATGACAAAGCCGGCTGCATTTTGAAGAACACGCTGCATCGTGTACCAGATAGCTTCCGAAGCTCTGTCGTTGCCTCTGGTTGCGTCACATGCCTTATCCAAAAGCTCCTGGAAATCTTTTTTGTTGAGATTTGGGTAGGAGGTAATGCATGCCTTGGTATTTAATCGGTTGATAATTGCCGAACGAAGGGTTATTTTTCCGTACATTTCATTTGCGTTGATGTAAGAAGAGACGCCATTAATCAGCAGATTCAGCCCCACAAAGCCCAGGATGGTGAGAAGCAATGTGCGCAAGGGTGCATGTATCTCCACCGTACCCAGAATCACTGGGGTGATGAATAGGTTGGTAAGATTGCCGGATATGGCAAGGGCGGCGGATAAAATACATAGTATGGGTACCTTCTTCTCCTTCTCCGCCCACGACAGTTTCAGCATCCACCAGGCATTCTGCCACATATTAAATTTGGGTTTCGGTGGTTTTTCTTTTTTCTTTGCGGTGGCTTTTGATGTTTCTTTTCTCATAAGTATACCTCCCTCTCGTGCCTGAGCACATATATTGATGGATTTTGGAACAAGTTGTTCTGCTTTCCACATATCACCAAAAAAGTATAGCAAAGAAGGCGGGGCCTGACAAGAAAAAATTGCTCGAAGATAGTAGAACTGCAAAAATTCTTGTACTTTATTTCATATGTTGATATAATAGCTTCGGTTTTGGGACGGATATGAACTTGGGAAAGGAAGAGTAAGGTATGAGAGAGAAATTATGTGATGGTACTATTGATGAAGATGCAAAGGTCTTGTATCAAAATGGGGATTGTATTGCTTATCAGATAAAAAAAGAGGATGGAGAATTGGTAATAACGGAATACCAGGTTTTTTCCGGTATATGGTTATGTTATAAAGATGCGCATATTCAAAGATTTACTTACCCGGCTTCGTATCCGTCAGGTCTGCTTGAAATCACCCATTGTCGGGAAGGCAGATTTGAATATGATACTGGAGAGCATTTTTTCTATTTGTCAGGGGGAGATATTTCTGTCTGTAAAAGTAAGGAAGGAGGTGCTGTTGTCTATTGTCCTACACAACATTACCATGGTGTATCCGTTATTATTGATCCGGCAAGTGCGCCATCCTGCCTGTCCTGTTTTTTGGAGGATGTCAATGTAAGTCCTGCTATGCTACTGAAAAAATTCTGCCAGGACGATGGGTATTTTATAATGCGGTCAACTGCTCGATTGGAACATGTTTTCTCTGAACTGTATTCTGTTCCGCAGGACATGCGGAAAGGTTATTTTAAGGTGAAAATCTTGGAATTGCTGATGTTCTTGAACAGTCTGGATGTGAATCTTTCCCAGACAGAACAGCGTTCTTGCTCCAGGGAACAAGTGGAGCTTGCAAAGCGGGTATGTCAATTTATCAATACACATATGGATATTCGTCTGACCATTGAACAATTGGCGGTACATTTTTTTGTCTCACCTGCTCGATTAAAAAAATGCTTTTACAGTGTCTATGGGGAATCCATATATTCATACATCAGGGCATACAAAATGAGATCGGCAGCACATTGTCTGAAGACAACCGAGCAGACAATTTCGGAAATCGCCGGAGCCTTTGGGTATGACAACAGCAGCAAATTTTCAAAAGCATTCCGGGATGTGATGGGAGTCTCACCAACAGAATACAGGCGAAAGATATTGGAAATGGTAGAATAGAAGTATGGGACAAATGATGGAAGAAAGTATCATTTTGGAGCAGAAAAAGAACTTTTTGGAGTGGAGTTGTTGATAAGAGTAAGTTATAATTTGGGGGTCAACAGGTATTGAGGCATTGTTCTTATCAGAATGGGGAAAAGGATAAAAAGCAGAAAAATTCGTAGTCTGCCCAATCGGAAAAATCCGGTTGTCGTTGAACTACGTTTTTCATTCTTGTGTGGTTAGTGATAGCTAACAAATGTTAGGAGGGATTGACATTAAAAGAGATTTTCTTACCGCTGTTTTGGCGGCAGTTTTACTTGTTTTATCGTTTTGGTCTCTGTTTTTAGGTGTTTTGGATGTGAATGTGACAGGTTTAATGAGCGGTGATGTAGAACAGTGGGAAGTTTTTTTGATTTCCCGTCTTCCGCGTCTGCTTGCCATTTTGTGTACGGGTGTCGGAATGAGTGTAGCCGGACTGATTATGCAGCAGCTTTGTATGAACAAGTTTGTATCCCCTACAACAGGAGCCACAATTTCATCAGCACAGTTAGGTATCTTGCTGGCTTTGCTTTTTATGCCGAAATCCACGCTTTGGGGACGTGCGATTTTAGCATTTGTCTTTGCTGTATTGGGTACATGGATCTTTGTATGGTTTATTCAGCACATACAATTTAAGGATGTGGTAATGGTACCGCTGGTAGGTATTATGTTCGGCAATGTGATTAACGGGATCACAAGTTATCTTGCCTATAAGTATGATATGACACAGGCGCTATCCTCCTGGTTGGTAGGTCATTTTTCCATGGTGCTCAGGGGGCGTTACGAGATTGTTTATATGGTGGTTCCGCTGGTGATACTGGCGTTTATTTTTGCCAATCATTTCAACATTGTAGGCATGGGAAAGGATTTCTCCGCAAATCTTGGCGTCCCTTACAATGTCATTCTGTTTATGGGACTTAGTATTGCTGCTATGATTACAGCTTCTGTGGTGGTGGTAGTTGGATCAATTTCTTACATAGGATTGATTGTTCCCAATGTGGTAGCTATGTTCAAAGGAGACAAAATTCGGGGCACTTTGATTGACACGGCATTGTTCGGTGCAATTTTTGTTCTGGTATGCGACATGATCGGGCGTATGGTGATTGCGCCGTATGAGCTGCCGATTGAATTGATCATAGGGATTATTGGCAGTATTGTGTTTATAGGTTTGCTTATGTACCGATTAAAGCATGGACGCAAGGCAGTCCGGCTTGGTGCAGCAGGAAACAGTGGTTGTAATGCAGCGGTAGAAATGGAGGCAAAATGAAAACAAATTCACGACGTTTTTCTAATAAATGGAAATTAGTAATTATGACAGTGATTGTTCTTATCTGCGCCGCTGCATATATGTTTGTGTCCGTAAAATTCGGAAATCCCAAATTGTTCCGATATGCCATGAAAATACGAACACCTAAATTGATTGTAATGTTGATTACCGCATTTGCCATAGGGGGCGCATCCATTGTGTTCCAGTCCATTATCAATAACACGATTGTAACACCTTGCCTTTTGGGGATGAATGCACTTTATACATTGATACATACGGCTGTTTATTTCTTTGCCGGCTCGGCCAGCATTTTTGCGGTAAATGCAAATGCCTCTTTCCTTATGGACCTTCTACTGATGGGTGTTACCGCAACTTTTGTTTATAGCTATCTATTTAAGAAAACAAATCATAATGTGCTGTATGTATTATTGATTGGTACAGTGCTGACCTCGTTTTTTTCAAGTATCCAGACAACGCTGACGCGAATCATGGACCCCAATGAATACGACACATTGCTCAGCACATTGGTGGCAAGCTTCAGTAATATCAATTCAGAGATTATAATTCTTTCTGTAATCATATTGGCGGTTCTGATTGTGGTATTGAGGAAGGATCTGGCATTGTTGGATGTTCTGACATTGGGCAAGGATCAGGCGATTAATCTGGGGGTGGATTATGATGCAAGCATCAGGAGGCTGCTTCTTGGTGTTACCATTTGTATTGCTGTGGCTACAGCCATGGTGGGGCCCATCTCTTTTTTGGGATTGATTATTGCCAATTTGTCAAGGCAGCTTTTGAAAACTTACAAGCACACGCAGTTGGTGTTTGGCACAACACTGTTTGGCATGATTGTCTTGATTGGCGGACAGTGCATTGTAGAACGAATTTTTGTTTATTCTGTTCCTGTCAGCGTATTTATTTCGGTGGGCGGCGGAATTTACTTTTTATACCTGTTATTGAAAAACGGGAAGAAGTAGAGCGCAGAAACAACGTTTTACACAGATTGTTTGTGCCGTTTCCGACGGCAGGAAGAGAGGAATCATGAAAGTTGAAAAATTAATCAAAAAATATGATGGAAAGCCTGTAGTGGATGAAGTGAGCTTCGAGATACCAAAGGGGAAAGTCATTTCTCTCATTGGTCCTAATGGTGCAGGAAAATCCACGGTTATGGGCATGATATCGCGGCTGATTGCAAGAGATGGAGGCAATGTAAATTTTGAGGGGGCGGATATATCTAAGTGGAAGAGCAAGGAACTCTCAAAACGTCTGGCAATTTTGACACAGAGCAATAACATTCAGATGAAACTTACGGTGGAAGAGTTGGTCGCTTTCGGGCGATTCCCTTATTCCGGCGGGCGGCTTACCAGTGATGACAAAGCAATAATAGAGCGTGCAATATTGTATATGGAGCTGGAAGATTTTCGTGATCGGTTTATTGATGAGCTGTCCGGCGGGCAGAGACAGCGGGCTTATATTGCTATGGTCATTGCACAGGACACGGAGTATGTTTTGTTGGATGAGCCAACCAATAACCTGGATATCTATCATGCAACCAATATGATGAAAATTGTCCGAAGACTATGTGATGAGTTAAATAAAACGGTGATTTTAGTGCTGCATGAAATCAATTATGCGGCGTTCTATTCAGATAATATCTGCGCTTTTAAGAACGGAAAAATCGTTAAATTCGGGACAGTACGGGAGGTGATGACGAAAGAAAATCTGTCTGAGATTTACGATGTAGATTTTGAAATAATGGAAATTGAGGGGAAACCTTTGTCCATCTATTATTGAGTATCCGTTTGACAATATAAATAAGAAGAGGAGTAAAAATATGAAAAAAATCAGTTCTATTTTTCTTGCTGCTATCATGACCATATCGCTTGCTGCGTGTGGCAATAATTCTGCAAATGAAAACAGCGGCAGTAATGCTGTAAATGCAAATGTGGGAGGTAGTGCCGAAAATGTAAACACCGGAAATCCTTCTGAAGGTCAGGGGGCTGACAACAGTGAAGAAAACCGGAAACCGGAAACAATTACAGTAACCTGTTTGAATGGAGCCAGTGAAACCGTTCAGATTGAGGTTCCTTATAACCCGCAGCGTATTGCAGTGGTGGATATGGCAATGTTAGATATCATTGACAATTTGGGACTAGGGGATCGTGTGGTTGGTTCCTCCACAACATCACTTGACTATCTTCAAAGTTATGTGACAGAAGATGCCGTAGCAAATCTTGGCAGTATTAAGGAGGCGGACATGGAAGCTCTTATGGAGTGTGAACCAGAGCTTATCTTCATGGGAGGCCGTATGTCTGACAGCTATGACGCATTTAGTGAGATTGCACCTGTTATTCGCCTGACAACAGATGCAGGGTTGGGCGTTTTAGAGAGTACACGTCAAAATGCAAAAACAATTGCTTCTATTTTTGGCAAGGAAGATGAGGTGGATGCAAAGTTTGGGGACTTTGACGAGCGAATAGCAGCACTGCGGGAAGTTGCCAAGGGTAAGACCGCCGTTGTCGGCATGTGTACCAGCGGCAGTTTCAATGTGGTAGGTGACAGTGGACGTTGTTCCGTCATTGGAGTAGAGGTTGGTTTTGAAAATCTTTGTAACAATATTTCATCTTCCGGAAACAGTGGCGGACATGGTGGCAGCGGAAGCAGCGAAGGGAATGGCAGAAGCGGCAGTGGCCATGGCGAAGGCAGTAATGGGGAAAGTGGCAGCAGTGACAGAGAGAGTGGAAGCGGTGAGCGGGATAGCAACGGCAGCAATAGCAGTAATCATGGTACGGAATCTTCTTTTGAATTGATTGTATCCCTTGCACCTGATTACATCTTTGTTATGGACCGAGACGCAGCCATTGGTACAAATGGTGCACAGTTGGCAAAAGAAATCATGGAAAATGAACTTGTTATGAGTACGGAGGCATATAAAAACGGTAATCTGGTAATACTGGAACATCCCGGAATCTGGTACACTGCAGAAGGCGGAATCACTTCTTTTGGAATTATGCTTTCTGACTTGGAAAGTGCGTTGCTGAATTAATGAGAAGCGATGGCCATCAAAAATATACCCGCCAAAGATACTTTATCTTTGGCGGGTATCAATATATTCCCGTTTCTTCGGTACATCAATTTGTAAATCAATCTTATTCCAAAACAGAGATAACTTTAGTCTTAATCCAAATTAATCTGGCTGATGGATTGTCTGGAATTGCCATAATTCGTTCCGGAGGATATGGTACCGGAAGCATATTCCGCACGCAGGATAAATTTGGCCACCAGACTCTTGAGCATTTCGGCCTGGCTTGACAATTCCTGGCTGGCAGCAGCGCTTTCTTCGGAAGTAGCGGAATTGGTCTGCACTACGCTGGAAATCTGGTCAACTCCCAAAGTCACCTGTTCGATGGCGTCTGCCTGCTGTTCTGCGGCGTTGGCAATGACATCCACCTTGGAGGAAGTAGTGCGGACAGCGTCTACTACTTTCACAAGAGATTGTGCTGTTGAATCCACAAGCTGCGTACCGCGTTCCACAGCTTCAATAGAATGTTCAATCAAATTAGCAGTATCTTTGGAGGCAACGGAACTCTTGCTGGCAAGGCTTCTGACCTCATTGGCAACCACAGCAAAGCCTTTGCCTGCCTGGCCTGCCCTGGATGCTTCCACAGCAGCGTTGAGTGCCAGTATATTTGTCTGGAAAGCAATATCCTCAATTGTCTTAATAATCTTATTTATCTCATTGGAAGTACGCGTGATCTCTTCCATAGCAGCGATCATGTCACGCATCTGTCTGTTACATTCTTCAGCTTCTTTATCTGCAGTGGTGGACTGGGTTCTTGCCTCAGCAGCATTTTCAGCAGTAGTTTTGATCTGATGGGAAATATTAGTAATGGTAGAGGCAAGTTCTTCCACAGCAGCAGCCTGTTCCGTAGCACCCTGTGCCAATGCCTGTGCACCATCCGATACCTGACCGGAACCGGAGGCAACCAAGTCAGCACTGTGATTAATCTGACCTAATGTAGAGCTCAGATCACGGTTGAGCTTACGTATGGACATCAGCAAGTTCTGGAAATTTCCCACATACCGTTTCTCCGCTTTGGTGCGGACGTCAAAATTGCCGTTTGCCATTTCTCCCAGAAGTCTGGAAGCATCGGAGATGATATCATCCAAAATGTTAGTCATGTTCTTAAATGCTTTCGCCAGATTGCCTAACTCGTCTTTGGATTCATATGTGACATTAATATTGAAATCTCCGACTTCAATCTGTTTTGCAGATTTTTCCAATTCATGGAGAGGGCGCGTAATGGATCTGGTCAAATAGGTGGAAAGCAACAGGGTGATGATTAACACACCAATGGCAATTCCTATTTGAATGCTGACCAGCATATCCTGCATGATCACAGTTTCCTCATAGTTTTGTTCTGCATTGGCTTCCACAATAGTACTGATTTGGATCAGGTTTGCCACAGCTTCCTCTACTAAAGCCTGATATTCGTTTAACAGCATATCCTGAGCCTTTTCCATATCTGTCTGCGCTGTTTCGATTACTTGTTCCTGCATTGCCACAGCACTTTGTATATTGGAGGAAAAGGCATCCAATAATTCAGGGTTGTCTGTGAAATTCTCGAACAGCCAGTTGCCGTTTTCCTGTAACAGCGCCAACTCTTTCTTCGCATCTGCCAGATAAGTGTCCTTCTTGTCGTCGTCTTCTGCAATGGTTATGTATGAGATATCTTTTACAATAATCTGCAGTCCTCGGCGCATACTCATCACTTTGTTGGTAATCTGGTAGCCCACATTGTAGAACTCGGAATATTTTGCCGCATTCATATTCAAGCCCCAAATGGAGGCGGCAACCGTACCGCAGAACAGAATAATGATAAGCAGGAATGTTATCAATAGTTTTGTTCCAATTTTTAAGTTTTTCATTCTTACCTCCCGTTTTTCTTAAACAATGGCAATTCATCTCTGTGTTGAATGTCGGATTGTTTAGAGTAATTTTTTATTATAGGTAAATTATAATAGATTATTGTCAATTTGTCTACTCAATTCATAAATCTGGTAAATTAAAACATGATAAAACATGATATTGAAATCAGACAGAATTGTGGTATGACAGGAAGTATGGACATTTGCTGTTTTTTCCATTATAATTAGAGAAAATATAATACGTTGGAGGAACCATATGGAAGTTGTATTACAGAATTTGACGAAGAAATTCCCGGGGCGTGGTCGGAAAAACCATGAAGAGGTGATTGCCGTCAACGATTTTACATTTAAAATCCCAGATGGTAAGCTGATCGGGCTGCTTGGCCCTTCGGGCTGCGGTAAAAGTACGACTTTAAATTTAATCAGCGGTCTGCAGAAGCCCACCAGCGGCAAAATATTCTTTGGAACCGATGATGTGACCCATTTGCAGCCGGAGCATCGGGGAATCGGTTTGGTATTCCAAAATTACGCATTGTATCCTCATCTGACGGTGAAGCAGAATATTTTATTTCCATTGGAGAATCTAAAGGGGAAGGATAAACTGTCCAAACAGGAAATGCTTGAGAAAGCATATGAAGCGGCAAAATTGGTGCAGATCGAAGAATTGATGGAGCGAAAACCGGGTGAACTTTCAGGGGGGCAGCAGCAGCGTGTGGCTATTGCACGTGCGCTGGTGAAAATGCCCAGAGTGCTTCTCTTAGATGAGCCATTGTCTAATCTGGATGCCCGTTTAAGGCTCCAGACCAGAGAAGAAATCAGGCGTATTCAGCGGGAAACGAAGATTACCACTATTTTCGTGACCCATGACCAGGAAGAAGCGATGAGTATCTCGGATATGATCGTTGTTATGAATGCAGGTGTTGTTCAGCAGATCGGCAGACCCCAGGAGGTCTATGACAATCCGGCGAATCTGTTTGTGGCAAAGTTTCTGGGGACACCTCCAATCAATGTGTTTGAAGGCAGGATCAGTGGGCGCAAACTGTATATAGGGGAGGAGGCCGTTCTGGATGTTTCAGGAGGTTCTGAAAACAGCGGTATTTCAGGGAATTCCGGGGACAGAGAGGTTTATGTGGGCATTCGTCCGGAGGGATTCCGGCTGCGGGATGACGGCCCCCTTGGCTGTGAGTTCGGCAGTGTGGAAGTCATGGGGCGTGACATCAGTGTGATCTCCACCAACAAAGCCTCCCTGAATGCGAAAGTTCGTTCGATTATCAGTACGGATCATATGGGGAAAATCGAAAAAGTATGCTCTGCAGATGGTTTCTCCCAAACTTCATATGTCAGATTTGCACTGATACCTCATAAGGTATTCCTGTTTGACAGGAAAACGGAGAAACGTATTGCATTTCAGGCCGACGGGACAAAAGGGGAGGAGTGCTGATATGGCAGGAAAGAGATCTGAACACAATGGGGCGAAGGGGTGGCTGTATCTCTTGCCGGCGCTTCTGTTCCTGGGAGCTTTTATGGTGTATCCGCTTTTTGATGTATTTGTGTATTCTTTTGAAGAGGGATACCATTCTGCGTCTCAAACGTATTTTGGCACAGGATTATATAATTATTCCTATGTGCTGCACGATCCTTATTTTTTACAGGCAGTGAAGAATACATTGATACTTGTGGTGATTACAGTTCCGTTGTCTACGGGGATTGCATTGCTGATTTCCGTGGGACTGAATTCCATTACACCGCTGAGAAATCTGTTTCAGACCATTTATTTCCTGCCTTATGTCACCAATACCCTTGCTGTGGGGCTGGTATTTATGATCTTGTTTCAGAAGACGGCTTACTCCGATGGGCTGATTAATCTGATGATCACCTGGTTCGGCGGCAGTGCGGTGGATTTTATTGACGGGCCTTATTGGGCGAAAATGTTTGTACTGTGTTTTTACACCATATGGGTAGTTATGCCTTTTAAGATATTGATTTTGACCAGTGCCCTGGCATCCGTCAACCAGGAGTACTATAATGCCGCAAAGGTGGATGGTACTTCTGCATTCAGAACATTTATGCGAATTACGCTGCCAATGATTTCTCCCATGATTTTCTATCTGATCATCACAGGCTTCATCGGTGCGTTTAAGGCTTATAGTGACGTGGTTGCATTGTTTGGCACGAATTTAAATGCAGCGGAAATGAATACCATAGTGGGTTATGTGTATGACATGTTGTATGGGGACAGCGGCGGCTATCCTTCTTATGCTTCCGCAGCGGCGATATTGTTATTCTGCATTGTACTCACCATCACATGTATTAATTTGCTGATCAGTAAAAAGAATGTTCATTATTCATAGAGTTTGGGCAATACTTTGTTGAACTTTCATGAGAATACTGGTGGGAACACAATGTCATGATAGCGTATTTTGGTACTGAAACAAAATGAATGCTGCAGCAAAACACGGCGAAACCGGAACAACGGCAGCAGTATAAATGTTATGGTATTGGAGTAAGGGGTCAGATAATATGGAAAACAGAAATGATTATGGAGTAATAGAAAAGAAAGCGGAAGTTCGGAAGAAGGCAGCAAATGTGATCACATATGCACTGTTGATATTATGGGCGGTAATCGTATTATTCCCGTTTTACTGGATGGTTCTGACATCTGTTAAGAGCTACGGCGCTTACAATTCAGAATATATTCCAAAGTTCTATACCTTATCCCCCACATTTCAGAACTATGTGGATGCGTTTACCACTGTATCGTTGGGGCGCTACTTAATGAATACGGCTATATTCACGGTGGTGACCACAGCCATTATGCTTGTTGTAATCACATTGGCGGCATTCGCTTTTGCGCGGCTTGATTTCAGAGGGAAGAACATTGTGTTTGTGCTGTTCCTTTCGCTGATGATGATTCCGAATGAACTGGTGATTATCACAAATTTTGTGACCATCACGGATTTGAATATGCGAAATACTTTTCAAGGGCTTATTCTGCCGTCGGTGACATCAATATTTTATATTTACCTGTTAAAAGAAAATTTTGAGCAGATACCAAACAGTCTGTATTATGCGGCGAAAGTAGACGGAACTTCTGACTTAAAATATCTGTGGAAGGTCATGATACCGATATCAAAGCCGACCTTGATTACCATCACCATATTGAAAGTGATCGAATGCTGGAATTCCTATGTATGGCCCCGGCTGATTACGGATGATGAGCGGTATTATCTTGTGTCAAACGGAATACAGGAAATCCGCGAAAACGGGTTTGGGCGTGAAAACATTCCTGCTATGATGGCGGCAGTGGTTGTGATCTCGATTCCTTTGATCATTTTGTTCCTGATATTCCGCAGGAAGGTGATGGCCGGTGTGGCAAGAGGAGGTACAAAGGGATGATGGGAAGATGGAAGTCGGACACTGTGCAGAGGAACGGCGTGTCAGAGCGGTGCCGCAGGATACTGTGGAACAGAATGTCGGAGAGGGGCAGCGGGATAAAGGAAAATGATATATCAGGAAAACACAGGCACAGTTTGGCCTCTTTGTTTTTTGTGGCAGGGAGTACTCTGGTATTGACGGGATGCCATGGTTCCAAGGGGCTGAATGCGTTTGAGATTCCGGAAGAATTTGATACCTCCAGAGAGTATGAGATTACTTTCTGGGCAAAAAATGATACCAATAAAACCCAAACGGATATATATGAGCAGGCCATTGCCGATTTTGAGGAATTATATCCTAATGTCACCATAAATCTGCGTCTGTATACGGATTATGGCAGGATTTACAATGATGTGATTACGAATATCGCCACGAATACCACGCCCAATGTCTGTATTACGTATCCGGATCATATAGCGACGTATCTCACCGGGGTAAATCAGGTGGTTCCGCTGGACGAATTATTTACAGATGAAAAATATGGTCTGGGCGGCAGTGAGGTCAGATTTGACGGACCTGCAGTGGAAGAAATGATTCCGAAGTTCCTGGAGGAATGTTCCTTTGGCGGTCATTACTACGCATTTCCCTATATGCGTTCTTCGGAGGCCTGTTATATCAACAAGACTTATGTGGAGAAATTGGGATATTCCTTACCGGATGTTCTGACCTGGGATTTTATCTGGGAGGTTGCCGAAGCAGCTACGGCAAAGGATGAGGAGGGGAATTTCCTGGTAAATGGTCAGAAGGTGATGATTCCCTTCATATATAAGTCCACGGACAATATGATGATTCAGATGTTAAAGCAGAAGGGAGAAGGATATTCTACGGAGGATGGCCAGGTGCTGCTTTTTAATGACTACACGAAAGAGTTGCTGATGGCCATTGCGGAACATGCTGCAGCCGGTGCTTTCTCTACATTTAAAATTTCCAGTTATCCGGCCAATTTCCTGAATGCGGGCCAATGTATTTTTGCCGTAGACTCCACAGCCGGCGCCACCTGGATGGGGACAAATGCGCCGCTTTTGGATATCAGTGCGGACAAGTTGGTGGAATTTGAAACGGAGGTAATGGTAATTCCTCAATTTGACACGGAACACCTTACAATGATATCGCAAGGGCCGTCTGTCTGTATTTTCAATAAGAGTGACCCGCAGGAGGTGTTGGCTTCCTGGTTGTTTGCACAGTATTTGCTGACAAATAAGATTCAGATCGGATATGCGGAGACAGAAGGTTATGTGCCGGTGACTTCCAAGGCACAGGAAGCGGAAGAGTATCAGGATTACCTTTCCCGAAGCGGTGAAGACAATAACAAGTACTATGATATTAAAATGAAGGCCACAAATCTGCTGCTGGAGAACATAGGGAATACGTTTGTGACCCCTGTATTTAATGGTTCCGCATCACTTCGTGATGCAGCGGGGCAGTTGATAGAGAATACAGTCAAATCTGTCAGGAGACAGGAGGAAGTCAATGCGGAATATATGGAAAAACTGTATAGTGATATCCGGTCGCTCTATCGTCTGGATCAGATCGGCGGGCAGAATGGAACAGTATCCGGGAAAGCTGATCTTGGCAAGCTTCCGGGGATGGCTGTTGGGTTGTTGGCCGGGCTGGGCATCGCCTGGTTTTTCATCATTTTGTATGTTGTGTTTCATGCCGTGAAACATAAGAAAGATAAAGTTTAGATTCCATAGGATTCTAACTGTATCTTTATGAGGGGATCAATTAGAGGTTGGTTGAATTTGTGATAGTGTGCGTAGTAGAAAATGAAAATAAATAAGAAATACTATTGATTTCTTGAAAAAATCATGTATAATAATCTCAATGTTTATCGATAAACAATTTTTTGACAGAAGTCTTCGGAAGAAGGCTGTAAAATGTTTACATTTTTAATTCTGCCCATTGATAGGGCTGAATAGAAAGGGTTTAAAGAGGAGAAAAATGAAAAAATTAACATCGCTACTTTTGGCTCTTGTACTTGTGTGCGCCTGTGTTGGCTGTGGCACACCGGAAAGTGAATCTTCCGGTGCGGATGTGAAATCAGAGGGCGTTATGACGTATGCGGAATATGTTGCCGCGCCGCTGGATTCACAGGTTGTAATTGAAACTTATGTACAGGCAAAGCAGTCGTGGTGGGACAACAAGGCCACCGTTTACACCCAGGATAAGGATGGAGCGTATTTCCTTTATAATATGGCATGTTCCGAGGAGGATTATGCGAAGCTGACCCCCGGAACCAAAATTAAGGTAACAGGATACAAGGGAGAATGGTCAGGCGAAGTGGAAATTATGGATGCCACATTTGAAATCCAGGAGGGCAATTATGTCGCTACTGCGGAGGATGTTACTGCATTGCTTGGCACAGAAGAGCTGATCAATCACCAGAATAAATTGGTGTCTTTTAAGGGTATGACAGTTGAGGCAGCAGGCAAGGATGCCAGCGGAAATGACGTGGCATTTCTGTATAAATGGGATGCTTCCGGCCAGGACGGCGACGATTTGTATTTTAATGTTTCTCTGAATGGAACTACTTATACATTTACTGTGGAATCCTATCTGTGCGACAATACAACAGATGTGTATAAGGCAGTAAAGGAACTGAAGATTGGTGACAAGATTGACATGGAAGGTTTCCTGTATTGGTATGAGGGTGCTAATCCCCATATTACATCTGTAACGGCAGCAAACTGACAGGAAACTGTGATTGGCCGGATACATAAGCTGAAAAGGTTCATAGTGCCCAGGATATTGGTAATTTCAGTATCCTGGGTATTATAATACATGATGATAAGATAAAATGTATATGATTCAGGTGACGAAGCATTTTGGCAGAAAAGCATTATGCCTGTTCAGGAAGTTGGTTTCCGCAACGGACATTCGGACATACTGATCTTATTTTTCAGAACACTTAATCCGCAATCTTCCAGATAATCCTGGAGAATGGGAAGGGATTGGGTAGATGTGGGGCCTATGATAATTCCGCCCACCAGATCAGACAGACGCAGGTTTAATTTACCGCACATTCTGTTCAAATCCAGAGGATAGTATTTCTTGATTCTGTTCGCAGTTACATGATATTTGGGTTCCACGGCGAATTCATTGGAGATAAATGGGGAAACTACCAATCTATGCTCTGTCTCGCTTGCAAAAGAAGGGTGTTTGAAAGCGGCCGATTGTACCCAGGCTTCATTCATCAGATTTTGCAGATGCGGTATACTCTTAGGAAAATCCGCAGTTTTCTTAATCAGTTTATAGAATTCGTCAACCAGATGATGTTCCCGCATGTTTTTCTGATAGTATACCTGCTGGAGAGATATGGCGCCGCCGAGCATTTTCTGCATTAAGTCTTCATGGAATGCGATACATACGCCTTGCCCTGCATGGCCATATCGATCCCATTGGGCAGCGTCATCTCTGTATTTGGAAAAACATGCCGCATAAGCGGAATAATGGAATTCTGCTTCTAATTCTTCGTGAAAGAAAGCTTCTGTTTGGCGGCTTTTTTCCTCTTCTCCGTCCTGATCTAATTTTTCGATGACGGCTGTACAGATACCGTTCATAAACAATCTCATTTCAGAGGCATCATTCATGTTCAATATATTGTTTAGCCGCAGTTCGGCACATCGTATAATTCCGTCAAAGGCGGTGAAGTCAGTATAGTGATACAGCATAGAATCCCTCCTCGTCTGTTTGTTTTCAAATACAGCTTATTATAGCTGAAAGGACTTATAAAATCAAGAGGGCCTTTGCCATTATCATTTGCGGGGATAACACGAAGGGAAGCAAAGCAATATTTATAATGATTGATGAGATATATGAGGATTGTCCAGAGGAATTTGATTTCAGAAGGTAAGGCTATGCTTTCTGCGTGTTATGCGGTGAAGCATAAACTGATGTAAAATAAGAGATGCTTTATGGATATTGATTGCAATGTATTCCAAAGCGATGGTACCAGGCATTGAAGGGGAAGGAAAAATAAGCTGCCGGCAATGTTGCCCGGTTGTTGGTAAAATGTACATTCCGGCAACTTATGAATGACATGGGGGATTGCTATTTATGTTTCTTTTGGTTCGTATAAGTACATATTTCCTTTTTTGCCTACTCTGTCCACAGTTTCTACGTAATATAGTATATTCAGTACGGTCTGGGCCAGCGATACAGGAATATGCGCGGCTTCGGCAAAGTCTTTGGAGGTAAAGGCTTCTTCCAGTTCAAAAGGGACAAATTGCATATAGTCCGCCAGACAGTCGATTTCCACTTCCTGCACATATTCCGTTGGAATACGGTCATAGCGGCTGGCGCCCTTTTTCTTATCACGGCTCCAGCCATTGAGAATTTTATATTCTTCTATATTCAGCAGAGCCAGTCGGAAACGGAGATTTGGATTTTTCAAGAAAGATTTAATTTTATATAATTCGGGGAAAACCATATAGGGGTTCCCTTTTGCAGGAGATTTCCGCTTCTTGCTTAACTCCCCGGTTTCTTCATCTATCCAGATCAGCCATTTCTCACGGGGAATGGGATAAACAATGGTGACGGGATATAAGGGCAGGAAAGTCTGAAGTTTGTCTCTTAGTTTGTTAAACTGTTTTGTCTGTATTTCAATAATCTCACCTTGAGAAAAAATATCAGCCACATAATTTTCAATAGGTATTTCCTGGTTGTCCTCATTGGGGGCGTAATAATTTTTTAAAATAGCATGGACTGTTTTCTCTGATAAAGTGCCAATGCCAAGGCGCTGCCGATCAATTCCTATGATTTTCTTTCTGGCCGCTTCAAAGGCTTCTCTGTCTGGCATATAATTCAATTCCTTTCCATACATTCCGTTATGTGTGATGTCATCTTTCGTTATGATAACAGCAGGGGCCTCTTGAATGTAAAGCTGGCTTCATAATATTATTTAATATGGTATCTGTCAAGATAAAAATAGTATAAAACATTGACTGAAATAAAAGATATGAAATCTGTATGGAAATGAGCATACATTTTTGGCGACAAATAGTAGAGCAATAAAATTAATACTCATATTATGTTATTTTGATATTGACAATAGTGTGTGGCATACAGTATAATAACAGAAGATAAATGATAAAAATAGTTGCAAAGGGAAAGTGATAGGTGGCCAGTGATAAAGGAGAAGTTGCGAAAGGGGGGATGCCAGTGGGCGAGGAGAGAGATTTACTGGATGGATTGCTCTTGGAATTACGCAGGGGGACAATTGTGTTAAGCGTACTGAGTCAGATGAAAGAGCCAAGATATGGGTATGCTCTGGTACAAGGCTTAGAGGAAAAGGGAGTGCCGATTGATCCGAATACGTTGTATCCGTTACTGCGCAGGTTAGAAAAGCAGGGATTGTTACAGAGCGAGTGGGAGACAAGTGGTTCAAAACCGAGGAAATATTATCGGCGAACGGAGCTGGGAAATCAGATTTTTAACGAGTTAAGAATTCAATGGGAGCATATGGCAGCAGGTATGAAGCAATTGTTGGAATCGGAATAGAATTGTTTCAGTTGCTGATGACTGCATACGTCGATGGAGGAGAAATTATGACACAAAAAGATCAGGAATGGATGGAGCAATATATTTATCAGGTAGTGCGTCGGCTGCCGAAGGAGCAGCGGGAAGAAGTGAGCATGGAACTTCGGGAGCTGATCAGTGATATGCTGGAGCAATCAGGTTCTTCGGAATCTGATTGTTCTATGGAGAAAGTATTATCAGAGTTGGGTGATCCGGCAGAATTTGCGAAGAGATACAGGGATGATGCACATTGTTTAATAGGCCCAGAGTATTATGACACATACCTGTGGTTTATGAAAATAGTATTACTTTGTACTTTGATATCAACATTTGTAATGTCTCTGCTGGAAGGAATTCATCATGTAGTTGGCAGTGAAGGGGAAGGTTATGTGGGCATTGTGGTTAGGACGTTTGTCTCCTGTCTTGTGAATGGAATAACAAATTGTGCCATTTCCTGTATCAGTGTGTTTGGCGGCATTACCATAGTGTTTGCAGTGCTGGAGCGACAGGTCAAAAAGAATGGATTGCGTGATGGCTTAGGTAAAAAGGTATGGACCCCAGGAGAACTTACCAGTATTCCGCATAAGAAAGCTATGATTGATCGTGGAGATTGTATCGTAGGAATTGTATTTATTGTAATATTCTGTATGTTGCTGATCATGTCACCAAATGCGTTTTCAGCAATAGTACGGTCAGGCGCAAATGATAAGGATGTAACTTTAGTTCCAATATTGAATCTAATGCAATGGAATAGAATTTTGCCGCTTTTCGTTATCGGACTATTGGTAGGTCTTGCGGATGAAGTGTTTAAGCTTATTGTGGGTATATATTGTTATAAGGTAATGATTAGTTGTATTATTAGCGGATTTATCCAGATTATTTTGGGGAGTGTGATCCTGAAAGTACTTCCGTTCTGGAATCCTGATTTCATGATACAGATGGAATTACAGGCTATGAAAGGAAATACAGGGGCTGAGTTTATAAAAGAATGGTTGTCTGGTGGGAATGTATCAATTATGTCTAATGTGATACTGGCGTTTATTATTCTATGTACACTTGAGGAAATCGGCGTTACGGTTTATAAGACAATACGATATGGAGAAAAATATTCTTTTCTGTGATTTGCCATTGGTTAAAATGGACATGGATAAGGGACTTGTAAGGTAAATTAATATTAGCGGTTTTCTCACAAATGCAGAGGAAGAAGTTGTTTTCCTCTGCATTTGCATGTTCGGTTAGTCTTCTCGATTCATTGCTCTATGTATGATTCTCATATTTCTAAATCACTTTTCGGCATATAAGGTTCACATAAAGAAGTCAAATATTATTATCAGTTTTCTTAGAATACGGCTTGACGCTGTTCTATTGTAAGATTATACTATATTTAAGACTTACATTGTTTCAAATCTTATAGAGTTATATTATAATACAATAATGATACGAAAGAAGAGCGTATGAGAATCCAGGAGTTAAATGAGAAATGTCACATCAAATTAAATCGGCAGCAGTTGGAGGCGGTGCAGGCAGTCAACGGACCGGTGCTTTTGCTTGCGGTTCCGGGCAGCGGAAAAACTACCGTTCTGGTAATCAGGCTGGGATATATGATACATTGCGCGGGAATTGTGCCAGAATCTATTCTTACATTGACTTATACCGTGGCAGCGACCCGGGATATGGCAGCCCGGTTCAGGGCATATTTTGGCGATGCGTTAGGTGAACGGCTGCAGTTTCGGACAATTAATGGAATTTGTTCCAGCATCATTCAATATTATGGGCGATTGATTGGTAAGAATGCGTTTTCTCTTGTAACAGATGAGAAGTATGGGATAGGACTGCTTTCTGATATCTATCAGAAAACAGAAAATGATTATGCGACCGAAAGTGAACTGAAGGGTATCAGGACATTGATCACATATATTAAAAATATGATGTTGACAAAAGATGAGATAGAGAAACTAAATGAGGAAGTGGATTATAAGATATCGGAGATATATCAAATTTACTGCAATGAGCTGCGGAGTCAGGGATTGATGGACTTTGACGATCAGATGGTGTATGCCTATACGATTTTAAAAAATAGTCCTGAAGTTCTGGCATATTTTCAAAAGCAGTATCCTTATATCTGTGTGGATGAAGCACAGGATACATCTAAAATTCAGCATGTGATTATTGAGCTGCTCGCCCGCAAAACGGGGAATCTGTTTATGGTGGGAGATGAAGACCAGAGTATTTATGGCTTTCGTGCCGCATATCCGGAGGCATTACTTTCCTTTGAGCGTAAATATCCGGGGGCAAAGATATTGCTTATGGAGGAAAATTTCCGTTCTAATGCAAAAATCGTTATAGCAGCAGACCGGTTTATTCAGAAAAATATTCTGCGGCATGAGAAGCATATGAAAGCGGTACAGGCAGAAGGTGAGGATATCCGAGAGATATTGCTGAAGAGTCGCAATGCGCAATATCACTATCTGAAGAAGGTAGCCCAGGGATGTCAGCGGCAGACAGCCGTACTCTATCGGGACAATGAAAGCGTGCTTCCCCTGGTGGACCAATTGGAACGGGAGGGGATTCCCTATAGAATCCGCAATGCGGAGTTGAGCTTTTTTACACATCGAGTTGTACTGGACATTCAGAATATTATTCTCTTTGCCATGCACCCAAAGGATACGGATTTATTCCTGCAAGTTTATTATAAACTTTCCACTTATATCAATAAGCGGAATGCGCTGCGCATTTGTAAGATCAGTAAGAAGAAAAATATGAATGTACTTGCGGCGGCCATACGTTACGGTTATTTGGATGAGAGGATAGAGGGTAGCTGCAGGGAAGTGATGAGCAATTTGGGGCAATTATTGTCAGAGCGGGCAGAGGCGGCGCTGAACAGAATCGTAGGGTCTATGGGATATGGAGAATATCTGCGACGCTCAGGCATGAGCCGCAGCAAATTATTCATTTTGAAGGCGATTGCGAAAAATGAAGACTCTCCGCAGCGATTGGTGCAAAGACTGGGTGAACTGCAGACTATTATAAAAGAAAAACCCATTGACTATCATACAAAATTTATCCTGTCTACAATTCATGCAAGCAAGGGTTTGGAATATGATACTGTCTATTTGATGGATATGGCCGATGGCATATTTCCCGAAAGTGTACCGGATAATTATAAAACCATAGATTCCAGGGAACGGGAAGACTATGAGGAAGCCCGCCGGCTGTTCTATGTGGGCGTTACCAGGGCGAAGAATATTCTCTGCATTTTCCAGTGGGAGAAACACTCAACTTTCTGTCGTGAATTATTGGAAAATATGGGAAAAATATCCGAAAGTCATATTCAAATTACAGAGGACTATGATGAGAAATCAGATTCTTTACCACCATATTATCACAAGAAAAAGAAGTATGAGCAGACAGCATTTGTAAAATATTATCAATCTCTTGAGGAAGGATTGACTGTGGATCATAAAAAATTCGGAAAAGGTGTCATTATAGAAATGAATGAAGATACAATAAACATTCAGTTTGATGATCGCCAGAGAAAGTTTGGTCTTAAAGTACTGTTTGAAAATAATTTGTTGTCATTTTAATCAAGTGGAAATAACAGATATAGGAAAGCGGTATAAATAGAAGGAAAAGAGGTATACTGAATCATAGAATACAAGAAGGAGTGTAGAAAAACTATGATTGAACAGGATACCATAAGGCTGCTCAGAGAATGTGATGCCGGAATTAAAATGGGGGTTGAGGCAATTGATGAGGTTCTGGACTATGTTCATGATGATACCTTCAGGAAATGCTTGACGGATTGCAGGGACAAGCATATGAAATTGAAGGAAGAGATTCGGGAGCTTCTGGACGAGTACCATGATGAGGGGAAGGAGCCGAATCCCATGGCCAAAGGTATGTCATGGATGAAAACCAATGTGAAGTTGGCAATGGATGAATCAGACCATACCATTGCGAATTTGATAACAGATGGTTGTAACATGGGAGTAAAGTCCCTGAATAAGTTCCTGAATCAATATCAAGCGGCTGATGAAAAATCCAAGGACATTACGAAACGGCTGATCAGACTGGAAGAAAAACTGGTTACGGATATCAGGCCGTATTTATAATATGGAATAGAGGAATTTGGCGTTCAGCAACGTACCGGGCCGGTGGAATTCCTGACAATCAGTGGGGCGCGCAGCAGAATGGAGCCAATTGTTACTTGGTTGAGCAGACAGGAAAGTGCATAGAAACCACATTTTCCCAAGGCAATCCTGTCCTGTCGGATTGTGGTGAGAGGAGGAACCGTGTAAGCAGTCATGGGCAGATCATCAAATCCTATGATGCTGATATCCTCAGGAATCCGCAAACCTCTGTCCTTGCATTCGGTCATGGCGGAAATGGCACGAACATCATGAGAGAAAAGTATGGCAGTCACCCCCTCACCAGTGAGCTTCGGAATATATTTTCTTGTAGACTCTGCCACATAATATCCCAGACCAATATAATTTTCATTGATTTCCAGGCCATATTTTGATAAGGCATTGAGATAAGCCTGATATCTGGCCTGCAAGATATAGGAATCCAAAGGTCCGGATATGAGCCCTATTTTTTTATGCCCAAGCTGCATCAGATGTTTTACCGCCAACTCAAAACCTTCCTGACTGTCACAGCCTATGGAGGCAATATTGGGGTTGTTCTTAATATAGTTATCATAGAGTACAGTAGGAACAGCGGAAGTACGTAGTTCGTGCATCCAGGGGTCCAGAAGGGACATCCCCAGAATAAAAGCCGCCTGATAACCGCCCTGCATCATAAAAATATCATATGGCGTGAGTTTCTGGAAATCCATGTTGATAGGGATAATATCCACTGACCAGCCATCAGGCTCTGCCATCTGTTTGAAACCCAATACAATGTCGTGACCAAATTGATTTGGCGTGTCAAAATCCATATTTTCGATCAAAATACAGAGTTTTTTGGATTTTTTCTGCTGACGTTTGTTGATATACCCCAATTCTACCGCTGCTTCCAGTATTTTTTTTCGCGTTTCCTCACTTACATCATTGGCATTGTTCAGGCCTTTGGAAACAGTGCTTTTGGATATTCCTAATTTTGCCGCAATATCATTGATAGTAGCCATGACGAGCCCCCTGCAATTTTTGTTAAAAATGACAAGAAAAATAGTGATGATGAACATTATTATAGCAAAATATAACTTGAAAAACAAGGTTGCTATCGAAACTTCCACAAAGTAACATCATGAGTTGCCGGGATTGTTTTATGCGTTGTAAAACAGGAACCCAAAGTGATGACAAAGAAGTGACTGTGCGATTCATAAGAGGTGCATGTGCGGAATATAAAATATTATGGGATTAGCCATGACACATTGAGGCAAAGACTCGAAACAAATGAAATGAAGTTTCGCGAAAAAGTTTCGGAATCATTTCGATTATGTGTACAATATGCACAATTATGATGAAAAATAGGATATAATAAAGTAAAAGTGCATAAAAATGGCGTTGACAATATCTGTAAGTCATGGTAATATTCAAACAGAGCGAAACTTAAAGAAACAATTAAAAAATTCTAAAGGAGGTATTTTTATGAAAAAGATCTTAGTTGCATTGTTAATGGCATCCATGGCAGTTTTTGGTATGGCCGGATGCGGCAGCGACCCTGGGACATCGCAGGATGGGAGCTCCGGAAACCAAACGGGGGGGGCAGCTACGGATGTTACTTTAAAGGTATGGTGCCCTCAGAACCAGATAGACACAGGGACCATTGAGCAGCAGCAGAAAGCCTTTGCGGAAGCGCACCCGGAGTACAACATCACATGGGTGACAGAGATTGTGGGTGAGGATAAGTGTCAGGAATCTGTCTTGAAGGATGTGGGCGCGGCTGCAGATGTATTCATGTTTGCCAGTGATCAGCTTCCGTCTCTGGTGGAAGCGGGAGCCATCGCAAAACTTGGCGGAAGCACCGAAACCATGGTAAAAGAGACCAATTCCGAAGCCGTAATTGCCACAGTTACAGTGGATGATTCCATTTATGCAATTCCATTCACGCATAATACATTTTTTATGTTCTATGACAAGTCGCTTATGGGTGAATCGGACATTACATCGCTGGAGAAGATAATGGCGAAGGAGACAGCAGACAATGTGTATAATTTCTATTTTGAGTCTGCTGGCGGTTGGAAGCTGGGAGCTTATTATTATGGCGCTGGCCTGAGTGTCTTCGGACCGAACGGAAACGATGTATCTGCGGGCGTTGACTGGAATAATGCGACAGGTGTGGCAGTTACAAATTATCTGATCGATTTGATTAACAATCCCAAATGTGCTTATGACGGTGAAATTTCCGTTACCGAACTTATAGGAGATCACAGGCTGGGCGTATGGTTTGATGGTTCCTGGAACTATGATTTGTATAAGGATATTTTAGGTGACGACCTTGGTATGGCAGTGATTCCCACCTTTAATCCGGATGGCAAAGATTATCAGCTTCTTGGCTTCTATGGTTCCAAATGTATCGGTGTAAACGCGAAGTCTCAGAATATGGGTGCGGCAGTGGCATTTGCAGCATTCCTTGGAAATGAAGAGAATCAGCTTCTGCGTTATCAGTTATCCGCACAGATTCCTTGTAATCTGAATGCAGGTACAAATGAAGCGATTGTAGCAGATCCTCTGGCAGCAATTGTAATCCTGGAATCTAATACGGCAAGTGTGGCGCAGCCTGCAAATTCCGTGTTCAGCGCAAGGTATTGGACGTATGCGAATACCATTCCTACAGAAATCAGGAGCAAGGAAATTACCAAGGATAATGTGCAGCAGAAGTTGGATACCTTTGTGCAGGCAATGACACAGTAAGTCTCCATGCAACGGGCTGTCCATTTCGCATGAAAGCCTGGGGGCAACAATGTCACAGTTTTGGCAGAGCTGAGCTGTGACATTGCTGCCAATCATGATACAAAACAATAAAATGTAGCAAACGAAACATAACACAAGTAAATAAAAATGCAGGGGGTTTCTATGGGAATTATGAAGAAAAAAACTCAGTCTGTCTCCGGCAGGCCGAGTGATGCCGGAATACCACAGGCATTTCAAAACGGAAATATGATTACAAAGATTTCCTTCTTTGTCTTTGGCCTTGGAAATCTTGTCAATCGGCAGATTATCAGAGGATTGATTTTCCTGGCGTTGGAAATCGGATATTTTATTTACCTGTTTTCCTTTGGTATCGGTGCGCTGGGTGATTTTATCACTTTAGGTACTGTGGAGCAGGGAGAAGTATTTAATGAAGCATTAGGATATTATGAATATACAGCGGGCGACGACTCTATGCTTTGCCTGTTGTACGGTGTCATTACGCTGGTGCTGACTGTGGCGATTATCTTTGTAGCATGTATGTCAGGGAAGAGTGCGTATTGTACACAGGTGCGGAAGGAACGGGGTATGAATATTCCTTCTTTTATGGATGATGTCAAGTCATTAAAAGAAGAGAATCTGCATGCATTTCTATTAGCATTTCCTATTATAGGAATTATATGTTTCACGATTGTACCCTTGATCTTCATGATATTGATTGCCTTTACCAGTTATGATCATGAACATCAGCCGCCTGGAAACCTTTTCTCCTGGGTAGGGCTTGAGAATTTCAAGGCCATGTTTTCTCAGGGAAGTAAATTGGCCAATACCTTCTGGCCGGTACTGTCCTGGACGCTGATTTGGGCGGTATTTGCAACATTCAGTTGCTTTATTCTGGGTATGCTGCTGGCGCTTTTGATTAACCGGAAAGGTACGAAGGGAAAGGGATTCTGGAGATTTATGTTTGTATTGTCCGTGGCAGTGCCTCAGTTTGTTACCTTGCTGAGTATGAGGACCATCTTCAATGCAAACGGTCCGGTGAACGTATTGTTGAGGGAGTTTGGTATTATCGGAGTTACGGAATCTGTTCCGTTCTTTACCAATCCTCTGTACGCCAAGATTACGATTATCTGTATTAATATCTGGATCGGTGTACCGTTTACCATGTTGTCCACAACAGGTATTTTGCAGAATATTCCCGCAGAGTTATATGAGGCTGCTAAAATTGACGGTGCAGGTGCGCCTACGATTTTCAGGAAGATTACGCTTCCTTATATGATTTTCGTCATGACACCAAATCTAATCACTTCCTTTACCGGAAATATTAACAATTTCAACGTGATCTATCTGTTGTCCGGCGGGGGACCCGATTCCATGGATTATTACTATGCGGGCAAGACAGATTTGCTTGTCACCTGGCTGTACCGGTTGACGATTACGCAGAAGGATTATAATTTAGGCGCCGTTATCGGTATTTTGGTGTTTGTGATTCTTGCGGTTTTGTCACTGTTGACTTATCGGCGCACAGGCGCATATAAAGATGAGGGGGCGTTCCAATAATGAGAGCAAAGAGATTGTTTACAAATATATTTTGCTATATTTTGTTAACCGTACTCAGCATTATCTGGGTCCTGCCGATCTTTTATGTCATTTTGACCTCTTTCCGGGCTGAGAGCGGTTCTTACAAAAGTTATATATGGCCAAGGGGATTTACTCTGGATAATTATATCAATCTGTTTCATGGCAACAGTAATATCAATTTTACCAGATGGTTTACCAATACATTAATCATTGCTATATTCAGCACAGTGTTATCTGCATTTTTCGTATTGTGCGTTTCTTATGTTATGAGCCGTCTGCGCTTTAAGATGCGCAAAAAGTTCATGAATATAGCATTGATACTGGGGATGTTCCCTGGGTTTATGTCCATGATCGCTGTTTATTATATCCTGAAAGGGCTTGGTTTTTTGGAGACAGGATTGTTGAAGCAGGTGGCATTGGTGCTGGTGTATTCCGGCGGTGCAGGATTGGGATTCTATATGGCGAAGGGATTTTTTGACACCATTCCCAAAACCATTGATGAAGCGGCTTATATTGACGGCGCATCAAAATGGGATACCTTTATCCGTATTACCATTCCTTTGTCTAAGCCTATTATTACTTATACTCTAATCACAGCATTTATGGGACCTTGGGTGGATTATATTTTTGCAAAGGTGATTCTGGGGAACGATTCCTCATATTATACCATAGCAATCGGCCTATGGACCATGTTAGAGCAAGAGTTTGTGGAATATTATTATACACAGTTCTATGCAGGCTGTGTAATGATATCCATTCCTATCTCCCTGTTGTTCCTGCTGACACAGAAGTGTTATGTGGAAGGGGTATCAGGAGCAGTGAAGGGTTAGTATGTAAAGAAGAAATTGTTATAAGGAGTTATTGTAAGGGCGGCTGCAGAATATTTTCGCGAAATGGGAGATTTATTTTGCAGTTGCCCTTTTCAATATACCAAAATCATCATTTTGCTGCTATAATGTATGTGGAATAGATGGTTGAATTTTGTTTGGGGGTGATTGATTTGAGGGATAATAAATCTATTTCCGATGCTATGTTTACCAGCAGGGCCTTTCGTGAGAAGTATCAATATGATGGAAAAGACTTGGGGGCCAGATGTACAGACGGTAAAACGATATTTAAAGTATGGAGCCCTTTTGCCAAAAGGGTAGAGTTATGCCTTTACAAAGATAATGTTTCTGGGGTCTGGCAGACCAAAGCCCTTCGACGGGAAGAGAAGGGTATCTGGCAGATTGTATTTGATGAAAATCTTCATGGAATGTATTATGATTATCTGGTAGAGGCGGACGGGAAGAAAGTTCGTACTGCGGACCCCTATGCCACAGGCTGCGGCTGCAATGGGGCCAGAAGTATGGTGGTGGATTTGCGTCTGACGAATCCGCCGGGTTTTGAGGCAGATGTTGCTCCTCCGGCACAGGGAGAGCAGATTATTTATGAACTGCATATTAAGGATTTTTCCTATGATGCCCAAAGCGGTGTGCCCGAGAAGTATCGGGGAAAATATAAGGCATTTACGTTTGATGATACCAATGGGGAATATTCTACTTGCATGAAGTATTTAAAAGAATTGGGAGTGACCCATGTACAATTGCTGCCGTTTTTTGACTATGCTTCCGTGGATGAGGCCGGGGACGCGAAGCAGTTTAATTGGGGATATGATCCGCTGAATTATAATGTGCCGGAAGGTTCTTATGCCACGGATGTGACAGATGGTACGGTCAGAATTCGGGAATGTAAGGAGATGATACAGGCATTCCATGCCAATGGGATTCGGGTGGTTATGGATGTGGTATATAATCATACCTACAGTGGGGATTCCTGGCTACAGAGAATGGTGCCGGGATACTACTACCGTCATAAAAAGGACGGAAGCCTTACCGATGGGTCCGCATGTGGAAATGATGTGGCAGCAGGCAGGGGAATGGTGGATAATTATATCGCTGATTCTGTTATGTATTGGGCCAGGGAGTATCATATTGACGGTTTTCGTTTTGACTTGATGGGGCTGCTGACGGTGGAGCTGATGAATCGAATTTGGAAGGAACTGGATGAGGCCTTTGGAAAAGGAGAAAAATTGCTGTATGGAGAGCCTTGGAGTGCGGACAGTTCACCCATGGAACAAGGGACAAGAGCAGCATTGAAGGAAAACACTTGCTATCTGGACGATGGGATTGGAATATTCTGTGATAATACCAGAGATTTAATCAAAGGAGATGCGTTTATTGGTGAGGAGCCGGGTGCTGTCAATGGAAAGCGCGGACTGGAATCATTGCTTTTGAATGCTGTCACTGGCTGGCGGAATGGCGGAGCAGAGTTCTGTCCTAAAAGCTGTGCTCAGATTATCAATTATGTATCTGCTCACGATAATTTTACCTTGTGGGATAAGCTGGTATTGTCTATGTGCGATAAACCGAATTTCTTGGAGCGAAATGAAGATGTTATGGCGGCCAATAAACTTGCTGCTTTTATATATTTTACTTGTCAGGGAAGGTTGTTTATGCAGGCGGGAGAAGAATTCGGACGGACAAAGCTGGGAGAAGGCAATAGTTATTGTTCGTCACCGGAGCTTAATATGCTTGCATGGCATCGGACAGTGGAATATGCGGAGTTGGTGGATTATTATAAAGGGTTGATCAGGCTGAGAAAGCAATTGCCTGGACTATGTGATAAATCCGCTTCGGCGGCAGAACGTATCAAAGAGAAAGCAATTCATGGAGAAGGCGTGGTTTCTTTCCTGGTGGATAACAGAGCTGCCGGTGGGGAGGCAGATCGGGTTACGGCAGAGTGTGCAGGCTGGGATGAGCTGTGCGTGATTTATAATGTGGGTGACCAGGAGTATAACATGAAATTGGATAAAGGGAAATGGCAAATTCTGGTAGACGGTAAAACAGCGGATTGCCGTAAGGAGGTTGCAGAAGCCGAAAAAGGTGTTCTGGTAGCGGCTCATAGCGGGATGATGCTGGGAAGGTGTACAAAGAAATTCTAAGCCAGTATAAGAGGGGGTGTGTATGTGCTTCTGTTGGCGGTATGTTAGAAAGTGTGAAAGGAATGAAGGTTCTCTAAGGGTGTAAGAGGTATTGTCGGCGCGGTGACAGATTTGAAGGAATAGTACTTGTTAATCAGGATGAAATAAATGCCCGTCGGGGGGGCGGGCGGAGAGGTGGATATATGAACAGAGCAAGCGGTATTTTGCTTCCGGTGGCCAGCCTGCCGTCAAAGTATGGCATTGGCTGCTTTTCCAGGGAGGCATATGATTTTATTGATAAATGTAAGGAGGCAGGACAGAGTTACTGGCAGATTTTGCCGCTATCTCCCACCAGCTATGGAGATTCTCCTTACCAGTCCTTCTCCTCTTTTGCGGGGAATCCTTATTTTATTGATTTGGAGGCTTTGATCGAGGAAGGTGTGTTGACAAAAGAGGAATGTGATCAATGTGATTTCGGAAGTGATCCGATGTATATTGATTATGGAAAGCTGTATCAGCAGCGTTTTGGGCTCCTTCGCCTGGCTTATGAACGCAGTGATATTTCTCATAATCCGGAGTTTGTCCGTTTTGCGCAGGAGAATGCTTCATGGCTGGATGATTATGCACTTTTTATGGCGGTAAAACAATGTTTTGATGGAAAGTCATGGAGCGAGTGGGCGGAGGATATCAGGAAGCGATGGGGCTTTGCATTGGATTATTATAGAAGGGAATGCTATTTTGATATAGAATTTTATAAGTATATTCAATTTCAATTCCATGTCCAGTGGGAGAAATTGAAGACATATGCCAATGGGCAGGGCATTCGCATCGTGGGGGATATTCCTATTTATGTGGCTTTTGATTCGGCAGATGCCTGGTCTCATCCGGAGATGTTCCAATTTGATTCTGAGTATCAGCCTGTTGCGGTGGCCGGTTGTCCGCCGGATGCTTTTTCCGTCACAGGACAGCTCTGGGGAAATCCGCTGTATCGCTGGGAGTTCCACAAGCAGACAGGATATGAATGGTGGTGCAGGCGCATGGAGCAGTGTTTCCGGATGTATGATGTGGTAAGGATTGACCATTTCAGAGGATTCGATGAGTATTACAGTATTCCTTATGGGGAGAAGACCGCATTGAACGGGCATTGGGAAAAAGGGCCCGGTATGGAATTGTTCCAGGCATTGCAGCGGAGACTGGGGGAAAAGGAGATTATTGCGGAAGACCTGGGGCTGCAGACGCCGTCTGTGCATAAGCTGTTGAAGGATAGCGGGTATCCGGGGATGAAGGTGTTGGAATTTGCTTTTGTTCCGGGCGAGGATACGGGTTATTTGCCTCATAGTTATGATAAGAATTGTGTGGTCTATACGGGAACCCATGACAACGAGACTTTGGTGCAGTGGTATCAAGAGCTGGATGAGGAAGTCAGAGCTTACGCGGCAGAATATATGGATAAAGAGGATGGGCCGGCAGAGGAAAAGTATCGTGATTTTGTGCGGCTTGCCATGATGAGTGCGGCGGACACCTGTATTACTCCCCTGCAGGATTATCTTGGCCTGGGACAGGAGGCGAGAATCAACAAGCCTTCTACTCTGGGAGGAAACTGGGTATGGAGAATGGAAGAAGGTATGTTGTCCCAGGAAGTGACGGATGAAATATATCGTCTGACAAAGATTAGTTTCCGGCTGAACGGGCAGGAGAGAGAAGAGGCAGACGAGGATGTAACAGAAGATGAGAATTTGCCAGGCAGTGATAAGGATGCAATGGAAGGTGAGAATATGCCGGGCAGTGATAAGGATGCAATGGAAGGTGAGAATATTCCAGGCAGTGATGAGGTAAAAATATAAAGAAATGCTCCAAATAGAGGCTCGCTGGGCGGGAGAGAGGTGGAAGGATGAAATTTATCTATGGAAAACAGGACTGGAAGACATTTGAGCGTGGAGAAGAGAATTGTTACCTGATGACCAACGGTTTGGGGGGATTTTCCTCTCTTACAATGATTGGTTCTTGCGGCAGAAATGACCATGCGGTGCTGATGGCGTGTGTAAAATCCCCCAATCACCGCTACAATATGATTCACAGGTTGGAAGAATTATTGTGTTTTGGAGATGAAAAAGTACATATTTCCAGCCAGAATTATGCGAGCCGGGAATTGCGGGGAAATGAATGTGGAGTCGGTGGAATGGAAACAGAGCATCCGGAACACAACGATGGGAGAAGAGAAGAAGGCTATCTATATCAGACGGAGTTCTCCTATGAAGACTATCCAAGGTGGCGATATCTGGTAAAAGGTGTGGAGGTAGAAAAAAGTCTTGTACTGATGCAGGGAATCAATGCAGTAGGTATCTCCTATCAGATTAGAAATCGCTCAGGAAAAGATGTGACATTGGAAGTGCTGCCCCATCTGCAGTTTGTACCTAAAGGCGCCCCGCTTTCCAGAGAACAGAAGTTTGTCATGGAAGACCACAGCATTGCTTCTAATGGACATAAGCTTCATTTTAAAACCAATGGGGAATGGAGAGAGATTCCGCCGATATTTTATGAGGATCTGTATTATGCCTATGATGCCTGTGATGGAAGAAGGGAAAAGGGATGTACTATGGTAAATCATTGTGTATTCCTTACCATACCTTCCGGTGAAGAGAAGGTGTTGGAGCTGGTGTACGGAATGGCGGCAAAGCTTCCCAATATAGAAGAAATGTTTCATGACAGTGAACGAACCAGGAAAGCGTTGGCAGAGCAGGCAGGGTTTCAGGAAGGGGTGGCCAGTGTGTTAGCGAAAAGCGCCGGGCAGTTTGTATCCTATCGGGCGTCCACCGCAAACAAGACATTGCTGGCAGGTTTTCCTTTTTTTGAGGATTGGGGACGGGATACCATGATTGCTCTCAATGGCTGTTGTCTGGCAACGCACCAATACAAGACGGCCCAGAGTATCTTGCAGACATTCAGAACTTATTGCAAAAAGGGATTGATGCCGAATCTATTTCCGGAGGGTAAGGAAGCGCCAGGATATAATACGGTGGATGCGGCGTTGTTGTTTATTCTGGCAATATATGAATATTATCGGAAAACAAAAGATGGTGTCTTTGTGAAAAGCATGTATGACACCATGGCTCAGATTATTGACTGGTATAGTAAGGGAACGGATTATGGCATTAAGATGGATGAAGACGGATTGATTGCCGCGGGTCAGGGGTATGATCAGGTGACATGGATGGATGTGCGTGTGGGGGATATTCTGCCCACACCAAGGCATGGAAAGCCTGTGGAAATCAATGCGTATTGGTATAACGCCCTGTGTATTATGAAGGAATTCAAACAGTTCGGTTTGGAGGATGACAGGGATTATGAGGGATTGGCCGCTAAAGTGAAGGAAAGCTTTGGGAAGTTTTGGAATGAAGAGGCAGGATGCCTGAAAGATGTATTGTCAGGAACCAAAGCGGATTGCCAGATACGCTGTAACCAGATATGGGCGGTGTCGCTGCCTTTCTCCGTACTTTCACCCGAACAGGAGAGACAGGTAGTGGATGTGGTATTCCGCAAGTTGTATACACCTTATGGACTGCGGACGCTGGCTCCGGAAGACGAAGAATTTCATCCTTATTATGGCGGCCCGCAGTTAGAACGGGATTTGGCCTACCATCAGGGAACTGTGTGGGTATTTCCGTTAGGAGGTTATTATCTTGCTTATTTAAAGGTAAATGGTTATTCCGCAGAGGCTAAGGAGCTTGTAAGCAAGCAGCTTGAAAGTATGGAAGCTGCATTGCGGGAAGGCTGTATCGGTCAGCTTCCGGAGATTTACGATGGGACAAATCCGGTGTCTTCCAAGGGATGCTTTGCACAGGCCTGGAGTGTGGGGGAAATGCTTAGGGTATATGACGCACTGAGGAGTTGAAGGTTCGTAGAGGCAAATAATTATGCACTTCCTGATGCTGTCAACGACGGCAGAAACAATCTGTGCAAAAAACGCTGCATGAGGGGAAGTGTATGGAAATTATACCTTTTGGGTGTTATTGAGACAAAGGATATTCGTTGGCTCAGGCAGTATTTCAAAGGAAAGTCTCAGGAGAAAAAGTATGTATCGAAATTACGTTTTTGATTTTTATGGAACTTTGGCAGATATTAGGACAGATGAGGAAAGTCCCCGGCTTTGGGAGAAAATGAGTGAGATTTATTGGGCGATGGGAGCAGAGTATAGTCCAGATGAGCTGCGGCATACTTTTCGCAGGTTGGAAAGGGCAGAGAAGGAAAGGGTTGCTTCCTGTACCAAAGCTATGTCTCAGGAATTACAGGAGAATGCCGAGCCGGATTTGACTAAAATATTCTCCGATTTGTATCATGAGAAAGGCATACTTTGTGACAGTGCACAGGCAAAGTTGACGGCGATTACGTTTCGGGCGCTTTCCAGAGAATATATTCGTGTCTATGATGGCGTGAAAGAGCTTTTGGAGGAATTGCGGCGGCGCGGTAAAGGGGTGTATCTCTTATCCAATGCACAGGCGGATTTTACAAGGCCTGAAATTGAAATGTTGGGACTTACCAAGTATTTTGACGGTATTTTCCTGTCCTCGGAACAGGGGTGTAAGAAGCCTTCTCCTATGTTCTTCGGTAAATTGATAAAAACGTATGGGTTGAAGCCGGCAGAGTGCATTATGATTGGCAATGATGAGGCTGCGGATATTGCAGGGGCGAAGCGCATGGGGATGGCGGCGCTATATATTCATACGGCAATTTCTCCGTCAGAATATGGCAGGGTGGAAGCTGACTATCGGGTGATGGATGGAGATTTCCGAAAAGTGGGCGGATTGATATTGTAGGAAGAGGTGAAGTAATGAAATTGGGCAAGTTGACAGGATATGTGGTGAATGGTCAGGAAATTGCATTGGACTTCGAGGGCCAAAAAGCACAGATGAAGGTTGTGACACCATATATCATTCATATATTTTATAGTAAAGATGGTACAAGGCCGGATTCTAAAGCCATAGAAGGTGAGAAAACTGTCCCGGTGACGATCAGGGTGCATCGGGAGGCGGACGGCTTGTGGATTGACACAGGAGAGATATCCGCGAGAGTCAGCGATGGCTTTTATGTGGACTTTTATGACAGGAACGGGATGGAGGTCTGCGGGGATTACAGAGGAGAGCGTGAACCGCTTCAGCGGGTCAGCCCGGAGGTAGTAAAGCTTCTGGAAGAAGAAGGTCATTCCGCCGGGGAGCAGGGGCAGGAGCACGCTTTTGAGATAGTGAAGAAGCTGGAGGCTTCTACACACTTTTATGGTCTGGGAGATAAAACAGGATTCCTTGATAAACGAAATTATGATTATGAAATGTGGAATACGGATAATCCAAACCCTCAAGTGGATACTTTTAAAGCATTGTATAAATCCATTCCGTTTTTCATTGCGCTGGGGAAGGAATTTGTGTATGGCATTTTTCTGGACAACACCTTCAAGAGTTATTTCAACATGGGACAGGAATCTGAGGATTATTATTGGTTTGGCGCCGATGGCGGCAATGTGGA
The DNA here is from genome assembly GCA_947175015.1 of uncultured bacterium. Lineage (GTDB taxonomy): Bacteria > Bacillota > Clostridia > Lachnospirales > Lachnospiraceae > Acetatifactor. Next base: position 41,483 of record CAMWLE010000013.1, read on the forward strand.
TTATTACTATATTGCAGGCGAGTCTCTGGCGGAAGTGCTGCAAGGTTATACTTATCTTACAGGAACCTGTCCTCTGCCTCAGAAGTGGACCCTGGGATATCATCAGTCCCGCTGGGGATATGTGACACAGGAAGATGTGGAGGAAGTGGCGGCTTCCATGCGGGAAAACGATATTCCATGCGATGTGATTCATTTTGACATTGACTATATGCAGGATTATAAGGTATTTACCTGGAATGAGAAGCGGTATCATAACGATGCAAAGGCATTTTTGGACAGATTATCCAAGAAGGGCTTTAAGCCGGTGGTGATCAATGACCCTGGTGTGAAGGTGGAAAAGGGATATTCTGTGTATGAAGAAGGTGTACGGGAAGGATTTTTTGCAAGGACAACAGAGGGAGAAGTCTATTCCAATGTGGTATGGCCGGGAGAGGCAGTATTTCCGGATTTCGGAAATTCCAAGGTCAGAGCATGGTGGGGCAATCATCAGGGTTTCTTATTGGAAAAGGGTGTCAGGGGCATATGGAATGATATGAATGAACCGGCCAGTTTCCGCGGCCCTCTGCCGGAGGATGTGGTATTTACGGATGAGGGCAGGGAGGCCAGCCATAAGGAAATGCACAATGTATATGGGCATCTGATGGCGAAGGCGGCTTATGAAGGATTGAAAAAGCTGGATGGGCGCAGACCTTTTGTGATTACAAGAGCATGTTATGCCGGAAGTCAGAAATATACTACTGCCTGGACGGGAGATAATACAAGTATGTGGGGGCATTTGCAGATGGCAATTCCCCAATTATGTAATTTGGGGTTGTCCGGTATGCCGTTTGTGGGTACGGATGTGGGAGGATTTGGAGCGGATACCACGCCAGAGCTTATGGCAAGATGGGTTCAGGTAGGATGTTTTTCTCCGCTTTTCAGGAACCATTCCGCGGCAGGCAGCAGAAGGCAGGAGCCATGGCAGTTTGGCAGGGAAGTGCTGGAGATTTACCGCAAGTATGTGAAGCTGCGTTATCGCTGGATACCGTATATCTATGATTTGTTTTATGAAGAAGAGCGAACGGGAGCACCCATTATGCGGCCTTTGGTGTTCCATTATGAGAAGGATGAGACGGCAAAGGTATGCAATGATGAATTTATGCTGGGGAGCAGTATCCTGGCAGCGCCGGTAGTGAATCCGGGCATGACAAAGCGGATGGTATATTTGCCGGAAGGTATCTGGTATGATTATTGGACACAGGAGAAGCTGGAAGGACCGGTATGGTTTGTACGGGATGCGCCTTTGGATTGCTGCCCTATTTATGTCAGGGCGGGGAGTATTCTGCCTGTCATGGAATCCCAGTCTTATGTGGGTGAGAAGCCTGTGGATAAATTGTATCTGGAAATTTACCCCGGTGAGGGAAGCTGGGAGCATTATCTGGATAATGGTGAGGATTTCGCATATAGAGAAGGCAGATATCATCAGTATCATTTTGAAGTAAAGGGGGATGGTACTGTGTGCGGAAAACTGGCTCATGCCGGTTACGAAGCACCATATGGAGAGGTACTGGTTCAGAGGGCCGGGGAGAAGGAATGGACGAAGATTATGGTGTGTTAAGGGAATGTTTTTGTGCTGTGTTTCTGCTGTGAAGGCTGCCAGACCTCTATAACTTGTATAATACTAATATTCATGAGAAGATACAAGTGCAGAAAAGGGCAGGAAAGCAGTTGTCAATGTGGCAGATGCGTGATAAGTTATAGTTAATGAAAACAAAAAAGAAATGTACTGCCTGAGCCTAATTGCTCAGGCAGTTTCTTTTCACGGAAGGATAAGGCAATGCGGACGCTTTTGCAGATTTTTCAGGATACAAAAGAGAGGCTGTGTAGATATTCCCGAAGTTATTGATTATAATCTGCTTCTAACGGCGCAATAACATTTGGATTTTGCGACACCCATTTAACTGCCCATTGACACAATGCTTCGCACCAGTTTTCGCTGCATATTCCCTGTTTACCACATTTCATTAAAGTGTTGGTAATTCTTTTTGCTGCTTTCACATCATGGGGGTATTGATTTTTATCTTCAAGTTCAGCATATTTTACAATGATTTTCAACATTTTGTTGAAATCTTCATTCCAATTCATACACCCGTTATCCAACATCTCATGTTGAACTCTTCCTGCGATGCGAATAATCTCGCCTTGTGCGGTTTCTGCTCTCCCTGATGACGGAACGAGATAATCCCAAAGCTGGTGAAATTGTGTCCTTAATTCTATTGTGTTTTTTCCTTTTTCAAAAATGATTGGAGATACACCATCATGTTTTTTGCCTTCAAACATTTATAATCCCTCCTGTAAACTTCGATTTATATACTTGATTATAAATTGTTTGCCTGCTGTTTGCAATGTATATTTATAAGCTCGTTTTTCATGAGTACACAATTCTGAAAAGGGAGTCTATTAATAGCCCCACTCCAACATTTCGTCATCAAAGAGATAATGATATTGTAAAATTCTGTATTCCGATAAGTCGGAATTGTCTATAGACCAGTCATAATGATTCCCATTTCGGTCGGTGTATCCATTTACTGTGACGACAGGATATTTCTGCATATACTGCTGCAGGAAGTGAAAGTAAGGGGAAGCGGGGACCCCGGCAATATCCATCAGCATTGCGCCCAGATAGCTCATGCCAATCTCTATTCCTTCTTGTTCAGGAATGTCATAATTTGCCCAGATAAGAAATGGGGTTTTGTATTTATTCAGCACCATATCCCTTTTCGTCAGCCCTTCTGTCCGGTCATAGATGCTCTCATAAAAGGAATCCTCCAGTTTCGGCTGGTGGTCACCGTACATGCAGATGATTACCGGCTCCTTCTGGTCGGCAAAATAATTTATCAGAATTTCCAGATCTCTGTCCGATTCGCGGATCAGAGACAGATAGAGATTTGCCTGGTCGGATTCCGCGTTCACCGAAGTAACCGTGATATCTGCATCCCGCACAATATATCCGCCATGGTTCTGCATGGTCAGATCGAACAGGAACATTTTTTCGTCTGTCTGACGGTTTTCAAATATTTCTATGACCTTCTCGTAGGTGGCGGCATCTGTGGCCCCCATATGTAGAGTTGGTGCGCCCTGGAAATCTTCCATCCACAGGCTATGGTCAAAGCCCAAATATTGATATACTCTGTTGCGGTTCCAGTTCTCACGGTTTTCAGGATGAATGGAATAGGTTGTGTAACCAGCCTCTTTTAAATTGGATATCAGAGAGGGCATTTTTGTCGTAATGCACTGTTGATAGGGAGTAAAGGCGGAGGATAACAATCCCATGCTGCATCCCGTAAATACTTCAAATTCAGACGTTGCAGTGCCGCCGCCCAAAATAGAGGCATTTACATAACCGCGAATGGTGTTCTCCTTGAGGCTGTAGAAAAACGGCAGATTTTCTTCACTAATCTGAAGATTGCCAAGTACCCGCAAGTCGGAAAAGCTTTCATTCATGACCAAAATAATATGCGGAGGATCTTCTGCGATGTAACCCTCCCAACTTGCCTGGGCATTGGTTAACAGCGTTTCCGCTTTTTCTATAGAATATCCTGTGGGCATGGCAATTTGAGCCGACTGGATACGAATATCAATCAGGCTGGCTACCAGGAAGCCGTCATATTGGTAATTCAAGTTCAACTCCCAACTGCTGTCTGCTTTAAACTGTCTGTCCACAAGAAAATTGGTATCAACCAATAGATGTCTGCATCCCATTGCCAGGAGGATGCCGGCGGCCAATGGCATTATTCTCCAAATTTGCCGTTTATTCTTACGCTTCACGCCGGTTTGCATACTGAATACCAGAAACATAATACAAATGCACCAACAGAGCGCCATTTGGCTGTCTGGACGCAGGTCATAGTTGCCGATGACTTTGGCAGCGGTTTCAGCGGCATAGATGTCATTGATGCGCACAGGTACCCCTCGGTAAGACAGCACATAATAATTTATGGAATACAGAATGGTTAATAACCCGCTGCTGATAGAGATACTGTGACGGAAGGATTGGGTACACAGCAGCAATATTATTTCAAACAGGTACATTATGTATATATTCCATCGCATGGCATGGGGCAGCAGCAGTTCAAAGTTGGTGAAAATCAACTCCAACTGAATTCCAAGACAATATGGTGCCAGAAGAAAAAGGAATGCGCCTGCCGTTCTGCGTATCTTAGGATTCTCTGGGAGGCCGATTGCCATTCCTAAGAATGTCAGCGTCAATAGCAAGATCCTGAAAAGAATAGCTTCCCATGAAATTGTCTCGTAGACATATTTTAACAGAGGTTGAGAATCATATTTTTGCCCGTTCAGGGTCAGGCTGCAAAATTCCGGGCCTGTTTCACCAGAATTACATAAAGGCAAACAGGGAAAAAGTCCAGCCTGATCCCTGCCAAGGTTCAAGAGTAAATAATAGTTGCTTTCTGAAGTAAGAAGGTCGGAGGGTATTTCTATAGGATAGTAGTGTCCCGGAGTGATTGTCTTATAGGAAATTTCCGTTTCAAACAACACTTGTGCGTCTGCATTTGTAATCGCAGCAGACATCTCTCCAGCGCCAAGTATCGTTCCATGTGTCAATAATACAAGGTTGATACATTTTAGTCTGTTGTGTGCGGGGGAGAATTCCAGGCAATACTCTCCATATTCCAGAGAAGAGTCCACGATCCAGATGTCGCTGTCTATTACACTGACTTTATCTTTCCAAATCTTCCAGGTTCCTGCCCACTGTATCAAACAAATCTCAAACAGCAGAAGTAATACTGCCGCCAGCACCCAGTATCGGCGGCTGCAGATACGATTTTTCAAATAATGGCAGCCTTTAGAAAATGTCATATGCAATTGTGGTGCATTTGCAGATGCGGAATCTGACTTTTTCACTGGAGGTATATGAGTAGGAGAAAAATTCATGTCTGTACCTATGGTCTGCTTAATATGGGCAGAAATATCTTTCTCTATGTAGTATTCGGGACTGTGGGCTTGAGTTGGTAATCGAAAATCGTGTTATTGTTATAATATTTAGCCTTCTTCGTTCAATGGAAGAAATGATAATGGTGGTCAGGTCAGAAGGCTTGCCTGTATTGAATTCAGGCATAGTGAGACAGCTTGCCTGTATTGGATTCAGGCATAGTCAGACAGCAGGAAGCTATGGCATGGTACATGGGGCTGCTGCCTTCATAAAGCTTCCAGTTCTGCCCGAAGTTTATCATAAGAAAGCAATCTGTCGGAATATGCGTTGTCCATATGGAGCAGCTCTTTTTTGGCGGCATTTTTTAATGCGTCCAACAGTCTGTCATATTTCCAGCTTGGGTTCTCTTGCAGTTTCTGATACAGATATGCCATAACGGAACTGCTGTATACTTTGACATTTTGCCGGATTCCCAATACAAGTCCCAGGATTTCCATCATTTCAGTCTGGGACACTCTGGTAGTATGAAAACGATATAACAGTTCTCTTTCGTCTGCAGTTGTCCGCATACTTTTGACATATTCCAGATAAGCGCGCAGTTTTGCTAAGTTCAGGTTTAGCATGAGAAATTTGCGGATATCTTCTTGGCAGACATTTATTTCCTGGATATTACCTTTTAATCCTGTGGTGAATTTCTGGTATTTATCCCATACAGCTGCATTGACAACAAATTTGAATTGTATTTTTTCAGTTTCCTGATTGAATTTCGTTATCAGATTGCGCATATTTTCCATGGCCTGCATGGGGTTTTGTGTAAAAACGTTATCGCTGACAGACACTATGATCCTCAGCTCAGATACTGCATCATAATTTCCGGAATCAGGGGAAATGGCCTCATCTTCGGGCACGAAAACATTTGCTGCGGAAACGTCTTTTTTCAGGCAGGCAAGGATTTCGCTGATACGCTTCGTCCCGGCAGGAATGATATTTTTATCTGTTGATTCGGAATTGGCAATGACCATGTTGAGCAGTTGAATCCCTGCTTCTTCTATATCATCCCATTTTTCTGTAAGCAGAGTTTCATAATTTGCTTCCTTGTCCAAACTTGCAAAGACATATACCGGAATCGGTACCCATGTCTGATTTATGCTCACAAATTTTTTACGTGTTACATTTTCTAAGCCATATAATTCTTCGGGATAAGTATATTTTAATATGGCAGATGCCTTTTGACGGCTGAAATTTACCACATCTGTCAGAGCAACCAACTGTTTTTGCGGAAGAAATAAATGATGCAGCAATTGTTCTTTCATTCCATTGGCCAGATATGCCCTGTTCCTGCTGATACGGTCGTTATCCAGAATATATCTGGACAATTTAAAATAAGCTTCCAAAACATTTTGAGACACAATAGGATATTGGTGGCTCAAGGCAATTTCTTCCTTATAGAAAATGGGAATTAATTGCTCTTGCGGAATGTTCAAATCAGAAAATAGTGCTTTCGCTTTTGCCAAACCTTCTTTGGAGGATACGACCTTTGACATGGCAACGGCATATCTTTTTTTTCCTGCATTATGCAATAATTCAAATGCAGTATTTAATCCTTCTATATTCTCAGAGTTTGCATATGCGATAAATATGACTTGATCCGACAGGGAAAGTAATGATAAAGATCCCCATTTATTAAAGTCTGCTCTGGTATCAATCATAATGGTATCTACATTTAATACAAGTTTTACATAATCAAATATTTCTTTGAAAGCTTCCTGTTCCTGCAAATGTAATGTTTGCAGTCTTTCGATCTGATAGATGTAATTCTTATTCAATTTTTTCAATGCCGGAATCAAATATATTTCACCCGGCACATTTTGCAGCTCTAATGAGCAAAAAATCTGATTTACAGAAGAATCTTCCTGCTTTTGTACGGTTTTTCGATATAAATATTCAACAATGCCATATTCGACTCCATTGGTTGGATGGTTTACTTTTTCCGCAAAAATATTGTGAAGGCTGGGTGCTTCTATATCAAGATCTAAAAGCAAAATTCTCTTACCGGCTTTTGCCAGATGATAAGCAGTTTCAATTAATGCGATTGTTCTGCCTACACCGCCTTTGTAGGAATAAAAGCTGATAACCTGCATATCAGAGGAGCCGGTTTGCTCTTCTTCTGCAACGTATAAGGCGTCAGCCCAAGAGGAAAAGCCGCTTTTTTTTATCTTTTTTTCTATTTTATATTCACTTGCCTTTTCTATGGAAAAAATATCAATAAAGCCTATGTGGTATTCTTCTTGAGATACGGCTATCTGTGCTTCGATCAGGCTGCGAATTTCTGACTTGGGAATATTGTTGTCAGAGACAATTGTTGTATGAATTTTTCCACGGCTGCTTACATCAACCTGAACCCATTCCTGACCGGAAATTTGATACTTTTCTTTGATAATTTGCTCTAATTCTTCCCAGATTTTTTTCATTTTTCCTGCTTTCTATACCTCGTGCTTCTTCTGATCCAGATAATTGAACACGGAAATAAACTGTTCCATCCAATGGTCATATGTTGTGGTGTTAATATTATCTTCAGGTATGTAGCGATAATCAATATAATTTATGCCTTCCGGGTTGGCGATATAGTCCAATGCCTCCATGATATGATCCGGCATATCATCCCTTTTAGGAGACATTCTATGTATATTCCGCCCAAATGAATGGAACCTACTTTCCTTTTATTAATACATTCAAATCACCGAAGCGTGAATCGGCTGCATCTGTATAGTTTTCCATTGAATTCTCCTTTATCTGTGCCATCACTTTTATTGTTCATGGATTCCATGTGGAAAGGATGACGGTTTTTGGTGCATATATAATGATAGATTGTAAAAATAAATATGTGATAGTGATATGCTGTCATCCGGCAGAGGTATCATGGGGCTTTTTTGCAATAACACAATACCATTCCACCTTGTCTAAATTTACGTTCTCAAAAAATGCCGGGAAGCACATTACTTCCATTGTGCTGTATCCAAGGCTTTTTAGCTTGCCAAGTACGACTTCCTTTTTGATAGGATAGTATTGTTCGTCAAATTGTTCCTTTTGGATAATTTTATTATCTTTTTCAAAGGTATAGAGCAGATGGAAGGACATTTCAATGTCTCCAAGATAGTCCCATACCTGAATAAGGTTAATCCTTGTGTCGCCATCAAACATGGGATTATATAGATAAAAGCGGTTCCGCTCTCTTAAGATTCTGTCCCAGTTCCGGATATCAAGATATAGATAACCGCCTGCCTTTACAAGAGAATCCATTTGCTCCAGGGCTTTGAAAAAGTCATTATTGTCCACATGGGGAAGGGAATTGCCTGTGCTGGCCACACAGTCAAATCGTTGGCCCGCCCAACAGCTTAAGTCTCTGAAATCACTGTGCTTTAAATCTGCATCATATCCGTTCTTTATCGCCTTTTTTCGGCAGTTTTCC